>NZ_JBFRDH010000007.1:0-264229 GCF_052113485.1 Lysobacter sp. TAF61
CCCAAGGGTCTCGATCTGTCCACGATCACGCAGGCCAAGCTTGACGCCGTGGCCAGAGAGTTGAACGGACGGCCCCGGAAGACGCTAGGCTACGAAACACCGGCCGAACGATTTCAACAATCTGTTGCATCCACCGGTTGAAACCGCAGCCGATAGCGGTCGTTGAGCAGGGGTATGGCTTGAAGGGAGGAAAGCGACCACTTCCGACGGCGGATTCAACCAGTCGATTCAACACACTGAAGACGGCTGTTGCGGATGAAGTCAGGGCAAGGACCCAGTGCAGGGCAAGCCAGAACTTAAGCGTATACTTGCACTCTGAACCCGCCGCAGGCTGGTCGCCCAACTTCCTCCGGGATGCGGCCCCAGGTATCCCGGCGGGTTCGCTTGTTCCGAATCCTCTTGACGTTGTTGACGCCGGATTTCGGCGACACAGTGCCCGGTCGATGGACGGACCTCCAGCATGGTGCGATCCCGCTCGTCACAGCTTCAACGGAAGTCCCGCACTTTGAAGGCATTCTGTAAGGGTCAAGTGGCAGTTCTGCAGCCGGGTTTCGTTCGCTTCGTCCAGCGCTGCTCGATGTTTCTGTGTGAGCACGGGCAGTAGGTCGCCCACCTGCGCCATTGCCCGGAGTTTTTCCTGGCTCCCGCTGGCCCAAATGTGCAGCAGTGTCATCGCCATGAGCTGGGGCAAGGAGCTGGCGCTAATCGCCTCGAACGCCTCGCGTCCGATAGCATCGCCGACCGTCTTGGCGTCGAACATAAAAGCAGCCCCTGAAGTCGATAGTGGTGAGTGTTGCGGCCGTGTTGCTTCAATCGAATAACGAACCGCAGCGACGTTCAAGGCCACGCGCTCGCTTCTGTCTTGGCTCCTGGGTCCAGTGCTGCTGCATCTCCGTGCCACCTACACTTGGAGCCGCGTGTTCTCACCAAAGTCATTCGCGCGCGTGCGCGCGCATACGTTTCGACATGCCAGCCAAGTCCTTCGCACGACACAGCATTAGGGCAGCCAAGCGCTCGTAACATCCAAAAACCAATGGTAACCAGCACTAGCCGACTTCCGCAGCGCCTCGGGCCGCTCGAATACGGGGGAGGTTCAGGGCGGCCTTAGCCCTCCCCTCGGGAGTTTTGGGCCCGGTCGACCGCCCCCCGTGCCAGCGACATCTCCTACGCCCCGGAATGGGTTTCGTCCGACAAGGCGTGCCGGCGCGTGTCCTGGCGCCACAACAGCTTCTGACGATTGACATAACTGATCACCAATGTCATTCGGGCGCGCACGTGCAAGCGTCTTGACGTGGCCGGGGCGCGCGTTGCTCGTGGGGTCGTGCGTAATGTCACCAGACGGTGAGGGCACATTGGGCGGGGGTTGCTCAAACAACCCTTGGTAAGAATCTAGAAAGGAGTACGGTTTACGTACTGGCCTGTTCATCACCATGGGTATCCGCAGTTACGGAATGCGTAACTGAGATGCACCTTTTCCTCTCCGCAAGGTACGGAGATCGTACGTATCCTTGCGGAATTCGTACTGGCTCGCTGCGCTGAGGGCGTCTGTATCGCGGACGTTCGATCTTCCAATCGCCCGTGGGCGTCTTGGTAGGAGGATGGTCATGCTTCCCCCGGCAGTCGTCGACCGGCACCCACGTCAGTGCATACAAGTTTGGTCCAACCTGTAGACCGCCCTGTTTTGTGCGAATGATCAATCCGTAGTGCTCCAACTCCAGAGCCGCGAAGTGCAGTGTCTCGGGCACCTTCCAGCCACTCTTTGCCATGACGGTCCTACAAGTTGTCAGGTCCCCGTTGTTATGTCCCTTGAACTGTCTGATCAGATCGCAGAGCAACTTGATTGCCGTGCCGCCACACCGCTTCCAGTTTGCCGAGTCCTGCACGGCGTGCGGAATCAACGAGAACGTCCCAGACTCGCGACGACCAATGTGTTTGGCACGGCTACGAGGCTTAGCGCTCATCGGACGGCCTCCGGGCGATCCGCGCTGCAATCTGAGCATCGATCCATTCGTCCACGGAAGTCTCAGTCCAGGCATTTAGGCGCTGACCCAACTTGATCGCGACAGGGAACGTCCCGGCTGCCATCCGGCGGTAGACCTCGGAGCGACTGATTCCTGTGCGAGCGATTACCTCGGGTAAGCGGACTAGGCGCTGCTTTGATCCACTGGCTTGAGACTGAGGGTGCGGCTGCATTCCGGCTCTCCAATAAAAAAGCCGCCTTGCGGCGGCTTGGTGGGGGTGTGATTTTTGGGCACAAAAAAACCCGCACATGGCGGGCTTGGCATCAGAGGGCGATCGGATTATCCGGACGCGCCACTCCTAGCGTAGAAGAATCTACCTCACAACCGTTTCCCGAGCAAGTCCTGCGAGATGACCTGCACCGTTCAGGGATGTGCTTGGATGGATGTCGGCTCGGTGTCTTCACACAGACTGTCCAGATAGTTCGCCCACACCTGCATCGCCTCACGGCGGGCGTCGCCAAAAGTAGTGCGGTCGTAGGCCTTCTGTACATCCCCGCGCTTGGCATGGGCAAGTTGGGCTTCCAAGATATCGATATCGACGTTGAGGCGCTCCCGGGCAACGGTACGCAGCATCCCGCGAAACCCGTGCGTGGCGTGCTGTCCTTGGAAGCCCATGCGACGAAGCGCCGCACTCAGGGCGTCACGATGCAGGTGGGGGGTCTTCTGACGGGCCAAGGGAGGGAAGACATAAGTCCGCCCTTGGGTGTAGGCCAGCATCTCGCGTAGGCCGGCAATCGCTTGAGCCGGCAACGGAACCAGATGGTCGTGTCGAGTTTTCATGCGGTCGCCGGTAACGTGCCACTCCCCCGCCTCCAAGTCGATCTCGTCCCAGCGCGCGGAGGCTACGATGCCCGGACGCATCGCCGTCAGCATGGCCAGCCTCAATGCCGCGCGGGTCACCGGCGTCGGGTAACCGTTGATGGCTTTGACCAGTGCCGTGATCGTCTTGACGTTGGTAGCTGCCGGGATGTGCCCCTTGTCATGGGTGGGCACCGCTCCGCGAAGCGACAGCACGCGCCCATCCTCACGTAGTCCGTGCTGCTCGGCGTAGCGCATGATGCCTTGCAAGTACTGCCGGGCCTTTGCCGCGAGTGCTGGGGCCCCCTTGCCGATGTCAACCAACGCCGCCACGGCATCTTTGGTGGTCAAGGTGGCGACCGAACGTCGGCGCAGCTTTGGAACGAGGTACATCTCCGTGAGGTACTTGGCCTTGCGGTAGGTTTCCGGTGCCCAGCCCGGTCGCTTGTGCTCAAGCCACGCGGTAGCCGCGAGCTCGAACCCGGCCATGGCATCTCGCCTGGCTGCCGCCTTGGCTTCCGCGCGCGCAGCGGAGGGGTCTTGGCCGTTGCGCAGGACACGGCGCGCCTCGTCCCGTCGCTCGCGTACCTCAGCGAGGCCGACCTCGGGATAGACACCGAACGCCAAACGCTTTTCCTTGCCGGCGAATCGATACTTCATCCGCCAATATCGGCCACCGCTCTGGGTCACTTCGAGGTACAAGCCCAGGCCATCGGCGTGCTTGCCGGTTCGCGCCGACTTGATGAACAGCGCGGTGAGCTTGTTCGTTGCGGTCGCCATGGCACCTCCATGACCCCAAAAAGTGGGCCCAATGTGCCCCCACGGTCAGATGCCCCCAAATATGCCCCCAACTAGGCTGCGCTGCAATGGGACGACCTGAGATTCCCAGAAACAAAAAACCCGCCAGATTGGCGGGTTTCTGTCAATTCCCGGGACGCTATGAGATGCCCCGAAACTTTGTGTTGGTGCCCAGGAGAGGACTCGAACCTCCACGGTTTTACCCGCTAGTACCTGAAACTAGTGCGTCTACCAATTCCGCCACCTGGGCTCTCTGCAACGGTTTGCGCCGTGCGAGGCCGCGTATGTTGCGTTGCGGCGGGCACCTTGTCAACGCCTTGTGACAAATTTTTTGAATCCGCGTTGCCGGCCCGTCATGCCGGCGAACGCCGGCATCCGCAGACGAGCTCCGTGGACCTTCAATGAACCCGGCCGCGATGCCCCGGTTGCCGCCTTCCGGATTCGGGGCTATGGTCGCCGTACATCACTAAATGGCGGGCGACGCACCCGGTGCGTCGCCCGCGCTGCTATTGGAGACCCATCCATGAACCACCCGAGTCCCCCGCCCCTGCTGATGTCGCGCCTGGACGTGGAGCGCATCGAAGCCCTGCTCGAGCTGCCGATCGCCGAGGGCATCGACACCTCGGCGCTGGAAGCCGAGCTGGAACGGGCCGAGGTCGTCGAGCCGGCGCAAATGCCGGCCGACGTCATCACCATGAACACGACCGCGCGCTTCCGCGACGAGACCGACGGCGAAGAGCACGAGCTGACCCTGGTCTACCCGCGCGACGCCGACGGCAGCGCCGACAAGGTCTCGATCCTGGCGCCGATCGGCAGCGCCCTGCTTGGCCTGCACGTGGGCGACTCGATCGAATGGCCGCTGCCGGGCGGCCGCACCGCCCGCCTGCAGGTGCTGTCGGTGCGCAACCAGCCCGAAGCCAACGGCGAAGCGCACCGCTGACCGCCGCCCTGCGTCGCTCGCAGTGCGACGGCGCAGGCAGAACATGCGACCCGGCCAACAGCCGCGCCATCGTGCGCGGTTAAAATCGGCCCAACGACTCATTCCAGGTTCGTATCGCCATCCCCATGAACGAAACCGTCCGTCCGGCCTTCCACGGCTTCGAGCAGATCCCCCTGCGCGAGTATGCCGAGCGCGCGTACCTCGATTACTCGATGTACGTGGTGCTCGACCGCGCCCTGCCCTTCCTCGGTGACGGCCTCAAGCCGGTCCAGCGCCGCATCATCTATTCGATGAGCGAGCTCGGCCTCAACGCCGGCGCCAAGCCGAAGAAGTCCGCGCGCACCGTCGGCGACGTCATCGGCAAATACCACCCGCACGGCGACAGCGCCTGCTACGAGGCGATGGTGCTGATGGCCCAGCCGTTTTCGTACCGCTATCCGCTGGTCGAGGGCCAGGGCAACTTCGGTTCGACCGACGACCCCAAGTCGTTCGCGGCGATGCGCTACACCGAGTCCAAGCTGACCCCGATCGCCGAAGTGCTGCTGGGTGAACTGGGCCAGGGCACGGTCGACTGGACGCCGAACTTCGACGGCACCCTGGAAGAGCCGACCTGGATGCCGGCGCGCCTGCCGCACCTGCTGCTCAACGGCACCACCGGCATTGCCGTGGGCATGGCCACCGACGTGCCGCCGCACAACCTCAACGAGGTCGTCAGCGCGTGCCTGCGCCTGCTCGATGACCCGGACGCGACCACCCGCGACCTGTGCGAACACGTGCTCGGCCCCGACTACCCGACCGCTGCCGAGATCATCACCCCGCGCGCCGACCTGTTGAACATGTACGAAACCGGCCTGGGCAGCGTGCGCGCCCGTGCCGTGTACGTGAAGGACGGCAGCAACCTGGTGATCACCGCGCTGCCGTACCAGGCATCGCCGGGCAAGGTGATCGAGCAGATCGCCACGCAGATGCGCGCCAAGAAGCTGCCGTGGCTGGAAGACATCCGCGACGAGTCCGACCACGCCAACCCGACGCGCATCGTGCTGGTGCCGCGCAGCAACCGCATCGACGCCGAACAGCTGATGGGCCACCTGTTCGCGACCACCGACATGGAGAAGAGCTTCCGGGTCAACTTCAACGTGATCGGCCTCGACGGCCGACCGCAGGTGAAGGGACTCAAGGCCTTCCTGAGCGAGTGGCTGGCGTTCCGCACCGACACGGTCACGCGCCGCCTCAAGAACCGCCTGGAAAAGGTCGAGCGTCGCCTGCACCTGTTGGAAGGCCTGCTGATCGCCTTCCTCAATCTCGACGAAGTGATCCGCATCATCCGCAGCGAGGACGAACCGCGTCCGGTGCTGATGGCGCGCTTCAAGCTCAGCGACGAGCAGACCGACTACATCCTCGAGACCAGGCTGCGCCAGCTCGCGCGCCTTGAAGAGATGAAGATCCGCGGCGAGGAAGCCGAACTGGAAGCCGAGCGTGAGCGCATCGTCGCCACCCTCGACAGCAAGGCCAAGCTGAAGAAACTGGTCAAGGACGAGCTGATCGCCGACGCCAAGAAGTTCGGCGACGAGCGCCGCTCGCCGCTGGTCGCGCGCGGCGCCGCGCAGGCGTTGTCGGAGACCGAGCTGGTGGCCAGCGAGCCGATGACGGTCGTGCTCAGCGGCAAGGGCTGGGTGCGCGCGGCCAAGGGCCACGACATCGACGCGGCAGGCCTGAGTTACCGCGACGGCGACGAACTGCTGGCCGCGACCCGCAGCCGCAGCACGCAGCAGGTCGCCTTCCTCGATTCGACCGGCCGCGCCTATTCGACCGTGGTGCACTCGCTGCCGTCGGCGCGTGGCAATGGCGAACCGCTCACCGGCCGCTTCTCGCCGGCGCCGGGCGCGTCGTTCCAGGCCCTGGCCAGTGGCGAGAACGACCAGCGCTTCGTGCTGGCCTCCACGCACGGTTATGGCTTCGTCACCCGCTTCGAAAACCTCACCGGCCGCAACAAGGCCGGCAAGGCGATGCTGTCGCTGACGCCGGGCGCCAATGTCATCCAGCCGGCACTGGTTGCCGACGGCGAACAGGGACGGATCGCGGTGGTGACCAATGTCGGCCACCTGCTCACCTTCCCGGTCGGCGAACTTCCCGAGCTCGACAAGGGCAAGGGCAACAAGCTGATCGACATCCCCAAGGCCAAGCTCGGTACCGAGCGCGTGGTCGCGGTGGCGGTGGTGGCGCCGGGCGCGACGCTGGTGGTGAGATCGGGCGCACGCACGATGTCGCTGTCGTTCAAGGATCTCGATGCCTACGTCGGCGCACGCGCCACGCGTGGCGGGTTGCTGCCGCGCGGCTGGCAGAAGGTGGAAGGGTTGTCGGTCGAGTAGGCGATGCAACCCGACTTCTGGCACCAGCGCTGGCGCGACAAGCAGATCGGATTCCACCAGGACAAACCGACGCCACTGCTGCTCAAGCATTGGCCGTCGTTGCAGGTGGCTGCCGGCAGTCGCGTGTTCGTGCCGCTGGCCGGCAAGACGCTGGACATGGCCTGGTTCGCCGCGCAGGGACTGCGTGTGCTCGGGGTCGAGTTGTCGCGCATCGCGGTCGAGGAATTCTTCGACGAACATGGCCTGGAGCCCGAAGTCAGCGAGTCGACCTACGGGGTTCACTACCGCGCGGACGGCATCGAGCTGATCTGCGGCGATGCCTTCGCGCTCGATGCGGCCGTGCTGGCAGATTGCACGGCGGTGTTCGATCGCGCCGCCCTGATCGCCCTGCCCGCGCCGCTGCGTCGGCGCTATGTCGACGAGGTCTACCCGAGGCTGCCGGCCGGATGCCGCGGCCTGGTGATCACGCTGGAATACCCGCAGCACGAGAAGGACGGCCCGCCGTTCAGCGTCGGAGAGGAGGAAGTGCGCGAACTGTACGGTCGCGCGTGGAATGTGACCACGCTGGAACGGCGCGAGATCCTGGCGCAGCAGCCGAAGTTCGTCGAAGAGGGCGTCAGCGCACTCGACACCGTGGTCTACCGCATCGACCAGCGCCGCAGCTGACGGCCGGCAGCACGATGCAAACCGGCCTGACTTGACCCGGATCAAGGCGGCCGCGGCGCTCGCGGCCTAGCCTGTGCGCATGGCCCTGCCGACCCTCGCCTTCGATCCCGACCTGCTCCGCCGCTACGACCGCCCCGGGCCGCGCTACACCTCGTACCCGACCGCCCCCCAGTTCTCCGCCGCTTTCCAGGCCGACGAACTGTGCGAGATGGCGACCATCAGCAACGGCGACCCGATCCCGCGCCCGCTGTCGCTCTACGTGCACGTCCCGTTCTGCAGCAGCCCCTGCTTCTACTGCGGCTGCAACCGCATCATCACCCGCGACCGCACCCGCGGCGACGCCTACCTGGTCCGGCTGTACCGCGAGATCGCGATGATGTCGGCGCTGTTCGATCGCGACCGCCCGGTCACGCAACTGCACCTGGGCGGGGGAACGCCGAACTTCCTGGCGCCCGACCAGATTGCCGAGCTGCTGGACGTGATCGACCGGCACTTCACCCTGGCCGCGGACGGCGAACGCGACTGCTCGATCGAGCTCGATCCGCGCTTCGTATCGGCCGAAGACATCGGTCGCCTCGCGCAGGCCGGCTTCAACCGCGCCAGCCTGGGCGTCCAGGATTTCGATCCGGCGGTGCAGCAGGCGGTCAACCGGATCCAGAGCGTCGAGCAGACCCTGGCGATCATCGAGGCCTGTCGCAGGCACGGCCTGCGCTCGGTGAATGTCGACCTGATCTACGGCCTGCCGTTGCAGACGACGCGGGGTTTCGGGCGCACGCTCGACACCGTCCTGCGCGCGCGCCCGGATCGCGTGGCCGTCTACAGCTACGCCCACCTGCCGGCACTGTTTCGCCCGCAACAGCAGATCCGCGACGAGGACCTGCCGTCAGCGCCGGTGAAGCTCGGGTTGCTTCAGCAGGCGATCGAGCGCCTCGGCGAGGCGGGCTATATCTACATCGGCATGGACCATTTCGCCCTGCCGGACGACGACCTCGCGCGGGCGCAGGCGCGCGGCGGCCTGCACCGCAATTTCATGGGCTACACCACGTGCGCCGACAGCGACCTGATCGGACTGGGCGTCAGCGCGATCAGTCACGTCGGCGCCAGTTTCAGCCAGAACCCGCGTGACCTGCCCAGCTGGGAAAGCGCCATCGATGACGGTCGCCTGCCGCTGTGGCGCGGCATGCGCATGGACGCCGACGACGTGGTCCGCGCCGACGTCATCCAGCAGCTGATGTGCCACGGCGCGGTCGACATCGCCGCGACCGGGCGCCGGCACGCCATCGATTTCGCCGACTACTTCGCGCAGGCGCTGCAGCGCCTGCAACCGTTGCGCGACGACGGCCTGGTCGAGGTGTCGACCAGCGCCATCCTTGCCACTGCCCGCGGCAGGTTGCTGCTGCGGGTCATCGCGGCGTGCTTCGATCGCTACCTTCACGAGCCGGCGGCGGCCGCATCGAGGCAGTTCTCGAAGGCGGTCTGAGGGTCACCCCAATGCCGCCTGGTGCACGCCTGCGACCGCGCGCCCGGACGGATCGGCCATGGTCGCGAACGCCGCATCCCAGGCGATCGCCGCCGGCGACGAACACGCGATCGACTTGCCGCCCGGCACGGTCTCGGCGCACGCGGCACTGGGGAAGAACTGCTCGAAGATGTGGCGGTACAGGTAGGCCTCCTTCGTCTGCGGCGGGTTGACCGGGAAGCGGCTGGCGGCCGCGGCGAACACGCGGTCGCTCACCTGCGCCTGCGCGTGCGCCTTGAGTCCGTCGATCCAGCCATAGCCGACGCCATCGCTGAACTGCTCCTTCTGCCGCCACAGGATCGACTCGGGCAGGTAACCGTCGAAGGCTTCGCGCAGGATCGACTTCTCGATGCGGCGAACGCCATCGGGACCGATGCCGGCCATCTTGTGGCGCGCGTCCATCCGCATCGCCACGTCCATGAACTCGACGTCGAGGAACGGCACGCGCGGCTCCACGCCCCAGGCCATCATCGACTTGTTTGCGCGCAGGCAGTCGTAGTTGTGGAGGGCGTCGATCTTGCGCACGGTCTCCTCGTGGAATTCGCGCGCATTGGGCGCCTTGTGGAAGTACAGGTAGCCGCCGAAGATCTCGTCGCTGCCCTCGCCTGAAAGCACCATCTTGACCCCCATCGCCTTGATCCGCCGTGCCAGCAGGAACATCGGCGTGGAGGCGCGGATGGTGGTGACGTCGTAGGTTTCGATGTGGCGGATAACTTCCGGCAGCGCATCCAGGCCCTCCTCGAACGCGTATGTGAAACCGTGGTGCACTGTGCCCAGCGCCTTGGCCGCGATCTCGGCCGCGGCCAGGTCGGGCGATCCATCCAGGCCGATGGCGAACGAGTGCAGACGCGGCCACCAGGCTTCGCTGGCATCGTCGTCCTCAATGCGCCTGCGTGCGTAGCGCGCCGCCACGGCCGCCACCAGCGAGGAGTCCAGTCCACCCGAGAGCAGCACGCCATACGGCACGTCGCTCATCATCTGCCGGTGCACGGCGCGCTCGAAGGCCTCGCGCAGTTCCTGCCGGTCCACTGCCACGCCCTGGGTGGCGCCGTAGTCGCGCCAGGCCTTGATGTAGTAACGCACCAGTTCGCCGCTGGCGCTGTCGTAGTAGTGGCCGGGCGGGAACTGGGCGACATCGGCGCAGACGTCGCACAGCGCCTTCATTTCCGAAGCCACGCACAGGCGTCCGTCGCGGTCGTGGCCCCAGTACAGCGGGCACACGCCGATCGGGTCGCGCGCGATGAGGTAGCGCTTGCGCCCGGCATCCCACAGCGCGAAAGCGAAGATGCCGTTGAGCTCGTTGAGCCAGGCGGCGGTGTCGTCGCGCTCGCGGTAGAGCGCACTGATGACTTCGCAGTCGGAGGCGGTCTGGAACGCGTAGGGCTGGCGCAGCTGCTGTTCGAGCTCGCGGTGGTTGTAGATCTCGCCGTTGACCGCCAGCGCCAGCTCGCCATCGGCCGAGTGCAGCGGCTGCGAACCGCCGGCCGGGTCGACGATGGCCAGGCGCTCATGGACGAGGATCACGTCGTCGTCGAGGTGGACGCCGCTCCAGTCGGGGCCGCGGTGGCGCTGTCGTTGCGAAAGCTCCAGTGCGCGCCGGCGCAGCGCCTGCGCGTCGTCACCGGGTTGCAGGCCGAATATGCCGAGGATGGAACACATGGGAGGACTCCTGGGTGGGCTTGTTTCGTGGGCGGGAATGGGTGGCGCGGAGGCAAAACGAAGAAGCCCGCGCTTTTGGCGCGGGCTTCGTGAGCGAGTTAGCGTGTCTTGCGCGCGCTAATCGCCGGCCCGCGGGAGGCTGGCGTTATTGCGGTTGTTATTGTTCAGGCCGGCCACGGGCGCACCGCCGCGCTGAGCGGCTCGGGTGGCGTGGGCAAGGGCCTGGACGGAAGACATGGACCGATCCTGCGTCAGGTCGCGGCCACTTGCAAGCCCCTCCCCGCGAAGGGCACGCGACAGGACGAGCGGCCAGTTCGCCCCCCCGCATTTGCGCCACACTAGTGCGGGGAAACGAACCATCGATGGGGACCATGAAGAAAGTGATCAAACGCAGCCTGCTCGTGCTGCTGCTGTTGCTGGTGGCGATCGCCGTCGCGATCTGGTGGCTGATGCGCGGCAGCCTGCCCAGCCTGGACGGCGAACTCGCCCTGCCCGGCCTGTCGGCTCCCGTCTCGATCCAGCGCGACGCACTCGGCGTGGTCACCGTCGACGCCGCCAACGAGGCCGACGCCATGCGCGCGCTCGGCTACGTCCATGCGCAGGAACGCTATTTCGAAATGGACCTGCTGCGCCGCGCCTCGGCCGGCGAGCTGTCGGCGCTGTTCGGCCCGGCCGCGATCGACACCGACAGGCAGCGCCGCGTGCACCGCATGCGCGCGCGCGTCAGCGCCCATCTCGACGCGGTCCTCGGCGACAAGCGGCCGATGGCGCAGGCCTACGTCGATGGCGTCAACGCCGGCTTGGCGGCACTGAAGGTGCGGCCGTGGCCCTACCTGCTGCTGCGCACGCAGCCCGAGCCGTGGCGCCTGGAAGATTCCGCGCTGGCCGGCTACGCCATGTACTTCGACCTGCAGGACGCCAGCAACGCGCGCGAGCTGGCGATGTGGAAGCTCAAGCCGCACGTGCCGGCGGCGCTGTACGCGCTGCTCGATCACGACGGCAGCAGCTGGGATGCACCGCTGGCCGGCCGGCCGCGCGGAGACGCCACCCTGCCCGACGCGGCGACACTCGACCTGCGCACGCTGCCGGTGCCCTCGGCCGCCGACCGCCCGGCCAACGTGCCCGAGCGCTCCGACGTGGGCAGCAACAACTTCGCCGTATCCGGCCAGCTCACCGCCGACGGCCGCGCGATCGTCGCCGACGACATGCACCTTGGCCTTCGCGCGCCCAACATCTGGTTCCGAGCGCGCCTGCGCTACGCCGATCCGCGTGCCGCCAACAGTCGCGTCGACGCCACCGGCTTCACCTTGCCGGGCCTGCCGGCATTGGTGGTCGGCAGCAACGGCCAGGTCGCCTGGGGCTTCACCAACAGCTATGGCGACTGGCTCGACTGGCAGCGCCAGCCGGCCTGCAAGGAGCCGTGCGCAGGCGTGACCCGCAACGTCGAGCACATCCGCGTGGCCGGCCAGGCCGATGTCGAGTTCCCGGTCGATGAAACCGCATGGGGGCCGATCCTGTTCCGCCAGCCCGATGGCAGTGGCCTGGCCCTGCGCTGGGTCGCGCACCAGCCCGGTTCGATGAACCTGGGACTGGCCAACTTCCTGCACGCGCACTCGCTCGACGATGCCCTGCAGATGGCCGACCACACGGCGATCCCGGGCCAGAACCTCGCCATCGGCGGTCGCGACGGCCGCATCACCTGGCGCCTGCTCGGCCCGGTGCCGGTGCGCCAGGCCAGTTGCACCGCCACCACCGTCAGCGATGCCGCGACGTGCCCGCCGTGGCCCATCACCACGGCGTCGGGCATCGCCTTGCCGGCCGGCACCGTGCAGCGCATGTGGAGCGCCAACACCCGCGTCGTCGATGGCGCCCTGCTCGCGCGTGTCGGCGACGGTGGCTACGCCAATGGCGCGCGGGCACGGCAGATCCGCGACGACCTGTTCGCCAGGCAGCGTTTCAGCGAACGCGACCTGCTGGCGATCCAGCTCGACGACCGCGCCCTGTTCCTGGGCCGCTGGTGGCAGCTGCTGCGCGACCAGGGCGCGTCGGAGAAGTCACCGGCGCTGCACGAACTGGCTGCCGCATCGCCGACCTGGCAGGGCCACGCCAGCACCGACTCGGTCAGCTACCGCGTCGTCCGCGCCTGGCGCCTGGCCGTGCACGACCGCCTGCTCGACGGCCTCACCGCACCGGCACAGGCAGCACTGGGCAAGGATTTCGAGATGCCCAACCTGTCGCATTTCGAAGGCGTGGCCTGGCCGCTGGTGACGCAACGCCCTGCCAACCTGCTGCCGCGCCGGTTCGCCTCGTGGGATGCGCTGTTCGAAGATGCCGCGCGCGACGTTCGCGATGAACTTGCCGGCAAGGGCCCGCTTGCCCAGCGCACATGGGGTGAACGCAACACCGCGAAGATCTGCCATCCGCTGAGCCGCGCCCTGCCCGCGTTCGCCAAGCCGGTGCTGTGCATGGCCGCCGACGAACTGCCCGGCGACAGCGGCATGCCGCGCGTGCAGGGTCCCAACTTCGGTGCGTCCGAGCGCATGGTGGTGTCGCCTGGCCACGAGGCCGACGGCATCATCCACATGCCCGGTGGCCAGAGCGGTCACCTGCTGTCGCCGTTCTGGGGCGCCGGTCATGACGATTGGGTGCACGGCCGGCCGACGTCGTTCCTGCCGGGTGAGACACGGCATACGTTGAAGCTGGCGCCACAGTAAGGGACTGCCCTCGTCCCTCTCCCGAATGCGGGAGAGGGGCCTGGTCGCTAGCGCAGCAGCATCCGTTCCAGCAGCGCCAGATACAGACCCGGCAATGCCTCCAGATCCGCGACGGCGACGTGCTCGTCGACCTTGTGGATCGACGCGTTCACCGGCCCGATCTCGATGCACTGCGCACCCAGCGGCGCGATGAAGCGCGCGTCCGAAGTACCGCCGCCGGTGCTTTCCTCCGGCGCGACGCCGCAGTACTTGCCAAGCACGTCGCGCGCAGCGGCACGCAGCACGCCTTCCGGGGTATAGAACGGCTCGCCCCCACGCTGCCAGCGCACGCTGAACTCCAGCCCGTGCCTTTGCAGCACCGCTTCGCACTGCTGCTCGAGCTGTTCGGCGCTCCAGCTCGGGTTGAAGCGCAGGTTGAACAACACCTCCAGCTCGCCCGGGATCACGTTGTTGGCGCCCGTTCCGGCGTGGATGTTGCTGATCTGCAGGCTGGTCGGCGGGAAGCTCTCGTAGCCATCGTCCCAGCGCCGCGCGGTCAGCTCGGCGAGCGCGGGCACGGCCTGGTGGATCGGGTTGCGCGCCTTGTCCGGGTAGGCCACGTGGCCCTGCACGCCGTGCACCGTCAGCTTCGCCGACAGCGTGCCGCGACGGCCCACGCGCAGCAGGTCGCCCAGCTTCACCATGGATGACGGCTCGCCGGTGACGCACCAGTCGATGCGCTCGCCGCGCGCGCGGAACGCCTCGGCAACACGGCGCACGCCATGGACGGCATCGCCCTCCTCGTCGGAGGTCAGCAGCAGTGCGACCCGGCCCGGATGATCGGGATGGGTGGCCACGAAACGTTCCAGCGCCACGACAAACGCCGCGACGCTGCCTTTCATGTCGGCCGCGCCGCGTCCGTACAGCACACCGTCGCGGATCTGCGGTTGGAACGGATCACTGGCCCAGGCATCGCGCGGACCGGGCGGAACCACGTCGGTATGTCCGAGCAGCACCAGTGTCGGACCATCGCCGCCATGCACGGCCCACAGGTTGTCGACATCGCCGTAGTGCATGTGCTCGCAACGGAATCCGGCGGCCAGCAGGCGCTGGGCGATCACCGCCTGGCAGTCGGCATCGTCGGGAGTGACCGAAGCGCGGGCGATGAGGTCGCAGGTGAGGTCGAGTACGTCGCTCATCGCAATCATCCCAGCGCACCGACTCCGAAGCGCTGCTTGAAGCCGTTGTCGCTGAAGCCCTGGCTGACCTTGCCGTCGTCGCTCACCACCAGCGGGCGGCGGATCAACTGCGGGTACTCCTTCAGCAGCAATTTCCACTCGGCATCGGAGCCGGGCGTCTTGCGGTTGTCGGGCAGCGCGCGCCAGGTGGTGGACGACTTGTTGATCATCGCGTCCCAGCCACCGAGCTGGTCCTTCCATTCCACCAGCTGTTCCGGAGACTGGCGCTCGTCGCGGTAGTCGACGAAGGCATAGCCCAGACCGAAGCGGTCGAGCCACTTGCGCGCCTTCTTGCAGGTGTCGCAGTTGTTGAGGCCGTAGAGGGTAGTCATCGTGCTCAGTCCGCCAACCCGCGCAGCAGCTCGTTGATGCTGGTCTTCGACAGCGTCTTGGCATCGACCTGCTTGACGATCACCGCGCAGTAGAGCGAGTGCGAACCGTCCTTGGCCGGAAGCTGGCCGGAGACGACCACGCTGTAGGGCGGCACCGAGCCGTAGCTGATCTCGCCGGTGGCGCGGTTGTACACGCGCGTGCTCTGGCCGAGGAACACGCCCATGCCGATCACGCTGTGGTGGCCGACGACGAAGCCTTCGACGACTTCCGAGCGCGCACCAATGAAGCAATGGTCCTCGATGATCGTCGGCGAGGCCTGCAGCGGCTCCAGCACGCCGCCGATGCCGGCGCCACCGGACAGGTGGCAGTGCTTGCCGACCTGCGCGCACGATCCGACCGTGGCCCAGGTATCGACCATGGTGCCCTCGCCCACGTGCGCGCCGATGTTGACGAAGCTCGGCATCAGCACCACGTCCTTGCCGATGTAGCAGCCGCGGCGTGCGATCGCGCCGGGCACGACGCGCGCGCCGAGCTTGCGGAAATCGGCGTCGCCGAAACCTTCGAAGCGCGCCGGCACCTTGTCCCACGCCGGCGCCGGATAGCCTTCCACCAGTTGCATGTCGTTGACGCGGAAGTACAGCAGCACCGCCTTCTTCAGCCATTCGTTGACGGTCCAGCCGCCCTTGCCGTCGGGTTCGGCGACGCGGAACTCGCCGCTCTCCAGGCCCGAGATCACCCGCTCCACCGTCGGCCGCGTCGAGCCTTCCAGCTCGTCGGGGGTCAGCATCGCGCGGCGCTCGAATGCGCTGTCGATCATGAACTTCAGTTCGTCGATACCCGGCCCCTTCGGCGCAACCTTCTTGCGCACGGCCTTGCGGGTGGTCTTGCGGGCGGGCTTCTTCTCGGAACTCATCAACGATCTCCTTCAAGGCAGGCCAGCAGCGCATCGCGCAGGGCCTGCTGTTGCGTTTCATCGAGCGCGCCATCGCGCCCGTCGGGCTGGGTACAGGTGAGCTGGAACACGTCTTCGGCGCGCTCGCCGAAGGTGGCGATGCGGGCGTCGTGCACGCGCAGGCCCTGGCTGCGGATCGCCTGGGTGACGTCGGCAAGCAGGCCCGGGCGGTCGGTGCAGACCAGGCTGAGCATGGTCCGTGCGTCGTCGCCGAGGGTGTCGAATCCGACCTGCGCGTTGATGCGGAAATGGCGCAGGTGGCGCGGCTGCGTGCGCCGGGTCGGCTTGATGCGGTCGAGCGGACCGTCCAGCGCCGCGGCCAGGCGCTGTTCGACCTCATCGATGCCTGGCGGGCAACGCGGGTCGATCGGCACCACTTCGAAGCTGTCGAAGATCATCGCGTTGGGCCCGTCGAGCACGCGCGCCTGCTGGATCGCCAGGCCGAGGCGGTCGAGCGTGGCGACGATCGCGGCAAACAGGCCGTCGCGGTCGGCCGAGTGCACGAACACTTCCAGCGCGCCGGCGTGCTCGCCCACGGCACGGGCGCGCACGCGCGTCTCGCCGATGGCCACGCCGCGCAGCGATGCCGCCTGCCAGGCGATCTGGTCGGGACGGCTGCGCTGGAAACCGATCTCGGGCATGCGCGCGTAGAGCTGGTCGACTTCCTCCTCGCCGAAACCGAGCGTGGCCAGCATGGCGCGCGCGGCGTCGCGGGTTTCGCCCGCGCGCTCGAGGCCGGCGACCGGATGTTCCAGTCCACGCCGCAATGCCAGGCGCGTGGCGGTGTAGAGGTCCGCCAGCAGGCGGTCCTTCCATGCGTTCCACAACTTGGGCGACGTGCCGGCGATGTCGGCGCAGGTCAGCAGGTAAAGATGATCGAGGTGCTCGCGGTCGTTGACCTTGCCGGCGAAGCGGTGGATCACCTCCGGATCGGCGATGTCCTGCTTCTGCGCGGTCACCGACATCAGCAGGTGCTGGCGCACCAGCCACTCGACCAGTGCGGTGTCGGCGCGCGACAGGCCAATGGTGCTGCAGAAGATCCGCGCGTCCTCGCCACCGAGTTCGGAATGATCGCCGCCGCGGCCCTTGGCGATGTCGTGGAACAGGCCGGCCAGCAGCAGCAGTTCCGGCTTGCGCAGGCGCGGCCAGACTTCGTGGGCGATGCTGAAACGCTCATCGACGATGCCCGAGGCGAAGCGCGCCAGATTGCGCAGCACCGCCAGCGTGTGCTGGTCGACGGTGAAGACATGGAACAGGTCGAACTGCATGCGCCCGGAGACTTTGGCGAACGCCGGGATCCAGCGGCCAAGCACGCCCAGCCG
Source organism: Lysobacter sp. TAF61 (assembly GCF_052113485.1). Lineage (NCBI taxonomy): Bacteria > Pseudomonadati > Pseudomonadota > Gammaproteobacteria > Lysobacterales > Lysobacteraceae > Lysobacter > Lysobacter sp. TAF61. The sequence goes on from NZ_JBFRDH010000007.1 coordinate 17,309, forward strand.
CGCCATGCGCTCGAGCGCGTGCACCGGGTGCGGTCCACGCAGCAGGGCGACGAAGCGCTCGCGCAATGCCGGTTCGGCCTGCTGGAATGCCGGCACGCGCGACAGCGACTCGGCCAGTGCGCGCGCAGTCTGCGAATGCAGGCCGCGGATGGCGTCGTGCGCGGCCCATACCGCGAACAGCGCGAACACGTCGTAGGCATCGCGCGGCCATTGCGGGTCGCGCGCGGCCAGGTAATCGCGTCGCAGTTCGAAGGCGTGGTCGATGGCGACCGGCGCCGTCTCGCCCTCGATCTGCTCCTCGAAGCGCTGCAGCAGGCGCTCGCCGATGCGCAGCACCAGCGCGGCGCTGCGGTAGAAGCCCTGCATCATCTGTTCGACGGCGAGGTTGTCGGCGTTGTCGACATGGCCCAGCCGTTCGGCCAGCAGCTTCTGGTAGTCGAAGCGCAGGCGCTCCTCGCGCTTGCCCGCGACCAGGTGCAGGCCAAAGCGCAGGCGCGACAGCGCGCGGCGCTCGCGTTCCAGCGTGGCCAGTTCGTCGGCGCCGAACTGACCGATCGCCACCAGCGACTCCAGGTCGCCGGTGCCGACGATGCGCAGCGCCATCCAGCGCAGCGTCTGCACGTCGCGCAGGCCGCCGGGGCCTTCTTTCAGGTTCGGCTCGAGGTTGTCGGCGGTGTCGTCGTAGCGGGCATGGCGCAGTCGCAGTTCCTCGCGCTTGGCGCCGAAGAACTCGCGCGCCGGCCATACCTGGCTCGGCGCCGTCGCGACCTGCAGGGCATGCATGTCCTCGACGGTGGCGATGAGCGGGCGCGCTTCCAGCATCGCCGTGAGGACGGTGATGTCGGCGGCGGCCTGGGTGCACTGCGCGGCCGAACGCACCGCGTGGCCGACCGGCAGGCCGGCGTCCCAGAGCAGCGCGACGAATGCGGCCAGCGCCTCGGCGTGCGCGGCCTGCGCCTCCGGTTCGGCCAGCACCAGCAGATCGATGTCCGATTGCGGGAACAGTTCACCGCGGCCGTAGCCACCGACCGCGAACAGCGCCAACGGCGCACCGGCCGGCAGGCAACTGGCCCAGGCGGCACGCACCTGGGTGTCGACCGCGCCGGTGCGCGCCTGCAGCAGGCGGTCGATGTCGGCGTCGGGATCGCTGTCGAAGCGCTGCGCCAGGCCGGCGCTTACCGCGGCGAGCGCGCTGCGGATGCCAGCCGCCTGCTCACCGGGCTCCGCCGCCGGTCTCGCCGCCGGTCTCGCGGAGGATCCTCCTGCGCTGGACCCGGCGTCGGCGACCGGAGCGGTCATAGGTCGTTGTCGTCCCCGGGCACGCGGGTCAGGATCTCGACGCCGTCGTCGGTGACCACCACCGTGTGCTCCCACTGCGCCGAAAGCTTGCGGTCCTTGGTGACCACGGTCCAGCCGTCGGGCAGCAGCTTGGTGTGGCGCGCGCCCTCGTTGATCATCGGCTCGATGGTGAAGGTCATGCCGGGCTTGAGCACCAGCCCTTCGCCAGCGCGGCCGTAATGCAGCACCTGCGGGTCTTCGTGGTAGATCCGGCCGATGCCGTGACCGCAGTACTCGCGCACGACGCTGAAGCGTTCGCCTTCGGCGTACTGCTGGATCGCCGCGCCGATGTCGCCCAGCGTCGCACCCGGACGGACCGTCCGGATGCCGCGGAACATCGCCTCGCGGGTCACGTCGACCAGGCGCTTGGCCATGACCGACGGTTCGCCGACGAGGTACATGCGGCTGGTGTCGCCGTGCCAGCCGTCCTTGATGACCGTGACATCGATATTGACGATGTCGCCGTCCTTGAGGACCTTGCCCGGGCTCGGGATGCCGTGGCAGATGACGTTGTTGACCGAGGTGCACACGGTCTTGGGGAATCCCTTGTAGCCGACATTGGCCGGGATTGCCTTCTGCACGTTGACGATATGATCGTGGCAGATGCGGTCCAGTTCCTCGGTGGTCACGCCCGCCTTCACGTGCGGGGCGACGATCTGGAGGACCTCGGCGGCCAGGCGGCCGGCGACGCGCATCTTCTCGATCTCTTCGGGGGTTTTGATGGTGATGGCCATGGCGCCATTATCGCCTATCTGCGGCCCGTTCAGGGTCCAACCGACCCCCAGCTTGCCCGTAACCGCCCGTTCCAGCTACAATCTCGCGGCTTGGCGGGGCCTTCGTGCCTTTCCAACCGCCCACGCCGGGCGCAGCAACCGGGCCAGCAGGCCCCGAGCAGGCGAATACACACCCGCTGCAACCCTTCGTGCCGGGGTGCCTGCAGTCCTTCGGGACCGCCAGGTTCGGTCACGGACGCAGCGGGGAGGCCCAACCCCGGAACCATCGCCCCCGGCACCGCCGAGGGCAGCCGCCATACCCTACCCGGCGGCCGGTTCCACTGCCTTGGAGTTAAGCAATGCCCCAGATCACCATGCGCCAGATGCTGGAAGCCGGCGTCCATTTCGGTCACCAGACCCGTTACTGGAACCCGAAGATGGGTCCGTACATCTTCGGCGCCCGCGGCAAGATCCACATCATCAACCTCGAGAAGACCGTTCCGCTCTTCAATGACGCGATGAACTTCATCTCGGGTATCGCGCAGAAGCGCGGCATGATCCTGTTCATCGGCACCAAGCGCAGCGCGCGCGAGTCGATCAAGGAAGAAGCCGAGCGTTGCAACATGCCGTACATGACCCAGCGTTGGCTGGGCGGCACACTGACCAACTTCCGCACCGTCAAGCAGTCGGTGCAGCGCCTGAAGGAGCTGGAAGCGGCTGAGACCGACGGCACCTTCCAGAAGCTGGTCAAGCACGAAGTGCTGGGCCTGCGCCGCGAGCGCGACAAGCTGGAAGCCTCGCTGGGCGGCATCAAGGAAATGAACCGCCTGCCCGACGCGCTGTTCGTGATCGACATCGGCCACGAAGACATCGCGATCAAGGAAGCCAAGAAGCTCGGCATCCCGGTCATCGCCGTCGTCGACACCAACTACGATCCGGCCCTGGTCGACTACGCCATCCCGGGTAACGACGACGCCATCCGCGCCGTGCAGCTGTACGCCCGTGCCGCCGCCGACGCCGTGCTGGAAGGCAAGGCCGCTGCGCCGACGCCGGCTGGCGTGCGCGAGGAAGACTTCGCCGAAGCCGCCGCCGAAGGCGAAGAGAACGGCGCCGAGCGCAAGGCCCCGCGTGGCCGCGCCCCGGCCAAGAAGGCACCGGCCAAGAAGGCCGACGCCGCCGAGTAAGACCCGCGTCATGCGGCCGCGCGATCATGCGCGGTCGCATCGCACCGGTCGTACCGACATTGTTTCGCGGACGCGCCACGCATCGGCCAGCCATGGCCGGCGCGAGATTTGGCGCGATCCGCACATCCAACGAATTCCGAGGTAATCCCCATGGCTGAAATCACCGCTTCCCTCGTCAAGGAACTGCGCGAGCGCACCGGCGCCGGCATGATGGAGTGCAAGAAGGCACTCGTCGAGAACAACGGCGACATCGACACCGCGGCCGAGTGGCTGCGCAAGTCGGGTCTGGCCAAGGCCGACAAGAAGGCCGGCCGCATCGCCGCCGAAGGCCGCATCGCGGTCGCCCAGGACGGCGGCAAGGCCGTGCTGGTCGAGATCAACTCCGAGACCGACTTCGTCGCCAAGGATGACAACTTCCTGGGCTTCACCGAAGCCGTCGCCAAGGCCGCCCTGGCCTCCGACGCCGCCGACGCCGAAGCGCTGAAGTCGGCCAAGGTCGACGGCGGCGAGACGGTCGAAGAAACCCGCGCCGCCGTCATCTCCAAGGTTGGCGAGAACGTGCAGGTCCGTCGCCTGGCCCGCGTCGACAGCACCAACAACGTTGCCGCGTACGTCCACGGCGGCCGCATCGGCGTGCTGGTCGAGGTCAAGGGCGGCGACGCCGAACTGGCCCGCGGCATCGCGATGCACGTTGCCGCAATGAACCCGCCGCACATCAAGGCGTCCGACGTCCCGGCCGAGTTCGTGGCCAAGGAAAAGGAAATCGAGCTGGCCAAGATGTCCGACAAGGACAAGGCCAAGCCGGCCGAGATCCTCGAGAAGATCATCAGCGGCAAGATCGCCAAGATCGTCAACGAGGTCACCCTGTACGGCCAGCCGTACGTGCTCAACACCGACCAGACTGTCGAGCAGGTGCTCAAGGCCGCCGGCGCCGACGTCGTCACGATGCAGCGCCTGGCCGTTGGCGAAGGCATCGAGAAGGTGGTCGAGGACTACGCCGCCGAAGTGATGAAGCAGGCCGGCCTGGCGTAAGCCACCCGGCACTTCTGGCGCAAGCAGCAAGCAGAAAGGCCGCGAGCGATCGCGGCCTTTTTGTTTCTGCGCCTGCAGGATGTGTCCCAGCAATCAGAAGTTGATGCTGTAGCGCGCGTTGATTCCGTAATCGCGGGCGTCGTCGGCGATCTGGCCGCTGTAGTTCAACTCCAGCAGACCGTTGCGGCTGACGCGAGCACCCAGGCCGAGTTCGGCCACGGTCGAGTTCTCCGCCAGCGGCGCGCCATGAACGTCGAACGCGCTGCCGCCTTGCCACGCCACGGACGCGGCAGGCGCCAGGTCGCCGCTGGCATGGCGACGACCCACCGCCCCCCGCAGGCTCAGCCAATCCTGTTCCTGCCGCGCGCCCTTCAGGTTGAGGTTGAAACGAAGGCCCACCGTCGACAGGTTGACCCGGGTGTCGGCCACGTCGCCGGACAGCGCGGCAACCCCTCCGCTTTCGACGAAACGGTCCGAATGCGTGTGCACCTGCGCGAACTGCCCGTACGGCTCCCACTCCCAGATGCCGGCGACCCAGCGATAGCTGCCCTCGAGGTAGGCCTGGCTGCTCTCGGCGTCATAGTCGGCACGGGTGCGGTCCTGCACACCCGGGAAGGTGACCGTGCGATCGACATCCACATCGTGCGCCGCGTAGCCCACACCTGCGCGCAGGCCGAATCCGCCCCAGGTCTGGCCGGCATACACGCCGACATGGCGTGAGTTGACGTCGCCTTCGGAGCGTCGATTCGGCTGCTTGATGTCATCTCGCCCAATGCCGCCCAGTACACCCAGGCGCATGCCGTTGTCGAAGCGGAAGTCGTAGCCCAGCAGCGTCGTGCTGCCGTTGTAGTCGACTTCGCCGGCATTGCCATCGCTGCGCAACGTGCCACCGCTGGCGAGTACTTCGATCCAGGCGGCCGATGGTGCGTCTGCATTGGCCGGAGCGAAAGCGCCGGTGCCTGCCCTCGCGCGCGACAGTGCGGCGTCACGTATGTGTCGGCTGCCTTCCACCAGGACCGAGTGCACGCCCGGGTGCAACTCGCCACTCAATGCATCAAAGGCATCGAGTGCCTGCTGCGGGAACAACTGCGTCAACGTCTGTGCAAGGCGCGCATTGATCGCCAGGGCATCCGCCGCGGTGGCGGCCGAGCGTTGGTTGTAGGTCTGCGCAGCGGAGGCGAGTGACCTGCCGCGGGCGACGTCGACGTCGATCTGGTTCGCGCCATAGTTGAAGTCGAACTTCAGGAACGGCGAAATGGCGGAGGCGTCGATCTGGGCGAACCGACCCGATATGCCACCGGTCGCGCTGAGGATGTTGAAGCTTTGCCCCAGCAGGTACTGGCCGGGAGCGTTGAACACGCGCACCGTGCCGCCGAGCAGGTTCGCCACGCCGCCGACGTCGATGCGATCGGACGCCGATGGCGCAGCGATCTCCGCCTCGTAGTACGAGCCGACGCCCTGCGTGTAGTCCCCCTCGATGCGTAATGTCCCGATCGAGTTGCCCGGCGCGATCGTGCCTTCCACCACCGTGTCGGCCAACGTGCCGTTGCCGCGCAGGCTGCCTGCGACGGCGACGCGCGTCGCACCACCAACCCGTCCCTGGATGTTGGCGACGCCACCGTTCACGACAAGGCCGTCGGTGGTGGTCAGGCTGCCGTTGAGCACGAACAGGCCGCCGTTGACGTCGACCTGGCCGAGTCGATTGTCGGCATCCAGTTCCAGCACGCCCTCCCTGAGGTCGAGACCGCGGAAGGTGTTGTCGCCACTGAGCCGCAACCAACCTGCGCCCGACTTCGTCAACCTGCCCGTCCCGCCAATGTCGTTGCGCCAGTCGTCCCAGGCGTCGCCTGTCCAGACCTTGGCGCCGCCGGCACGCTCGTTCATCACGACATGGGTGTCGACCCGAATCTGCCCCGGACCGTCGATGGCCTTTTCAAGATTGACCAATCCCCAACCGTACACGTCGTCCACGCCGGGGGCGCCAAGATCGGTCGCGGTGGTCAGCAGCACATCGCGTACCTGCGGGTTGTCGAGGTACGGGAAACGCTCGATCAACAGCGCCACGGCACCCGTGACGTGCGGCGCTGCCATCGAGGTGCCGGTCAGCGGCGCATAGTCGAATGTAGGGTTTCGTTCCTGCACGTCCAGCCCAATACTGCCGTCCGGGTTCGAAACCACCTGACCTTTGATGTTCTCGCCACCGCTAGTCACAGTCGACCGGATATCGGTACCGGGGGCGGCAACGCACCAGTGCTTGCTGGCGCCGCACTTCACCGAACCATTGCTCAGGACCAGATCGCGATCGACATTGACCACGCTCAGCCAGTACGGCTCGATGTCGGCGAATCGTCGAGGCAACGATGCGTGAGAGCCCGCGATCGGGCTTTCCTCCGGACTTGCGGCGGGTCCGCTGGTATTCCCGGCGGCCCACACCTGGATCAGCCCCCGGGCACGCGACCCGTCAGCGATGACCTGAAACTCCTCCTGCAAGGACGGATCGGCCTGCTCCGCATCCAGTTCGGCAAGTGTCCGCGGCTCTCCCACGCCCCAGCTGTGGTTGATGACGCGCACGCTTCGTTCGTTCACTTGCCGGAACATATCGGCAAGCGCGGAGGTTGCAGCTTGGATACCAAGGTCATATTCGAGGCCGGGGCCGTAGTCGAACTGCCGCCATAGCGCGGCGCTGTTGGAAAACAAGCGGGCGGAGGTCAGGTCGGCGCCAAAGGCCACGCCGTGAGTACCTTTGCCATCGCGATTGGCAACGATCGTACCCCCGACGTGTGTGCCGTGGATGTCGAAGGAGAAGCCCAACTCTCCAAGGGCCTGGCGGACGTCTTCGGGCACGCTCTCATGGACGCCCTCGTGATGGACTGTGGCTTCATGGCCGTCCGAGGCGAAGCACGCCCCCGGGCCCCCGAGGAGAATCGTGTTCGTGCATCGGCTGCCATCGGGCAAAGTGTCGCCGATCCGGATCCCGCGGTGGTTCCTGCCCGCGAATTCCGGGTGGCCCAACTCGACGCCACCGTCGAAAATGCCGGCGCGAACCCCGCGACCGCTCAGCCCGCGCGCGTAGGCGTGTTCGGCGCCGATGGCAGCCAGGCCCCAATCGGCATTGAATTCCTCCGTACGCCAGCTCGCGACATCACCGCGGCGTCCCACCTCCACGACAGCATCCTGCGCACGCGCTGTCGCGAGGCCGCCGACGAACAAGGCGCCTGCGATGGCGGTGGACAGAACCGAGTACGAGTGACACCTGCTTCCGGTCTGGAAGTTCGCGCTGCTTGCATTGCATTGCATTGGCTGGACCTTTATTTCCGCTTGGGGAGTCTGGACAAGACCTCTCCGGTCTTCACCAGTCGTGACGCCACAATTCGCTTGCGGATCAAGGGATTGCGCGTGACGAGAATGGTGCTCCAGCTCACCCGTTCCCGGACCGGCCTGCCCGGCTTCGCTGCGGTAGGGAAGTCCTTCGATCCTGTGTAAGGGGCTTCCGAAGTTCGTCGCCGAGTCACTGACTTCGGACACGCAGGTGTGCGCCGGAAATCGCGGAAGGGGTCTGGAGAAGCCGATCCGTCGACTTCCCCAGACATGCCGGACGCAGGGGGGAGGCCCCCGGCATTTACCGCGGTGGGTCCGTGGAAACCCACCCGGCTACGCACCTTCCTGGCGCGCAAAGTTGTTCGTTGAGGCAAGGCTGCGCCATTGCGACACGCGGGCTTCGCGTGACAGCGGAAGACTGGTGGAGGCCCCTCTTGATGGCGTACTTGATGGCGTGCTGCGTGTCCGCCAGAACTGGATAAACGCGGACGCCCCATCTGACCACCGCCGCTGAAGGCTGTGTATGAGAAGCGTCCTAAAGTGGCCGCGACGGGCGAATGGTCAACACCGTCGAAAAATGGCGCCATCCTTGGCGCCCCATGCTTCATCCCGAAGCCTGCGTGCATGCCGGTCGCGATCCGCGGGGGAGCTGGATCGCGGGGCCCGGTCGATGCGATTGAGGTGCGCCATCCGTGGCGCGTGAGCCTTCCTTCCGGAAGGTTCATGGCCAGTAACGCAGCAGATGGTCCACCCCCCTACCCCGCAGGAAGGATTTTTTCCCGCGCCCGCGGTGAAACGCGACGGCAGTCGCACTGCGGCGACCGGCGACGGCCTAGAACCGGTACGCAGCGCTGACCAGGTAATAGCGCCCGCGCGGGTCGTCGTAGGCGATGTCGTAGCCGAGCTTGTCGGGGTCGTAGTTGACCGGCTGATGGTCGGTCAGGTTGTTGATGTTCAGCGACAACCGCCAGCCGACCAGCCCGACATAGGCCAGGTAGAGGTCGGCCGTGGTCCAGGCCGGGGTGGTGCACTTGCGGGCGCTGGCGTTGCGCAGGGGGCACGGCTGGCCCGGCGCGGCCACGTCCGACGGGCCCAGCTCGTGCAGGTTCAGCGCGGTGATCCAGTCGCCGATGCTCCATTCGGCACCGGCCAGCACCGAGCGCTGCGGCGCGCCGTGGCCTGCGTAGTCGAGTTCCGGACTGGCAGCATTGGCCTGGCGCACGAGGCTGTCGAGGTAGCTGGCTGCCAGGCGCAGCCTGAAACGGCCGTACCGCTCGGTGTCGATCCGGTATTCGGACTGCAGTTCCCAGCCGTCCACTTCGGTACGGCCAACATTGGTGAAGTAGTCATTGATGGCATACAGCCCGCCCTGCTCGTCGCGCACCAGCGCATCCGGGTAGAGCGTCGGGTTGGCCAAGGCATTGGTGCTCAGGATTTCGTTGCGGCGCAGGATGCGGAACCGGTCCAGGCTGACGTCGAAGTTGGTCGTCGGCGCCCACACCGCGCCGAGGATGTAGCTGCGCGATGTCTCCGGCTGCAGGTCCGGATTCTCCACCGCGCCCAGCGACACGATGCAGAAGATGGTGCCGTCATCGGCCGGAACCGGCAGCTGGCAGGGCGCCAGGGCGTCGCTCATCTCCACCACGTCGAGCGAGTCGGCAACGGTGGGCCGGCGCAGTTCGAACAGGGTCGGCGCGCGATAGCCGGTGGCGGCGGTGCCGCGAAGGGTCAGCGATTTCGACACCATCCATTTGACCCCGAGCATGGGCGATGACTTGCTGCCGTAGCCCTGGCGGTGGTCGACCCGCCATGCCAGGTCGGCATTGAGCCAGGTCGCGATGGGCATGCTCAGCTCGGCATAGACCGCCGAGCTGTTGCGGTGTTCGTCGATATCGATCTTCTGCGCGCCCAGGGCGATGTCGCCGGCGAGCATCAGCGCGTCGGGACGGTTGCGCAGTCCGTCGCGATTCCATTCCAGCCCGAACGCGGCCTGCGATTGGCCTCCGGGCAACGAGAACCACGCGCCGTTGGTGCTGAAGGCCAGCTGGTCGAACTGCGCTTGCCCTTCCACCTGCACCCGTGGCGACAGCTCGGCCAGCAGCGCCTGCGGGTTGCCGACGCCGTTGAAGCGGTAACTCTCGTCGTTGATCGCGCGTTCCGTGGCGCTGTTGCTCACCAGTCCGTCGATCAGGTTCTCGACGTTGTTCTGGTGGTGCGCCAGGTCGACCCGCCACTGCCACTCCCCGCGATAGCCATCCAGCCCCACGGTGAGGTCGCTGCTGCGCGCGGTGCTGCGACTGCGCACCGGACCGATGTCGAAGAACGCGTAGTTCAGGACCGTGGCATTGCCCTGGAACCAGTCGTCCGGATGACCGAAGGGCAGGAAGACCGCGGCGTGGAACGGCGCGCCCTGCAGACGCTGCTGGACCTGGCTCAGGCGCATGGATGCGGTCAGGTTGACGGTGTCGCCAACCGGTTGCAGCAGGTAGCCGTAGACCGCGGTGCTTTCCAGTTCGGGCTGCAGCGTGACGTAGCGGGGCTTGTCGAGGTAACACTCGCCCGCCGCGTCACGGATCTGATCCGGGCACGCCCAATGCTCGAGGCCCTGCGTGCTGAAGTAGGCCAGCGGCACGCGCTGGTCGCCCAGCCCCAGGCGCCGCAGGTCGGCGCTGCGCCAGGCGCGGTCCTCGCCGAGCAGCGCATCGCGATGCAGGTAATCGGCACTGATCGACCAGCTGCCGCCGTCATCGCGGACGTGGCCGTAGTTGAAGGAGAACCGCCGTTGTTCGGCATCGCCACGCTCGGACAGGCCGTAACGCCCGACCACTTCGCCGCCGGTCTGGCCCTTCTTGAGGATGATGTTGACCACGCCGGCCATCGCGTCGGCGCCGTAGATCGCCGACGCGCCACCGCGGATGATCTCGATGCGCTCGACCATGCTCAACGGGATCCCGTTGAGATCGGTCAGCCCGCCCAGGTCGGCCGATGCGAGGCCGTAGTTGGCCATGCGCCGCCCATCGAGCAGGAACAACGTGGCGCGCGGGCCCAGGCCGTAGAGACTGGTGGTGGCTGCCGCCGCGAACGGCTGCTGCGACTGGAAACCGCCGTCGGTGGCGACATCGACCGGATGGTGACTGACCATGCCGGGCTGGTAGCTGAGCAGCTCGAACAGGGTCTGGTAGCCGCTCGCCTCGATCTGGGCGCGGCTGATGCGGGTCAGCGGAACCGAAGTGACCGCTTCAATGCTCGATCTGGGGATGTGCGTGCCGGTGACCTGCACCGTGGCCAGTTCGGTTGGCGCGTCGCCGCGCGCAGGTGCCGAGGCCGGCGCAATGGCCGTCGAGCCTGTTTCGGCTTCGATCAGGAAGGTGTTGGCGTTGACCGGGACGGCGCGCAGGCCCGTCCCGCGCAGCAATATCGCCAGCGCTTCCGCGGCCGGCAACCGCGCTTGCAGGCCGGGCGCCTGGCGTCCTTCGACCAGCCCGGGCGCGTAGAGGATCTGCACCCGTCCCTGCGTGGCCAGTGCCTGCAGGGCACGGTCCAGATCTCCGGCCGGGATGACCACGCGCACCGGCGCGGCCGCACTCTTTGCCGCGCCTTCTGCCGCGGAACTGACAGCCGCCATGCAGCCCCATGAAAGAGCGCCGACGATGGCAAGGGTGAAGCGGAACGACCTGGCCATTCGTCCGTTGAACGGGCTGAGCTGGGACGAACCTTACGGGAGCCCGACGGGGGTGGCAATGCGTCCGGGCGGGACTGGTTACCCCATTGAACAACTACTGGGCTTGACGCGAGAGCACGATCTCGTCAGCACCCTGGCCACCCGCATCCTGGTGCCGGGCCTGCAACGACCAGCCGCGCTCAAGTGCGGCGGCCAGTGCTTCCTGGTCGCCGGCATGGAACACGCCGCTGACCTCCAGCGCGCCCAACGCCGGGTCCTGCAGCCGGATCCGCACCGGCGAATAGCGGTTCATCTCGGCCAGCAACTCGTCGAGCCGGCGTTGGCGGAACACCAGGTCGCCCTGTGGCCACGCGTGCGCCGCGACCAGGTCGAGCGGCTGCCTGGCGCCAATGGCGCCGTTGCCATCGATGGTCAGCTGTTCGCCCGGCGCCAGTTCGCTGCGACGCACCGCCGAACCGCTGCCAACCGACACATCGACGCGGCCTTCGAGCAGGCCGACATTGACGCGGCCGTTGATGCGGCTGACCTGGAAAGTGGTGCCGATATCGCGAACGGTGCCCGCGCCGGCCGTGACCAGGAACGGACGCGCCGGATCGGCGGCCACCACGAACTGGGCACGGCCGCGTTGCAGTTCGACCAGGCGCTGGCGGCCGTCGAATCGCGTGACGACATCGGTTCCCGTATCCAGGCGCAGCACGGTGCCGTCGACGAGGGTGAACTCACGCGGTTGGCCGCGCGCGGTCGCGAACTGCTTCACCACTGCCTGCTCGACCGGACGCGGCCACAGATAGGCAGTGGCCACGGCAGCGACCAGCGCCGCGGCAGCGGCAACCGGCAGCCACGGCCGCCATGGGCTCGCCGCAGGCGAAGGCGCGCGGCGCGCCGCATGGGTCGCTGCGCGCAGCAGGTCGTCCGAGGCCAGTGCGGCGGCGAGGGCGTGGATCCGCTCGGCCTGGAGGTAGGCGGCGATGTTGCCTGGCGACTGCGCCAGCCAGTCCTCGAACGCAGCGCGCTCGTCCGGCTCGCATTCGGGCGACATCAGCCGCGCCAGCCAGGCTTCGGCCTGGCTTACACCGGTGTCATGCCCGAGCGCCCCGGTATTCATGCCTGGCCCTCGCGGCTGATGCCGCTGCTCTTCAGCTTCAGCCGCAGCAGTCCCAGCGCCTTGCCGATGTGTTTTTCCACGGCCTTCACCGATATCCCGCAGTGGCTTGCGATCTGGCTGTAACTCATTCCGTCGATCCGATTGAGCAGGTAGACCTGGCGGCAGCGTTCGGGCAGCTGCAGGATCGCCGCGCGCACCAGCGCCAGTTCCTGTTCGTTGGCGATGCGCTGGTCATGGCTGGGCTCGGCCGAGGCCAGCCCGAGGAAGTCCTGGTCGAGGCTGACATGCGCCGACGCCTGCCGCGTCGAGTCGCGGCGGCCGCGATCGTTGAGGACGTTGAGGGCGATGCGGTACATCAGCGGGCGCAACTGGTCGGCCGGCTGGGCGCGATAGCGCATCAACCGCACCATCGCCTCCTGGGCGATGTCCTTGGCGTCCTCGTCGCCCGCGCGCCGCGCCAGGAACGCGATCAGCGCCGCCTGGTGCTCGCGCAGGAAACGGTCGAAGCCGTCGCCGTCGGCGCTTGCCGCAGCGGCGACCGGCTCTTCGTCTCGCGGAAGGGTTGGCGCCATCGCCTCGATCATCGCGACATTCACTCTGCCATGCACCGCACGCGGCCAGGGCGGCAGCGATCCAGGTGTGCGGCGGAGGACGAGCGGGTGTTCGTGCGCATGGCGGGAAGGGCTGGCTCCGGCGCGGTAAGGTCGACTGCGGCCGCGCACTTTGTAGCACGCGTACCAGCGGACAGGCATGGTCCGCGGCGACGCGGCTGCGCTGTTGTCTGGAGTCGCTGGCGTCGGCACGGGCTGTCCCATGCCTCCACAACGCAGCGGCCGCGACCCCACCCCACCCGGCGTCGCGGCATTCGTTCAGTTCCCGACCGCGGTCACGAAGCGGCCGCGACGCAATGCCGGTTGCTGCGGCCGCCACGCCCGCCGCGCCCTCATGGGGCCAGTCGCCGCCGATCCCGTACAATTCCGCTGTTTGCCCATCCCAACGAGGTCGCCATGTCCCAGCTCGCCTATCGCCGTGTCCTGCTCAAACTGTCTGGCGAGGCGTTGATGGGGGACGAGGACTACGGCATCGACCCGAAGATGATCAGCCGCCTGGCGCGCGAGGTGATCGAGGCCCAGCAGGCCGGGGCCGAGGTCGCGCTGGTCATCGGCGGCGGCAACATCTTCCGCGGCGCCGGCCTGGCTGCCGGCGGCATGGACCGGGTCACCGGCGACCAGATGGGCATGCTCGCCACCGTCATCAACGCCCTGGCGATGCAGGACGCGCTGGAGAAGCTCGGCGCCAAGTGCCGGGTGATGAGCGCGATCAAGATCAACGACGTGTGCGAGGACTACATCCGCCGCCGCGCCATCCGCCACATGGAGAAGGGCCGCCTGGCGATCTTCGCCGCCGGCACCGGCAACCCGTTCTTCACCACCGACTCCGGCGCGGCGCTGCGCGCGATCGAGATCGGCGCCGACCTGCTGCTGAAGGCGACCAAGGTCGACGGTGTCTACGACAAGGATCCGAAGAAGCACGCCGACGCGGTGCGCTACGACAAGCTCACCTACGACGAGGTGATCGCCCGCAACCTGCAGGTGATGGACACCGCCGCCTTCGCCCTGTGCCGCGACAGCGACCTGCCGCTGCGCATCTTCGACATGGGCCAGCCGGGCACGCTGCTGAAGATCCTGCACGGCGAACACATCGGCACGCTGGTGCAGGGCCGCAACGCCTGACCCTGAGGTTCCCTTCTCCCGATCCGGGAGAAGGTGCCCGAAGTGCGGATGAGGGGCGCTTTGGCGCCCTTGTAATAGAGTCCGCCCGCACCCTCGTGCCACCATGCCCGCATGGGACACGGACACAACCACCACGCCGCCAACGCGACCCGCGCATTTGCCGCGGTCACGCTGATCAATCTCGCCTACACCGCGATCGAGGCCGGCTACGGTTTCGCCACCAACTCGCTGGCGCTGCTGTCCGATGCCCTGCACAACCTCGGTGATGTGCTCGGCCTGGGCCTGGCCTGGGGCGCGGCGGTGCTGGCCAAGCGCGCGCCGACCGATCGCCACACCTATGGATGGCGCCGCGCCACCCTGCTCTCGCCGCTGGCCAATGCGCTGCTGCTGGTGGCGTTCTCCGGGGCACTGGCCTGGGAGGCGGTGCGGCGATTCAATTCACCGCCGGACATCCCGGCCCTGCCGGTGATGCTGGTGGCGGCGCTGGGCATCGCGGTCAATCTCGGCGCGGCCTGGCTGGTTCGCGACGGCCATGAGCACGACCTCAACCGCCGCGGCGCGTTCCTGCACCTGATCGCCGATGCCGCGGTATCGCTGGCGGCCGTGCTCGCCGGCGCCGGCATGTGGTGGCTGGGCTGGGAGTGGCTGGACCCGGCAATTGCCGTACTGATCGGCGCGGTGGTGGCGATCGGCGCATTCGGCCTGCTGCGCGATGCCTTCAACGCCGCCATGGACGCGGTGCCGGCGAGCATCGACCGCAGCCAGGTGCAGGCCTTCCTGTCGTCGCAGGCCGGCGTGCAGGCCGTCCACCATCTGCATATCTGGTCGCTGGGCGCGGGCGAGATCGCCATGACCGCGCACCTGGTGCGCCCCGACCAGGGCGACCATGACGAGTTCATCGACAGGCTGAACCACGAGCTCGATCACCGCTTCGGCATCAACCACCCCACTCTGCAGGTCGAGCTGGGCCGGGCCTGCGAGCACGATCGCCACGATCGCGCGCCGCACGGGGGTGCGCACGAGCATGGGCACGGGCACGAAGACCAGCACGAGCACAGTCACGGCCACTAGGCCTGCTTCGGCCTGCTGCGGCCTGCTGCGGCCAGCGCCACCAGCGCGGAACCCTCCCACGGCTCCTGCCGGCCTCGCGGACTGCCTCAGGTCGCTGGGGCGGCCCCGGCTGGCTATAATCCCGCGATTACCGCTAATGGAACGGAGCCGGCGATGCTCAACGAGATCAAGAAAGATGCCCAGAACCGCATGGCCAAGAGCGTCGAAGCATTTCGCCACACCCTGATCAAGATCCGCACCGGCCGCGCCTCCACCGCGCTGGTCGACCACCTGAAGGTCAATTACTACGGTTCCGACATGCCGCTGTCGCAGGTCGCCTCCGTCCAGGTCTCCGACGCGCGTTCGCTCCTCATCACGCCGTGGGAAAAGCAGATGGTCGGCCCGGTCGAGAAGGCGATCCTCGCCTCCGACCTCGGCCTGACCCCGAACACCGCCGGCACCGTGATCCGCCTCAACCTGCCTGCCCTCACCGAGGAGCGCCGCAAGGAACTGTCCAAGCTCGTCCACTCCGAGAGCGAGGACGCCAAGGTCGCGATCCGCAACATCCGCCGCGATGCCAACCACCAGGTCAAGGAACTGCTGAAGGAAAAGCAGATCACCGAAGACGACGTCAGCCGCTCCGAGATCGAGATCCAGAAGATCACCGACGCTGCGATCAAGGACGTCGATGAAGTGGTCAAGGCCAAGGAGCAAGAACTTATGGCGGTTTGACGGGTCTACCCGTCCCGCCATGTCTTCAGAACCTGCCATCGCCGCCGCACGCGTTCCGCGCCACCTGGCCGTCATCATGGACGGCAACGGGCGCTGGGCCGAGCGCCGACGCCGCCCGCGCGTCATCGGCCACCGTGCCGGCGCGCGCGCGGTCAACGTCTGCATCGACTTCTGCCTGCAACAGGGCATCGAGGCGCTGACCCTGTTCGCCTTCTCCAGCGAGAACTGGGGCCGGCCGGAAGAGGAAGTCGGCGCGCTGATGAAATTGTTCCTTGGCGCGCTCGAGCGCGAGGTCGACGAACTCGACCGCCGCGGCGTGCGCGTGCGCTTCATCGGTGAGCGCGAACGCTTCGCCGAAGCGATCGGCAAGCAGATGGCCTCGGCCGAAGACCGCACCCGCGCCAACACCCGCCTGCACCTGACCATCGCCGCAAGCTACGGCGGCCGCTGGGACATCGCCCAGGCGGCGCGCTCGCTGGCCCAGGACGTGGCCGCCGGCCGGTTGGCGCCCGAGGACATCGACGAGTACGCCCTCGGCGCCCGCACCTGCCTGGCCGAGCTGCCGCCTCCCGACCTGTTCATCCGCACCGGCGGCGAGACGCGCGTCAGCAATTTCCTGTTGTGGCAGCTGGCCTATACCGAATTGTGGTTCACCGACCTGTTGTGGCCTGAATTGGATGCGGCGACACTGCAGCGCGCCATGGACGACTACGCCGGCCGCCAGCGCCGCTTCGGCCTGACCGGCGCCCAGGTCGCGCCGTCGCCGGAGCCGGCGCCAGCCCGGCCCGCCACCAAAGAGACCTCCGAATGACCCGAACCCGCCTGCTCGCCGCCCTGGTGATGGCGCCGCTCGCGATCGCCGCGATCCTGCTGCTGCCCACGCCGTGGATGGTGGCCCTGGCCGCGGTGCTGTTCCTGGCCGGCCTGTGGGAGTGGTTCGACCTGGCCGAAATCGAGGACACGCTGGCGCGCACCGTGCTGCTGGTGGCCCACCTTGCGGTGATGGTGGCGCTGGTATGGGCCTCGCGCTCCAGCGACGGCTACACGATGGCGCTGTTCCAGGTGGCGATCATGATTGGCGTGATCTGGTGGCTGCTGGCGCTGTTCTGGCTGGGCCGCTACGAGTTCGCCAGCGACCATGACACCCATGCGCGCGTGTTCAAGCTCGCCGCAGGTGCGCTGAGCATGATCCCGGCCTGGTGCGCACTGGCCTGGATCCATTCGACCGCGCCCAACGGCCACCGCTGGCTGCTGACCGCGCTGGCGATCGTCTGGGCCGCCGATACCGGCGCCTACTTTGCCGGCCGCACCTTCGGCGGCCGCCTGTTCGGCGGGCGCAAGCTGGCGCCCCGGATCAGCCCGAACAAGACCCTCGAGGGCCTGCTCGGCGGCGTGGTGGCCGGCGTCATCGTCGGCGTCGCCTTTGCCCTGTTTGCTGGTGCGAAAGTGACGCAGCTGCCGGCCGTTGCGCTGGTCGCGCTGGTCGCGGTGCTCTTCTCCGTGGTCGGCGACCTGTTCGAGAGCCTGCTCAAGCGCCATGCCGGCGTAAAGGACTCGGGCAACCTGATCCCGGGCCATGGCGGCATCCTCGACCGCCTCGACGGCGTCTTGGCCGCGCTGCCGGTATTCGCGCTGGGCAAGGCCTTGCTGGGCTTCTGAGCATGTCCGTCAGTACCCGCAGCGTTGCCGTCCTTGGTGCCACCGGTTCGATCGGCGCCTCGGCGCTGGACGTGATCGCACGCCATCCGCAGCGGCTGCGCGCCAGTGTCCTGGCCGCCGGCAGCAATGTCGCTGCGCTGGTCGAACTGTGCCGCCGCCACCGGCCCGACCACGCCGTGATCGCCGATGCCAACGGCCTGCAGGCGCTGGCCGATGGGCTGCGCGAGGCGGGCCTGCGCACGCAACCGCATTGCGGCGATGCCGCACTCGACGCGCTGGTGTCGGGCGACGCCTGCGACACCGTCGTCGCGGCGATCGTCGGCGCCGCCGGACTGCCTTCGACACTGGCCGCGGCCAGGGCCGGCAAGCGCATCCTGCTGGCCAACAAGGAATCGCTGGTACTGGCGGGCGAACTGCTGATGCAGGCCGCGCAGGCCGGTGGCGCGACCATCGTGCCGGTCGACAGCGAACACAACGCGATCTTCCAGTGCCTGCCCGATGCGCATGCGCACCAGGGCCTCAGGCGCATCCTGCTGACCGCTTCGGGCGGGCCGTTCCGCGGCCGCACGCGCGCCGAACTGACCCAGGTGACGCCGGAACAGGCCGTCGCCCATCCCAAGTGGTCGATGGGGCCGAAGATCTCGGTCGACTCGGCCACGCTGATGAACAAGGGCCTGGAGGTCATCGAGGCGCACCACCTGTTCGGCGTCGATGGCGACCGCATCCAGGTGCTGGTGCACCCGCAGAGCCTGGTGCATTCGCTGGTCGAGTTCGTCGACGGCTCCACCCTCGCCCAGCTTGGCCTGCCGGACATGCGCACCGCGCTGGCGGTCGGCTTCGGCTGGCCGGAGCGGATGGAGTCGGGCGTCGGCGGACTCGACCTGCTGGCCCACGGCCGCCTCGATTTCGAGCCGCCGGACCTGCAGGCGTTCCCGTGCCTGCGCCTGGCGTTCGAGGCCCTGGCGGCCGGCGGCACCGCCCCGGCGGTGCTCAATGCCGCCAACGAAATCGCCGTTTCAGCATTTCTTCAGCGCCGGATCGGTTTCCTAGCGATACCGGCGCTGGTCGAGGACACCCTGGCCGCGCTTCCTTCCACCCCGGCGACATCGCTGGCGGCCCTGCGCGAGGCCGATGCCCAGGCACGGCGTCATGCCGGGCAGGCAGTTGGCGCATCTGCCGATCCACATCTCCACGTCTCCACGCAGAGCCCCCGACATCATGAGTGAGTTCATCGGCTCGATCTGGTGGTTGCTCGTCAGCCTCGGCGTGCTCGTCACGTTCCACGAGTTCGGGCACTACTGGGTTGCGCGCCGCTGCGGCGTCAAGGTCCTGCGCTTCTCGATCGGCTTCGGCAGGGCGCTGTGGTCGCGCCGCGGCAAGGACGGCACCGAGTATGTGGTCGCGGCGATTCCGCTCGGCGGCTACGTCAAGATGCTCGACGAGCGCGAAGGCGACGTTGCCGACAGCGAGCTCGACCAGGCCTTCAATCGCCAGTCGGTGTTCAAGCGCATCGCCATTGTGATAGCCGGCCCGCTCGCCAACCTGCTGCTCTGCGTCGGGCTGTTCTGGGCGATGTTCGTGATCGGCCGGCCGGATTACGCACCGGTGGTGGGACAGGCGCAGGGCATCGCAGCCAGCGCCGGGCTGCACACCGGCGACACCCTGCTGGCCGTCGGCGACCGCGACACCCCGACCTGGAGCGAAGCGCAGCTGGCGCTGATTCCGGCCGCACTCGATCACAGCGATGTGCGCCTGCGCGTGCGCACCGCCAGCGGCGACGAGGTCACCCGCCAGCTGCCGCTGTCGCGCCTGCCCGCGCAGTTCGACGAGCGTCGCGCCGTCGAGGCGATCGGCCTGACGCCGCGCCACGAACTGGTGCCGGCGCTGATCGGGCGCGTGGTGACCGACCAGCCGGCCTGGGGCGTGTTGAACGAAGGCGACCGCATCACGGCCATCGATGGCGACCCGGTCAATTCCTGGGACGACATCGGCCCGCTCGTGCAGAAGCTCGGCGACCGCGGCGGCATCGCCATGGTCGAGGTCGAGCGCAAGGGCGAGCGCCTGGCGCTGGAGATCAAGCCGGCGCGCATGAAGCACCCGCAGACCGGCCAGGCCTACTGGGGCCTGGGCCTGCAGTCGGCCCGCCCGCAGGAAGCGGCCAAGGACGCCATTCTGCGCTACGGCCCGATCGACGCCGTCCCGGCCGCGATCCGCGAGAGCGCGCACCAGGCCAATGAGCTGTTCGCCATGATCGGCCGCGCCTTCAGCGGCCGCGTCTCGGTGCAGAACACCGTCGCCGGGCCGATCACCATCGCCCGGGCCGCCAATTACTACGCCCACCATGGCGCCGCCTGGTACCTGTCGATGCTGGCGATGCTCTCGCTCAGCCTGGGCATCCTGAACCTGCTGCCGATCCCGATCTTGGACGGCGGTCACCTGCTGTATTACCTTATCGAGCTGGTCAAGGGCAGCCCAGTCAGCGAACGCGCTATGGCGGCCGGGCAGTACGTCGGCCTGGCACTGATCGCCGGTCTGATGGGCCTGGCGTTCTTCAACGACATCGTGAACAACCTGGTGCACTGATGCCGGCGACGCTCCCTGCTTACTCGACCCGACGCCCGGCTCCGGGCCTCCAAGACCCTCTTCCGGACGTACTAATGACGCGAACCCCTAACCGCCGCCTGCTTGCCCTCGCCCTCGTCGCGGCGCTGAATTCCACAGCCCTGCCCGCTCTGGCGCAGTCGGTGGATCCGTTCGCTCTGTCGGGTGCACCAGACCAGGCCGCTCAGGCTGGCCAGGCCGCGGCCCCGTCGATCGGCACCTTCACCGTCAGCGACATCCGCATCGACGGCCTGCAGCGCATTTCCGCAGGTACGGTGTTCACCTACCTGCCGGTCGAGCGCGGCGACACGATCGACTCCTCGCGCGCAGGCGACGCCATCCGCGCGCTCTACAAGACCGGCTTCTTCGAGGACGTCAACGTCGGCCGCCAGGGCACGATCCTGGTCGTCACCGTCACCGAACGCCCGGCGATCAACAAGCTCACGCTCAGCGGCAACAAGGACATCAAGTCCGAGGACCTGCTCAAGGGCCTGAAGGAAGCGGGGCTGTCGGAAGGCGACACCTTCGACCGCCTCGCCCTGGACCGCGTCACCCAGGAGCTGACCCGCCAGTACAACAACCGCGGCAAGTACAACGTCGAGATCAATCCGAGCGTCTCGCGCCTGGACCGCAACCGCGTCGATGTCACCATCAACGTCAAGGAAGGCAAGGCGGCCAAGATCCGCCACGTCAACCTGATCGGCAACGAGAAGTTCGAAGACAAGCCGATCCTGGAGCAGTGGGAATCGCGCGAGCACAACTGGCTCAGCTGGTACAAGCGCGACGATCAGTACTCGCGCGAGAAGCTGTCGGGCGACCTGGAAAAGCTCAACGCCTGGTACCTCGACCGCGGCTACGTCGACTTCGCCGTCGACTCCACGCAGGTCTCGATCAGCCCGGACCGCCAGGACATGTTCCTCACCGCCGGCGTCACCGAGGGTGAGCAGTACAAGGTGGCCAGCGTGCAGGTCACCGGCGACACCATCCTGCCCAAGGAGCAGATCGAGCGCCTGGTGCTGGTCAAGCCCGAGCAGATCTTCTCGCGTCGCCTGCTCGAGATCAGTTCCGACTCGATCATCGCCACGCTCAGCAACGTCGGCTACGCGTTCGCCCAGGTCAACCCGATCCCGGACGTCAATCGCGAAAACAAGACCGTCGGCATCAACATGCAGGTCGTGCCGGGCCCGCGCGTGAACGTGCGCCGCATCGCCTTCAAGGGCAACAGCCGCACCAGCGACGAAGTGATCCGTCGCGAGATGCGCCAGTTCGAAGGCTCCTGGTACTCGCAGGCGGCAATCGACCGCTCCAAGATCCGCCTTCAGCAGCTGGGCTATTTCGAGACCGTCGACGTCGAGACCGTGCCGGTCCCGGGCAGCAACGACGAAGTCGACGTGGTCTACAACCTCAAGGAAACCACGTCGGGCAGCTTCGTGTTCGGCCTGGGCTTCTCGCAGCTGTCGGGCCTGACCGCGCAGGTGCAGCTGTCGCAGAGCAACTTCCTGGGCAGCGGCAACCAGGTGTCGGTGCAGGCGCAGCGCAACGACTACATGCAGCGCTACGACTTCTCGTTCCGCAACCCGTACTTCACCGACAGTGGCCTGTCGCTGGGCTACAACCTGTGGTGGCGTGAACTCGACTACTCCGACTTCAACACCGCGCAGTACTCGACCAACTCCGGCGCCGCCCAGGCCGTGTTCGGGCTGCCGATCACCGAGACCGACACGGTCACGGCGATGCTGGGCATCGACACCAACGAAATCCTGGTGTTCCCGGGTTCGACGCCGCAGAGCATCGTCGACTACGTCAACGCGCTCAACCAGAACACCTTCCACGCCTGGCGCGCGGAAATCGGCTGGGGCCGCAACTCGCTCGACAGCTTCCTGACCCCGACCCGCGGCATGCAGCAGCGCGTCTGGCTGGAAACGACCCTGCCCGGGTCGACGGTCGAGTACTACAAGATCAACTACAACATCTCCAAGTTCTGGCCGCTCAACCGCCACCTGGTGCTCAATACGCGCGCCGAGCTTGGCTACGGCGACAGCTACGGTGATGCCACCACCCGCAGCCTGTGCCGCACGCCGGGCAACACCACCTGTGTGCCGGGCGACGGCGACTACATCCGCGAGATCACCGCCGACGGCCTGCCGTTCTTCGAGAACTTCTATGCTGGTGGCGTGCGCTCGGTCCGTGGCTTCACCGACAACACGCTCGGCCCGCGTGATGCGCCGCAGTTCAACCCCACCTTCACCCAGCCGATCGGTGGCGCGTTCAAGACCGTCGGCTCGTTGGAAATGTACTTCCCGACCCTGCTCGACACGCCGGCAGCGCGCGTCTCGGCGTTCGTCGACTTCGGCAACGTCTTCAAGGACTACGACGCATTCGACGCACAGGAACTGCGCGTCTCCAGCGGCGTGGCGCTGATGTGGCGTTCGCCGATGGGCCCGATCTCGATCAGCTACGCGTACCCGATCAAGAAGGAAGAGCAAGACGAGATCGAGCGCCTGCAGTTCACCTTCGGCGGCACGTTCTAAGCAACCGGCGACGGGTTCCGAGCATGCACAGCCCGCCCTTCAGCGCAGCCGAACTGGCGCAGCGCTTCGCCCTGCAACTGCAGGGCGACGGCGCGGTCAGCGTCGAAGGCGTCGGCACGCTGGCCAAGGCGGGATCGCGGCAGCTGGCGTTCCTGGCCAACCCCCGGTACCGCAACCAGCTGGCCGAAAGCCAGGCGGGCGTGGTGGTGATGCGCGAGGACGACGCCAGCGGATACGCCGGCACCGCGCTGCTCGCCCGTGACCCCTACGCCGCGTTCGCGAAGATGTCGGCGCTGTTCGAGCCCAGGCCGCTGCGCGAGCCGGGCGTGCACCCGTCGACCGCCATCGATGCCAGCGCCAGCATCGACCCGCAGGCCCATATTGGCCCGTTCGTCAGCATCGGCGCGCGCAGCCGCATCGAGGCAGGCGCGATCGTCGGTGCCGGTTGTGTCATCGGCGACGATTGCGTCGTTGGCGCCGGCAGCGAACTGATCGCGCGCGTCACCCTGGTCACCCGGGTCCGGCTCGGTTGTCGCGTCGTCATCCATCCGGGCGCCGTGATCGGCGCCGCCGGCTTTGGCCTGGCGATGGAGGCCGGGCGCTGGCTGAACGTGCCGCAGCTGGGCGGCGTGGTCATCGGCGACGACTGCGAGATCGGCGCCAATACCTGCATCGACCGCGGCGCGATCGAGGACACCGTGCTCGAGGAGGACGTCCGCCTCGACAACCAGATCCAGATCGGCCACAACGTTTTCATCGGCGCCCACTCGGCCATGGCCGGGTGTTCGGCGGCCGCCGGCAGCGCCCGCATCGGCCGCTATTGCCTGATCGGCGGTGGCGCCGGGGTGCTGGGCCACCTGGAGGTCTGCGACAAGGTCGTCATTACCGCCATGAGCCTGGTCACCAGCTCGATCCGCGAGCCCGGGGAGTATTCCTCCGGCACGCCCTTGATGGACAATCGCAGCTGGCGCAAGAATGCCGCGCGCTTCAAGCAGCTCGACGCCATCGCGCGGCGACTGCCGGGCCGGCGCGAGGACTGAACCGGCGCAATGGGTGGTTGCCTGGCTGCAGCCCCCGGATGACTTTCCGGACGCCCTTCACCGGTGCGTCCATCCGCGCACCTAGAATCGCTCCCGATTGCTGCAATGCTGTTACCCCTGCCGTGCGCACGCAGTCCACTGCGTCGGACCGGCCGAAAGGAACCCTGATGAGCCACACCGTGCAACTCCCGCTCGACGTCAACACCATCAAGACGCTGCTGCCGCATCGCTACCCGTTCCTGCTGGTCGATCGCGTGGTCGAGTTCGAAGCGCACAAGCGCGTGCTCGCCTACAAGAACGTCACCAACAACGAGCCCTTCTTCCAGGGCCACTTCCCCGGCCACCCGGTGATGCCGGGCGTGCTGGTGGTGGAGGCGCTGGCGCAGGCCGGCGGCGTGCTGACCCAGCTGTCGAGCCAGACCACCGCCGACGGCCGGCTCTTCTACCTGGTCAAGATCGACAACGCCAAGTTCTCGAAGATGGTGGTGCCCGGTGACCGCCTCGACCTGGACGTGACGCTCAAGCGCGTCATCCGCAATGTCGCGATCTATACCGGCATCGCCAGCGTCGCCGGCGAGCAGGTTGCCTGCGCGGAGATCGTCTGCGCCGAAGCGAAGGCCTGAGCCATGGGCGAAGCGCACATCCACCCCTCCGCCAAGGTCCACGCCAGCGCCGTGGTCGAACCCGGTGCGCGCCTGGCGGCAGGCGTGCAGGTGGGTGCGCTGTGCTACATCGGCGCCGAGGTCGAGGTGGGCGAGAACACGGTCTTCGGCCCGCATTGCAGCGTGCAGGGACCGACCCGCATCGGTCGCGACAACCGCTTCATCGCCCATTGCGCGATCGGCGGTGAGCCGCAGGACAAGAAGTACCAGGGCGAGCGCGTCGAACTGGTGATCGGCGACCGCAACCTGTTCCGCGAATTCGTCACGGTCAATCGCGGCACCGGCACCGGCGGCGGCGTCACCCGTGTCGGCAACGACAACTGGTTGCTCGCCTACACGCATGTCGCGCACGACTGCAATGTCGGCAATCACTGCGTGTTCTCCAACAATGCCACCCTTGCCGGCCACGTCGAGGTCGGCGACCACGTCATCTTCAGCGGCTTCTCCGGCGTCCATCAGTTCTGCCGCATTGGCGCGCATGCGTTCATCGGCATGGGCGCGCTGGTCAATGGCGACGTCCCGCCGTTCGTGATGGTGGCGCAGGACGGCTACGGCCGCCCGCGCGGCATCAACAGCGAAGGCCTCAAGCGCCGTGGCTTCGATGCCGGCCGCATCAGCGCGATCAAGCGCGCATACCGCGCCTTGTACATGTCCGGCGGCACCCTCGAGGAGGCGCGCAGCAAGCTGGTCGAACTGGCCGGCGACAGCGACGACGTGCGCGCCGTGCTGGAGTTCGTCGATGCCGGCGAGCGGCCGCTGCTGCGCTGAGCGAGCCGGCTTTGACGCATCCCGCCACGTCCTCCCTCCCCGCCTTGCCGCGCATCGCCCCGCGCATCGCCCTGTGCGCCGGCGAAGCGTCCGGAGACCTGCTTGGCGCCGGCCTGATTGAGGCGCTGCGCAAACGCTACCCCAATGCCGAATTCGCCGGCATCGGCGGCGAGCAGATGCGTGACGCCGGCCTGGACGCCTGGCACGACGCCTCGGAACTGGCGGTGATGGGCCTGGCCGAGGTGCTTCGCCACCTGCCCCGCCTGCTGCGGCTTCGTCGTCAATTCCGCAAGCGGCTGCTCGAATGGCAACCGGACGTGTTCATCGGCATCGATGCGCCCGATTTCAATCTCGGCGTGGAGAAGTGGCTGCGCCAGCGCGGAATGCG
Organism: Lysobacter sp. TAF61; assembly: GCF_052113485.1. NCBI lineage: Bacteria > Pseudomonadati > Pseudomonadota > Gammaproteobacteria > Lysobacterales > Lysobacteraceae > Lysobacter > Lysobacter sp. TAF61. The sequence goes on from NZ_JBFRDH010000007.1 coordinate 42,845, forward strand.
CACCGTGCACTACGTCAGCCCGTCGGTGTGGGCATGGCGCGAAAAGCGCGCCGAAAAAATCGGACGCAGTGCCGACCGCGTGCTGTGCCTGTTCCCGATGGAACCGGCCATCTACGCGCGCCATGGCGTCGATGCACGCTTCGTCGGTCACCCGCTGGCTGACGAGATGCCGCTCGATCCGGACCGCGACGGCGCCCGGCGCCAGCTGGGACTCGACCCGTCGCGGCCGCTGCTGGCCTTGCTGCCGGGTTCGCGCGTTGGCGAGATCGAACGCCTTGGTGCCGACTTCCTCGCCGCGGCGGCGTTGCTGCTGAAGCAGGACCCGCAGTTGCAGGTCGTGGTGCCGATGGCCAACGAGCAGGCCAGCGCGGCGTTCCAGCGCGTGCTGGCCGGCCATGCCGACAGCATCGCCCTGAGCCTGGCCCTGCGCATCATTCGCGGCCAGGCGCGCACGTTGATGATCGCCAGCGACGTCGTGCTGCTCGCCTCGGGCACCGCGACGCTCGAGGCGATGCTGGCCAAGCGGCCAATGGTGGTGGCCTACAAGGTCGCCGCCAGCACCTACGCGCTGGTCAAGGGCCTGGGCATGCTCAAGGTCGACAACTACGCGCTGCCCAACGTGCTGGCCGGCGAACGCGTGGTGCCGGAGCTGATGCAGGCCGACTGCACGCCGGAGAATCTCGCCGCCGCGGTATCAAGGTGGCTGCACGATCCGGCGGCGAACGCCGCGCTGCAGCCGCGCTTCCGCGAGCTGCACCTGCAACTGCGCCGCGATGCATCGGCCAGCGCCGCGCAGGCGGTGTCGGAACTGATCGAGGCCGGCCATGGCCGATGACGGCTCGCAGATAACGCTCGACCTGAGCGCGCGGACCCATCCGTCGCCGCCGCGCATCGCCGGCGTCGACGAAGCCGGACGCGGGCCGCTGGCCGGCCCGGTGGTGGTGGCGGCAGTGGTGTTCGCGCCGGGGCGCGCGCCGGTCAACGGCCTGGACGATTCCAAGCAGCTGACGGCGACGCGGCGGGCAGTGCTCTTCGACCGCATCGTCGAGCGGGCACTGGCCTGGCACATCGAGTTCGTCACGGTCGAGGAGATCGACCGCATCAACATCTACCAGGCGACGATGTCGGGCATGAGCCGTGCACTGTTCGCGGTCGGCCACGTTGCCGACATCGCGCGCATCGATGGCAATGCGCTGCCACGCTCGCTGCCGTGCGTCGCCGAGGCCTGGATCGGCGGCGATGCGCGCGACAGGACGATCATGGCCGCGTCGATCCTGGCCAAGGTCGCACGCGATCGCCACATGCAGCAGCTGCATGCGCAATGGCCGCACTACGGCTTCGATCAGCACAAAGGCTATGGCACGCCCGAACACCTGGCCGCGCTGACGCGGCATGGGCCCTGCCCGCAACACCGCCGCAGTTTCGCGCCGGTCCGCGAGGCGCTGGCCGCCTGCGCTTCGCCGACCTGACTGCACGCGCTCAAGCTCGCGCGCACCTCGCAAAAAAACAGGCCCGCATCCAGCGGGCCCTCGACTCACTTGCCGGCCTCGCCGCAACGATCGCGTTGCGCGCGCGCCGATGGCGTCCCGCTAATTCGCCTTGCGGATGATGATCGCCGGATCCATGCGCGCACCGTCGACCACGACGTCGTAGTCGTAGCGGCGCTCGCGTTCGCCGGGAGCCAGTTGCGTGGCGTCGATGTTGACGGTGTAGCTGCCGCCCTGCAGTTGCGATGGCACCTTCAGGGGCTGGTTCTGCCCACCCGGATTGGCGGTGCGGAACTTCAGCTCGAACTGCGTGCTGTTGTCCTTGGCGTTCATCCAGATGAGCTTGGTGAGCGGCAGTACCACGCACTCGTCCTGGCTCACCCTCGGCCCGGGATTGACGGTGATCATGACCGGCTGCGTCGCCGACGTCTGCTTGCCGCATTCCACCGGGCCGGCCATCGCCTTTTTGCTGCAACCCGTCAAGGCAAGGCATCCGGCGGCGGCCATGGCCGCCACCGCTAGCGTTATTGCTTTCATTGTGTTGCTCCTCGGTTGTGCCCGCGGGGGAACGGGCATGGATATCACCGCCCTCAAGGGGCGCGCGATGCCGTCATGTCCTTGGCCGCCACGCGCCGCAACACCGGCGTGGCCGCGATCCTTACTTGGGGGATGCCCTCCCTGCGCGCCGAATCGAGCTGCTTGCGCGCTGCGGGCAGGTCATCGAGCACGGCCAGGGTCTGTGCGCCCCAGAAGGCGACCTCGCCGCGTTCGGTCGCGATCGACTCGGCCCTGGCCAGCATCGAGCGCGCCTTGTCGCCTTCGCCGAGATTGGCCAGGTACCACGACAGCTGGGCGAATCCCTGCGCGTCGTCGGGCTTCAGCTTGAGGTAGCGTTCGGCCATCTGCGCGGCACGCAGGTACGATTCGCGCGCCTGCGCCGCGGTATCGGCCGACGCCGACAACGCATCGCCGAGGTTGCCCCACAGGCGGAAGTCGCTGCCGTCGAGTTCGGCGGCGTGGCGATACAGCGCCGCGGCTTCTTCGTAGGCGCCGGTGTCGTACCGCACCGAACCCAGGTTGCTCAGCGCCGCATAGTTGGGGCGGATCTCCAGCGAGCGTTCGTACGAGGCGATGGCCTGGGCCGCATTGCCGTTGGCCTGGTACAAGCCGCCCAGGCTGCTCCACAGGTCGGAGTCGTCGGGCTGCAGCGTCACTGCGGTGCGGTACGACTCGATCGCCGCCGGCACGTCGCCGCTGGTGTACTGGTGGTAGCCCAGCTGCTGGAACACGCCGGGATCGCGCGGGCGCAGCTTGCGTGCGCGCTCGTAATAGTCCGCGGCAAGATCGCCACGCCCCTGTGCGCTGGCCACGCCGGCCAGACCGAGGTAGGCCTCCGCGCGCAGCACCGGATCTTCCAGGGCATGGGTGTACTGCTCGACGGCGGCATCGGATTCGCCGCGCGCGCGGTGCAGGTCGCCCATCGCCAGGCTCACCTCGCGCAGCGACGGATCCATGTCCGATGCACGCTTGCAGGCCGATTGCGCGCGTTCGAACGCGGCCGAGTCGCGCACGCCCTCGAAGCGGTCGATCTCGGCGCGACAGATGCCGGCCTGGGCGCGGGCGAAACCCGGGTCGATGGCGAGGGCGCCGCGGAAATAGGTGATCGCGCTGTCCGGGTTGGCCTTGCCGCCGCGCTCGCGGATCTGCTGCTGGCCCTTGAGATAGGCGTCGTAGGCGGCGATGTTTCCGGTCGGCTTCAAACGCCGTGCCAACGCCTGCCGGGCCGTGTCCAGCCCGGCGCCGGGCAGTACGCCCACCAGCGCCTGCACCACTTCGTCGGCAATGTCGCTCTGCAGGGCAAACACGTCACCGGTCTCGCGATCGTAGCTATGTGCCCACAACGTGAAACCCGTGCGCGTATCGGACAAGCGCGCGCTGATGCGCACTCTGTGGCCCTCGCGGCGGACGCTGGCGTCGAGCAGCGTGGCCACGCCGAGCTGGGCGCCGAGCGCCTTGATGTCGACCTGCTGTTTGCCCCGGCCCGGTGCGGCGACCACGCGCAGGCCCGGCACACCGGCCAGCGCGTCGTGCATTTCCACGCCCAGGCCCTCGGCAAAGTAGCTGTCGCGGCTGTCGGTGCTGAGGCTGGCGAACGGCAGCACGGCGATCGAGGCCTCGGCCACGGGCCCCACGGCGCGGTCGCGCTGGCCAAACCAGTAGCCGCCGGCGGCGATGACCAGCAGCGCCGCGGCGGCCAGCCACCACCGGCGCCGCGTCAGCGCGCGGCGTCGAATGCGGAATGGCGCCGGCGCCACGGTTGGGGCGGTCACCGCCGGCCCGATCATCGGCACGGCCACCGCCGGCTCGGCGGCGGCATCGGCATGGGCGGCATCGGCTCGGGCCGGATCCAATCGGGCCGGATCCAATCGGGCCGGATCCAATCGGGCCGGATCGAACCGGGCAACCGTCTCCTCGTCGAGGCGCCGGTCACCGTCGTCCGGCGACGGTGGCGCCTCGGCCTCGTTGGCCGCCACATTCAGCGACGGCGGGACCGACTGCCTGACTGCGGCGACGCCCTCCATCGGATCGGTCTCCGGCTCGTCCCGCACCGGCGGCTCGGCGGATTCAGGCTCGGCAGCGGGGCCGGCCCTGAGCTGACCGATGAACCGGTAGCCAAGCGCGTGCTGGGTCTGGATGAACCGGGGCCGCTGCGAATCATCGCCAAGGGCATGGCGGAGCTGGGCGATCACCCGGGTCAGCACGCCGGGGGTGACATGGCGGTGACCCCAGACCTGGTCCAGCAACTCGTCGCGACCGACCAGCTCGCCGGCGCGCCGGAGCAGCATCAGCAGCACGGCGAACGCCTTCGGCTCGACCGTCTGGGGAGTTCCCGCGCGCGACAAGGTATGCGCGGTCGCGTCGACCACGATGTCGTCGAATCGGTAACTTTCGGTGGTTAGCCCGCCCTGGCCTGCCATCCCGTTCGGATTCATCGGCAAAACCTCATGGCGCCCTCATCAACCAGAGCGGACGATGAGGAAAGGCACGCACGGCCATCATGACTCATTGGGACCGGTGGAGGAACCTGATCCGGCGCCGCAAGAACGGTGCCACATCCCCCCACGGAGACCGTCATGAACGCCATTTATTCCGCCCCGACCTCGCTGTCCGCCTCCCTGCCGTCGATCCTGGAGGCCCCCTTCCAGGGTTCCGGCCGCCGCCACAACATCAATGGCTTCGACCTGCGCAGCGCCGATGTCGACCGTTTCAATGGCCTGCTCACCCGCCTGGGCCGGACCCAGACTCCGCTGGACGTCGACCAGCTGGCCAGCGCAGCGCGCGAATTGTGCGACCGCAGCACCCACGACTTCTCGCCGCCGAGCATCCGCCAGCGCCTGCGCCGGATCGCCACGGTCGAGCAGATGGTCGGCGACCCGCAGTGGCAGCCAGCCAACGATTCGGCCGATGCCGCCCAGATGATCGTCGACTACGCCCGCAGCCGTGACGACCTGATTCCGGACTGGCTGCCCAAGGTCGGCCGCCTCGACGATGCCATCGTCGTCGATACCGCATGGCCGCGCCTGGTCGCCGAGGTCGAGGACTACCTCGACTACGTCCGCCTGCGCAGCACGGAAGCCCAGCGTCGCGGCTGCAACGTCGCCGGCTTCGAGTTCAGCCGCCAGGACTGGGAACAGGCGCGCTTTGAAGAAGCTGTCTACGCCGAACACGAGCGCCAGATCCGCGAGAGCAGCTACCTGCCCGGTTCAGTGTCCATGTTCCGGGTGCATTGAGAGCGCAACGGAAGAGGCCGCCGCAAGGCGGCCTCTCGCGTTCAGCGCGCTGCGTCATCGGTCAGGGTCACCATCGACCGGCGACATCACCTGGAAGCGGGCGCATCATGACGGTCCCGGCTCGCACATCGCCGGCCCAGCGCGAGCCCCAGACCCACCCGGCCGGATGCGAGGTGTGTCATGCGCCTGCACCATCCCACGCCCACTCCCGAACCCTTGCCGTTCGACCACATGTACAGCGGCATGGCGGCGCGACGCAGCACCGACGACTTGCCCCTGGCGGAAGCGGCGGTCGCCCAGTTCGACCAGTTGCTGCACGAGATCCATGCCGATGCCGCGCGCGTCAACGCCGACCGGCTGCAGCAGCTGTCGGCATGGCTGCTGAAGTTGCCGGCCGAGCATGCCCACGACGTCATCGACTCGCGCCTGCAGCGCGTGCACGAACTGCGCACGATGCTGGCCGACGAGGACTGGGACAGCGACGAGGCCACGCGCGCGCGGATCGGCAAGATGCTGGCCTACATCGACCGCGAGGACGACCTCATCGCCGACCGCACGCCGGTGCTCGGCCAGCTCGACGACGTGCTGCTGATCGAACTGGCCTGGCCGGCCTTTGCCGACGATGTCGAGGACTACCGCGACTACTGCGACTACTGCCGCATCGAGCACCCGGGCGGCCCGGCGCCGGACAAGCGCGCGGCCTGGGTCCGCGACCGCCTGGACGAGCTGGCGCTGTGGCAGCACATGCTGTGGGTGCGCGAGCAGCACTACGTGCCGTGGAATCTGCCAGCGCAACTGTTCCGGGTCAGTTGAGGGCCAGCTGCACGGCACGGCTCCTGCACGGCACGGCTGCTGCAAGGTGCGCATGCCGCACGGGGCACGGATGAGGCGGCGGGAGGCTGTCAAGGCTTGTACGCGCCGGCCGGACTGATAGGCTGGCCTGTGCCGCGCCGGTCGTGGTTCGACCGAGCCGCCCGACGTCCAGGACAGCATGACAGCACCCCGTTTCGTTCATCTCCACCTGCACAGCGAGTACTCCCTCGCCGACTCGACGATCCGCATCGCCGAGATGGTCAAACGCTGCGTGGCGCTGTCGCAGCCGGCGGTGGCGCTGACCGACCTGGACAACCTGTTCGCCACGGTCAAGTTCTACAAGGCGGCCGAAGGCGCCGGCATCAAGCCGATCATCGGCGCCGACGTGGGCCTGGCCGACGGCAACGAAACCGCCTCGCACATGACCCTGCTGTGCCGGGACCGCAACGGCTACCTGACGTTGTCGCGCCTGCTCAGCCGCGCCTGGATGGAAGGCCACCGCACCGACGGCGTCGCCCTGCGCCCGGAGTGGCTGCGCGAGGACAACGCGGGCCTGTTCGCCCTGGTCGGACGCCACAGCCTGGCCGGGCGCATGGCCGTGGGCGGCCGCCACGAACTGGCCGAAGCCTGGCTCGCCGACTGGCGCGGCTCGTTCGGCGAGCGCCTGCACCTGGAGCTGACCCGCACCGGTCGCGACGGCGAGGACGCGTTCAATTCTTTCGCCCTGCATGCGGCGTCGGCGCGCGGCATTCCGGTCATCGCCAGCAACGATGTGCGCTTCCTCGATCGCGATGGTTTCGAAGCGCACGAGGCGCGCGTGTGCATCGCCTCCGGCCGCGTCCTCGACGACCCCAAGCGGCCGAAGGACTACACCGAACAGCAGTACCTGAAGTCGTCGCAGGAGATGGCGCAGCTGTTCGCCGATGTGCCCGACGCGATCGACAATGCCGTCGCCCTGGCCACCCGCTGCAACGTCGAGATGAAGCTCGGCGAATACGCGCTGCCGGCGTTCCCGGTGCCGAGCGAGCACACCATCGAATCGTGGCTGCGCAACAGCGCGCGCGAAGGCCTCGTCAAGCGCCTGGAGAAGGCGCCGCTAGCACCCGGCAAGACCCGCGAGGAGTACGACGAGCGCCTGGAGATCGAGCTCGGCGTCATCATCAAGATGGGGTTCCCGGGCTACTTCCTGATCGTGGCCGACTTCATCAACTGGGCCAAGGACCATGACATCCCGGTCGGTCCGGGCCGTGGTTCCGGTGCCGGCTCGCTGGTGGCGTGGGCGCTGGGCATCACCGACCTGGACCCGCTGCCGTACGACCTGCTGTTCGAGCGGTTCCTCAACCCCGAACGCGTGTCGATGCCCGACTTCGACATCGACTTCTGCATGGACCGCCGCGACGAGGTCATCGACTACGTCGCGCGCAAGTACGGCCGCGACCGCGTCAGCCAGATCATCACCTACGGCACCATGGCGGCCAAGGCCGTCGTGCGCGACTCCGGGCGCGTGCTTGGCCACCCGTACGGCTTCGTCGACGGCATCGCCAAGCTCATTCCAAACACGCTGGGCATCTGCCTCGACGATGCGCTGGGCGAATCGGAGGCGGCGAAGTCCGACAGCAACCTGATATCGCCCGAGCTGGTCCAGCGCTACCACGCCGAAGAGGACGTGCGCGACCTGCTCGACCTGGCGCGCAGCCTGGAGGACCTCACCCGCAACGCCGGCAAGCACGCCGGTGGCGTGGTGATCGCGCCGAGCCCGCTGAGCGACTTCTGCCCGCTGTTCGCCGAACACGACGGCGAAGGCCGCGGCAAGAGCCCGGTCACGCAGTTCGACAAGGACGACGTCGAAGCGGTCGGCCTGGTCAAGTTCGACTTCCTCGGCCTGCGCACGCTGACGATCATCGACTGGGCGGTGAAGGCGATCAACCAGCGCCGCGCCGCCGCCGGCGAGGCGATGCTCGACATCACCACGCTGCCGCTCGACGACAAGGCCAGCTACGAGCTGTTCGCGCGCGGCGACACGGTCGCGGTGTTCCAGTTCGAATCACGCGGCATGCGCGAACTGCTCAAGCGCGCGCGCCCCGATACCTTCGAGGACATCATCGCGCTGGCCGCGCTGTTCCGTCCCGGCCCGCTGGGCTCGGGGATGGACCGCGAGTGGGTCGACCGCAAGCATGGCAACACCGAAGTCTCCTACCCGCACGAATCGCTGGAACCGGTACTGTCGCCGACCTACGGCGTCATCGTGTACCAGGAACAGGTGATGCAGATCGCCCAGGTGCTGGCGGGCTACACGCTCGGCGGCGCCGACATGCTGCGTCGCGCGATGGGCAAGAAGAAGCCCGAGGAGATGGCCAAGGAGCGCGCCAAGTTCGAGGCCGGCTGCGCCGAGCGCGGCATCGCCGCGCGCCAGGCCAGCCCGATCTTCGACCTGATGGAGAAGTTCGCCGAGTACGGCTTCAACAAGTCGCACTCGGCCGCCTATGCGCTGGTGGCCTACCAGACCGCCTGGCTGAAGGTGCACTACCCGTCCGAGTTCATGGCCGCGGTGCTGTCGTCGGACATGGACAACACCGACAAGGTCACCTCCTTCCTCGACGAGTGCCGGGTGATGGGACTGACCGTGCTGCGCCCGGATGTCGACGAGTCGGCGTACATGTTCGAGGCCAAGGACGCGACCACGATCCGTTATGGCATCGGCGCGGTGAAGGGCGTCGGCCGCGGCGCCTGCGAAGCCATCGTGGAGGCGCGCCGCGCAGGACCGTTCGCGGACCTGCTCGACTTCGCCAAGCGCGTCGACAGCGGCAAGCTCAACCGCCGCGCGCTCGAGGCGCTGACCCAGGCCGGCGCGCTCGACAATCTCGGCAAGAACCGCGCAAGCCTGATGCTGCAGCTGCCCGAGGTGCTCAAGGCCACCGACCAGCTGGCGCGCGAGCGCGAGGCCGGCCAGGTGTCGCTGTTCGGCGGCTTCGACACCGCCGCTCCGGCGCTGCACATCGACCTGCCCGAGACCGACGAGTGGCCGCTGACGCAGATCCTCAACGGCGAACGCGACACGCTTGGCCACTACCTCAGTGGACACCCCTTCGATCCATATCGCGATGAAGTGCGTGCGCTCATCGGCAACGACCTCGCTGGCCTGGAGAAGATCTGGGAGAACCGGCCCGAGCCCGCACGCGGCAGCTGGCGCCAGGAAGTGGAGACGGTCGTCGCCGGCCAGGTCGTGGGCCTGCGCAAGAAGGGCGACAGCCAGATGTTCGTGCAGATCGAGGACGGCCGCGGCCGCATCGAATGCGCCTTCTTCAACGAGACCTACAGCGAGTTCGCGCAACTGCTGGTGCGCGACCGCCTGCTGGTGATCCAGGGCAACCTGCGCGAGGACACCTTCAGCGGCGGCTTCGCCTTGCGTGCGGGACGCTGCTGGGATTACGAGCAGGTCTGCACGCGCAACGCGCAGCGCTTGTCGCTGCGGCTGGACCTGCGCGAACCCGGGACGTGGCAGCGCGTCGATACGGTACTGGCCGGCAACCGCCCGGGGCAGACGCCTATCCGCCTCGACCTGCTGGTGCGCAAGGGCAGCGCCGGCATGCTCGATCTCAACGGCACGCAGTCGGTGCGGATCGATGCGGAGCTGGCGTCGAAGCTGCGGGCGACGCCGGGGGTAAGGGCGGTGAAGGTGACGCTGGCCAAGCCCTGGTCGAACTGACGAGTCCATCGGTCACGAGTCCAGCGTCACCCCCTCCAACACCGTTCGCCCTTCGACTTCGGCCCTTTGGGCCTACGCTCAGGACGAACGGTGGATGGTCACAGGTTCAGCACAACCTTCCAGCCGCGACGCGCCTGCTCCATCCGGATGACAACCAGCTGCATCTGCGGGTCGTAGCTCCAGTCCGCAATCGATTGCCCGTCGCGTCGAAGCGCCGACGGCTTGCGCGCCACTCCATACACCGTCACCTCCACATCGCCCCACCACGGCGCAAAGCCATCTTGTTCGATGCGCGACGTCAGCACCACGCCACGCTTCGACACCTCGCACCCGTACGCGACGCGCAGCAGCTTCCCCGTCTTGTAGGCCTGGCTCTCGCCATCGTCCTGGTACAGCGAACCGCTGCATTCGCCACCGGCCTTGGGCAGATACACCTGCAACTGCAACGGCCCGGCCGGCTTCTCGCCGGTGTGCTGCACCACCGCCTGCATCGGCACGATCGCGCCAGCGCGCGCGTAAAGCGGCACGCCGGACGGACGCGGATCGAGCCTGATCGGATCCTTCTGCGCAACCTGGCGTCGTGATGTCCCGAACTCGAACCACTCTCCGGGCGGCAGCACGATCTGCTGCGCATCGAGCCGCCCGTCGCAGACCGGCGCGACGAACAGGTCCGGCCCGAACAGGAAGTCGCGGTCGTTGCCGTAGAACGCTTCGGCCTGCGGGTACTGCAGGAACACCGGCCGCATGATCGGCAGGCCGCTGCGCGAGTTCTCCTCGGCCACGGTGTACAGGTACGGCATCAGCCGGTAGCGCAGCTCGATGGCCTCGCGACGCAGCGCCTCATGCTGCGGTCCATCGACCCAGGCCTCATGCGGGCGGGTGTCGGTCGCGGCGTGGTTGCGAAACACCGGGTTGAACGCGCCAAGCTGGTACCAGCGCGTCAACAGGTCCGGCGGCGGCGAACCGATGAAACCGCCGACGTCATCGCCGGCCAGCGCCATGCCCGACAGCCCAAGGCTCAGCAGGTTCGGCGTGCTCTGTGCCAGGTGGTGCCAAGTGGCGGAGTTGTCGCCTGTCCATGTGGCCGCATAGCGCTGCGTGCCGGCGTAGGCCGCGCGCGTCAGGACGAACGGGCGCTGCTCCGGCTGCAACTTCAACAGCCCTTCGTACGTCGCGCGCGCATTGAGCATGCCGTAGACGTTATGGATGGCGCGGTGGTCACGCTGGCTGCCGTCGTCCAGGCGATGGACTGCATCAGGCGACATCGTATTGCCTGGCACGTTGAACACCGATGGCTCGTTCATGTCGTTCCAGTAGCCGGCCGCACCCATTGCGGTGAAGTCGCGGTACAACCCGCCCCACCAGTCGCGCACGCGCGACAGGGTGAAATCCGGGAACACCGCATCGCCCGGCCACACCGGGCCGATGTAAAGGGAACCGTCCGGATTGCGGATGAAGGCATCGGCGGCCAGGCCCGAGTCGAACGGTGCATAGCCCGTGCCCGGTGCGTGCTTGATGTGCAGGTCGGTGATCAGCACCGTGCGCAACCCCTGCGCGCGCAGATCGGCGATCATCTGCTCGAAGTGCGGGAACTGCTTGCGATCGACCGTGAACGGCGCATAGCCCTGCTGGTAGTCGATATCCAGGTAGATCGCGTCGGCGGGGATACGGTGTTCGCGCAACTGCGCGGCAACCTCGCGGACCTTGCTCTCCGGGTTGTAGCTGTAGCGCGACTGCTGGAAGCCCAGCGCCCACATCGGTGGCAGCGGCGTGCGTCCGGTCAGCGCCGTGTAACGCTGGAGCACGCGCGCCGGTTGTGGGCCGGCGATGAAGTAGTAGTCGAGCGCGCCGCCTTCGGCGCCGAACGAGAAGTAGTCCTCCGACTCCTTGCCGAAGTCGAAACTGCTGCGCGCGGTGTTGTCGAAGAACACGCCGTACGCGGTGCCGGCGCGCAGGCCGATGAAGAACGGGATCGATTTGTAGAGCGGGTCGCTGCTGCCCTGCCAGCCGTAGGCGTCGGAGTTCCACAGGGTGAAGGCGCGACCGCGGCGGTCGAGCGGGCCGGCCTTGTCGCCCAGGCCGTAGTAGTGCTCGTCGGCCGGCATCGTCTTCCAGCTGCGCACGCGTGGGCCGTGCGGGCTGTCGGACCACGCCATCGGCATCTGCTGCGAATCGGAAAGCAGGACGTGACCGGCGCGATCGGCGAACTCCACCCGCAGCGGCCGCTTGCGGACGATGGCGACGGCATCGCCGGCGGTGACGGTGACCGCATCGGCCGTATCGGCGACCGCGACTGACGCAGGCGCCGCAGCGGCCACGACCGCCCATGAGGGCAGCGGATCGAAGCGTCCGTCCGGCGCCAGCGTGACCCGGAAGACACCCTCGCCCACCGCGGTGACACGCAGCTGCGCCGGACCGGAGGCGACGATCACGCCGTCGGCCCGCGGCTCGACCCGCTCGACCGCACCGACATGCCGCCAGCCCTGGGCGGCCACCGGCGCGATGCCGGTCATCGCGCACGCCATCGCCGCCAGGGCGGCCCACCCACGTCCCTTCATCATGGTTCTCACGACTCGCCTGTCCCGCTCCAGCGCGGCAGAGCGATTCAAGCATGTCCCCGCCGCGGCCCGGGGCCGCGAGGCCATGAATACGACTTCAATACCCGGCCGAACCTGGCCGATTGCCGCACCGCCACACGTCTCGGTACGGTCGCCCCGCCTCGGCTAGACTGTCGGCTTTCCGGCCAACGGCCCCCGCATGAACCCGAACTACCTCGATTTCGAGCAGCCCATCGCCGACCTGGAAGCCAAGATCCAGGAGTTGCGCCACGCCAGCAATGCCCCGGCCGTGGACGTGGATGCCGAAGTACATGCGCTGCAGGACAAGCTGCGCATCCGCACCGCCCAGATTTTCCGCGACCTGACCCCCTGGCAGGTCTCGCAGCTGGCCCGCCACCCGGCGCGCCCGTACACCAACGACTACATCCGCATCATCTGCGACGAGTTCCAGGAACTTGCCGGCGACCGCGCCTTCTCCGACGACGCCGCCATCGTCGGCGGCCTGGGCCGCATCAATGGCCGCAGCGTCGTCATCATCGGCCACCAGAAGGGCCGCGACACCAAGAGCAAGATCAAGCGCAACTTCGGCATGCCGCGTCCGGAGGGCTACCGCAAGGCGCTGCGCCTGATGAAGCTGGCCGAGCGCTTCAGGCTGCCGCTGCTGACCTTCATCGACACCCCCGGTGCCTACCCCGGCGTGGGCGCCGAAGAGCGCGGCCAGTCCGAAGCCATCGCCCGCAACCTGCTGGAGATGAGCGAGCTGAAGGTGCCGGTGATCTGCACCGTGATCGGCGAAGGCGGCTCCGGCGGCGCGCTGGCGATTGGCGTAGGCGACCGCACGCTGATGCTGGAGTACAGCACCTACTCGGTGATCTCGCCGGAAGGTTGCGCCTCGATCCTGTGGAAGTCGGCCGACAAGGCCAAGGACGCCGCCGAACAGCTCGGCCTGACCGCCAAGCGCCTGCTCGGCCTGGGCCTGATCGACAAGGTCGTGCGCGAGCCGATCGGTGGTGCGCACCGCAACCCGCGGCAGATGGCCACGCGCCTGAAGGCCGTGCTGCTCAACGAACTCGACACGCTCGAGGCGCTGTCGACGCAGGACCTGCTCGACCGCCGTTACCGTCGCCTGCGCAGTTACGGCGCATACGAAGCGGCCTGATCGAAAGCCTGATCAAAGCGGCCTGATCGTGTTGGCGCGACCTTCACCGGAGCCGGCTTGCCGGCTCCCGTGAACACCTCACCACGCGCGCAGGTATTGCTCCGGCGCGTGCAGCTCGGCTTCCAGCTCGCGCGCGGCGCGGCGCGGGAAATACGGGTCACGCAGCAATTCGCGCGCAAGCAGCACGACATCGGCATCGCCGCGTTCGATCACCGTCTCGGCATGCCCCGCTTCGGTGATCAGACCCACCGCGCCCGTCGCAATGCCCGCTTCGCGGCGGATGCGCGCCGAGAACGGCACCTGGTAGCCCGGTTCCAGCGGAATCTTCGCGCCGTGCACGAGGCCACCGCTGGACACATCAACCAGGTCGACACCGCGCGTGGATGCGATCCGCGCCAGCTCGATGCTCTGTTCGACATCCCAGCCGCCTTCGGCCCAGTCGGTGGCGGAAATGCGCAGCCATAGCGGCAACCGCTCCGGCCAGACCTTGCGCACCGCATCGAGCACTTCCAGCAGCAGGCGCGTGCGGTTTTCGAAACTGCCGCCGTAGGCGTCGTCGCGCCGGTTCGACAGCGGCGACAGGAACTGGTGCAGCAGGTAGCCATGCGCGGCATGCAGTTCGATCAGGCGGAAGCCGGCGGCGTGCGCGCGCCACGCGGCCGAGGCGAAGTCGTCGACGAGGTTGTGCAACTGCGCTTCATCCAGCGCGCGCGGCACCGGCGAGGTTTCGCTGAACGCAATCGCCGAGGGTGCAACCGGCGACCAGCCGCCATCGGCTTGGCTCACGGCAATGCCGCCCAGCCACGGCGGCGCCGTGCTGGCCTTGCGACCGGCGTGGGCGAGCTGGATGCCCGGCACGGCGCCCTGGCAGGCCATGAAGCGGGCGATGCGTGCCCAGGCTTCGGCCTGGCGGTCGTTCCAGATGCCGGTGTCTGCCGGCGAGATGCGGCCTTCGGCCGCGACCGCGCTGGCCTCGGCGATGATCGCGCCCGCGCCGCCCACTGCGCGGCTGCCCAGGTGCACCAGGTGCCAGTCATTGGGGACGCCGTCGACCGCCGAGTACTGGCACATCGGCGCGACCACCAGGCGGTTGCGCAGGGTCAGCGAACGTTGCTCGAAAGGGTCGAATAACCGGGCCAAAACCGTCTCTCCATGTGTCTGGGTGAGTAGATGGTGCGTCCGCGGCGGCGGCCCGCCCAGCCCCAACGATGGGTTGCTGCATTCCACCGCCGTGGCACCATCGGCAGATGCCACCCGCAACCCCGCCAGCGCTGCCCCACGCGCTCCACGACCTGCCTGCCGCGCCGCTGTGCGTGGGCTACAGCGGCGGCCTGGACTCCAGCGTGCTGCTGCACCTGCTGGCGAACACGTCCGGCGCCATCCCGCTGCGCGCCCTGCACGTGCACCACGGCCTGCATCCGCACGCAGATGCCTGGGCCGAGCACTGCGCGCGGACGTGCGCAGCGCTGGAGGTTGCACTGACCGTGGTGCGGGTGAGCGTGGTCGCTGATGGCGACGGCCCCGAGGCCGCTGCGCGCGCCGCCCGGCATCGTGCGTTCGCCGACGCGCTTGCGCCCGCCGAAGTGCTGGCGCTGGCCCATCACCGTGACGACCAGGCCGAGACGCTGCTGCTGCGCGCACTGCGCGGCTCGGGCAGCGACGGCCTGGCGGCGATGCGTCGTTGGCGGCAGTTCGGCGCTGGCCGGCTGTGGCGGCCGCTGCTCGACCACGGCCGCGCCGACCTGCTGGCCTACGCGCGTGCAAACGGGCTGGACTGGATCGACGACCCCAGCAACGCCGACACCGCGTTCGACCGCAACTTCCTGCGCCAGCGCGTGATGCCGTTGTTGCGCGAACGCTGGCCGCACGCCGATGCGGCGCTGGCGCAATCGGCGGGCCTGTCGGCGCAGGCGCGGGACCTGCTCGAGGAAGGCGACGCACAGGCGCTGGCGGCTGCCGCCACCGCCGACCCGCACTGTCTCTCGCGCCGTCGCCTGCTGGCGATGCCGGCCGCGCGCCGCGCGCGCGTGCTGCGGCGCTGGATCGCCGGACTCGCCCTGCCCGCCTTGCCCGCCCAGGGTGTCGCCCGCATCGAGGCCGACGTGCTCGCGGCAGACGAGGACGCCGAGGCCGAATTCGCCTGGCGTGGCGTGGCGGTGCGCAGCTGGCGCGACCTGCTGCATGCCGGTCCGATCCGCCCGCGCTTGCCCGGACACTGGCGCAGCCCGTGGAACGGCGACACCCCACTGGCGCTGCCGCACGGCGGGCAACTGCGACTGGAGGGCGCCGTGGCGCTGGCCGCAGGGGTGGTGGTGCACGCCCGCCAGGGCGGCGAACGCATCGTCCAGCCCGGGCGCACCCATTCGCATGCACTCAAGCACGTGCTGCAGGACCTGGGCGTGCCGCCGTGGCTGCGCGAGCGGCTGCCGTTGCTCAGCGACGCCGATGGCCACTTGCTGGCCATCGCCGACCTGGCCTATTCGGCACCGTTCGATGCCTGGCTGCGCCAGCACGGGGCGCGGCTGGCCTGGGACGACGCCTGATCGCACCGCGGCTGCGCGGAGCGCGGCTGCGGGAATGGCGATCGCATGAACCGCGACGCATTGCCTACTGACCCGCTGCGGCAATTGACCCCCGCCGGGCGCGGTCGCAAACTTCGCCCATGTCGCGAAAAACCGCCAATGAAGCCGCTTCCTCCGCCTCGCCTGTCAGCGATTTCGAACAATCGCTGGATGCGCTCGAACAACTGGTCGAGAAGATGGAACACGGCGAGATGAGCCTGGAGGACTCGCTGGCTGCCTACGAGCGCGGCGTCGGCCTCTACCGCCGCTGCCAGAGTGCGCTGGAGCAGGCCGAACTGCGCGTGCGCCTGCTCAGCGACCCGCAGAACCCGGCCGCGGCCGAGAACTTCGCCGCACTGTCGCCCCAGTCGCCCAACGATGCCTGACGTCAGTGATGTCTGACCTGGCCGGCTGGCGCGAACGCGCCGACGCGGCGCTCGCCCGAGTCCTGCCCGACCCTTCGCTGCCACCGCATCGGCTGCATGCGGCCATGCGCCACGCCGTGCTGCTGGGCGGCAAGCGCATGCGGCCGCTGCTGGTGTACGCCAGCGGCGCGGCGCTGGGTGCCGGGGCGGACGCCCTGGACGCACCCGCGGCCGCAGTCGAACTGATCCACGCCTATTCGCTGGTGCACGATGACTTGCCGGCGATGGACGACGACGCCCTGCGCCGCGGCCAGCCGACCGTGCACGTCGCCTTCGACGAGGCCACCGCAGTACTGGCTGGCGACGCACTGCAATCGCTGGCCTTCGAAGTCCTGGCTGATGCCCCGGTATCGGATGCCGTCCGGGTCGCGTTGCTGCGTACGCTGGCGACGGCCTCCGGCGCCGCCGGCATGTGCGGCGGCCAGGCTCTCGACCTGGCTGCCACCGGCAACGGCGCCACGGTATCGGTGGCTGATCTCGAAACGCTGCACGCACTCAAGACCGGGGCGCTGATCCGTGCCGCGGTGCGCATGGGTGCACTGTGCGGCGGCGCATCGGCGAGCGAGTTGGACGACCTCGACCGCTATGCCGATGCACTCGGCCTGGCGTTCCAGGTGCGCGACGACATCCTCGACATCGAAGGCGACAGCGCCACCCTCGGCAAGACCGCGGGCAAGGACGTGGCGCAGGACAAGGCAACCTTCCCGGCGTTGATCGGCCTGGAGGCTTCGCGTGCACGATTGCAGGAGCTCGGCGCGGCGATGACGGCGGCATTGGCGCCGTTCGGTGCGCGTGCCGATGCGCTGGCGGCGTTGGGCCGGCTCGCGATCGAGCGCGATCGCTGATCAGCGCGTGACAACCCGGGCGCGGCGATCGGCCGCACCCGGTTGCAGGCCTTACTTCACCAGGCGCAGCGTGAAGGGATAACGGTAGCTGACGCCCTCGTTCGACTTCACCGCGGCAATGATGGTGAACACCAGCCATGCCACGCCGACGACCAGCCAGGCCGGGATCGCGATCAGGAAGCCGATGCCCAGGGTGATGAACACCAGCACCCACAGGGCGAAGAACACGATCGCCACGGTGATGTTGTAGTTCAGCGCTTCCTTGGCCTGGTCTTCGACGAAGGGCATGGTGTCCTTCTTGATCAGCCAGATGATCAGCGGTCCCAGGAACGTGCCCCAGCCGCCGATTCCGGAGGTGAGCACGGCGCCGGCAATGGCCGACAGGTGCGCGAACATCGCCCACTGACGCTGCTCGGCCGATATGCCGCCCAGGTTGCTTTCCGGCGGCGGCGGGGGCGCGGAGTACGGGCTCGGATCGTTCGGGTTTTCGCTCATGAGTCTGCTCCCTTGACTGTTAAGGCCACTTTCCACTCGCGGCAGTGACAGGTCAAGCGCGCCCCTGCCCCTCGCCCTGAGCCGGGCGAGGGGGTAGCGCTCACTCCTGGGTTTCGCCGGCCACCGTCATCCGCCCGACCAGGATCGAGCCGGTGCGCAGGTGCGAGCGCGGGTCGACGTCGCTGCCGACGGCCTCGATCGCGGTGAACATGGATTTCAGGTTGCCGGCCACGGTAATCCCGTCGACCGGGTACTGGATCTGGCCGTTCTCGATCCAGAATCCGGCGGCGCCGCGCGAGTAGTCGCCGGTGACGGTGTTCACGCCCTGCCCCATCAACTCGGTGACCAGCAGGCCGCGGCCCATCCCGGCCAGCATGGCGTCGAGGTCGCCGGCGTTGGCCTCGACCTGGAGGTTGTGCACGCCGCCGGCATTGGCGGTGGTCTGCAGGCCGAGCTTGCGCGCCGAGTAGCTGCCCAGGATGTAGCGCTGGAGCACGCCGCCGGTGACCAGCGGCGACTCGCGCGTGGCCACGCCCTCGGCATCGAACGAGCACGAGCGGAAGCCACGCTCCAGGAACGGCAGCTCATCGATCGCGAACCAGTCCGGGAACAACTGCGTGCCGACCGAATCGACCAGGAAGCTGGCGCGGCGGTACAGCGCGCCACCGGAGACGGCGCCGAGCAGGTGCCCGATCAGCGAGCGCCCCATCTCGGCGGCGAACAGCACCGGGTACTCGCCCGTCGCGATCTGCCGCGGCTGCAGGCGCGAGGCGGCGCGCTGGGCGGCCTTGCGACCGATGGTGGCGGCAGACTCCAGATCGTCGGCCGACAAGCCGATGCTGTACCAGCCATCGCGCTGCATCGCGTCGCCGCGACCGGCGATCAGCGCGCAGCCCAGGCTGTGCTGGGTGCTGCGTTCGCGGCCGATGAAGCCGTGCGAATTGGCATAGACGCTGATGCTCTCGCCGGTGCCGACCGAGGCGCCGTCGGAATTCTCGATGCGCGCATCCGACTCCCGCCCCGCCTGCTCGCAGGCCAGGGCCAGGTCGATGGCGCGGTCGGCGTCGATCACCCACGGGTGCCAGGAATCGAACTCGCGCAGGTCGCGCGCCATCAGCGCGGCATCGGCCAGACCTGCGGCGGCATCGTCCTCGGTGTGGCGGGCGATCGCGCAGGCCTGCTCGACAGTGGCGCCGAGGCTTTCCTCGCGCAGGTCGGCGGTGCTGGCACTGCCCTTGCGCTGGCCGAAGTAGACGGTGACGGCGATGCCGCGGTCGCGGGTGGATTCGACCGTCTCGACCTCGCCCATGCGGACATTGACGTTGAGCCCGGATTCTTCCGAGCACGACACCTCGGCCTGGGTGGCGCCGGCGGCGCGGCAGCGCTCCAGCAGGCGCTGGGACACCTCCGCCAGGGACTCCAGGCGGGCATGGCTGTCGCCGAGGGAGGCGGCGTATTGGGGAGTCAGTTCGTTCAATGGCTTATCCTTGTGGCCTGCCGTTCCGCGGGCCTGGGCCCGGGAACCTGTTTTTGCCCTCCGCGGCGCTGACGACTGCGCGCGGAGAGATGTATCGATATCCAGGAAGAAGTGTCATGCGTGGTAGAGACGAAGAATCCGGCGAGTTCCTCAGCCCAAGCCGCAGCCAGAACCGGCGCGAGGCGCTGGAGGTACTGGCGCTGGGCGAGAAGCTGGTGGCGCTGACCGAGGCGCAGCTGGCCAAGCTGCCCGTGCCCGACTCGCTGCTGCCGCATATCCGCGAGTGCAAGCGCATCACCGCCAACATCGCCCACAAGCGCCAGCTGGCGTTCCTGGCCAAGCAGATGCGGCGCGAGGACGACGAAATCCTCAATGCCCTGCGCGACGCCCTCGACGAGAACGGCGAAGCAGCGCGGCGCGAAATCGCCGCCATGCACCGCGTCGAAGCCTGGCGCGAGCGCCTGATCGCCGACGGCGACACCGCGCTGGCGCAACTGCTCGACGAATACCCGACGGCCGACCGCCAGCGCCTGCGGCAACTGGTGCGCAACGCCATCGACGAGCGCAACCGCAACAAGCCGCCGCAGTCGTTCCGCGAACTGTACCGGGAGCTGCGCGGCGTGATCCTCGGCGCAGCCGACACCGGCGACGACGAGTCCGACGACGAATAGCCCCCCGCCGGCATCATCACGCCTGCGTGCCGCCCACCGTCAGTTGGTCGATCAGCAGCGACGGCTGGCCGACGCCGACCGGTACGCTCTGGCCGTCCTTGCCGCACACGCCCACGCCTTCATCGAGGGCGAGGTCGTGGCCGATCATCTTCACCCGCTGCATCGTCTCCGGGCCGTTGCCGATCAGCGTGGCGCCCTTCACCGGCGCGGTGATCTTTCCGTCCTCGATCAGGTACGCCTCGGTCGCCGAGAACACGTACTTGCCGCTGGTGATGTCGACCTGGCCGCCGCCGAAATTGACCGCGTACAGGCCCTTCTTGACCGAGCGGATCATCTCTTCCGGATCGTGCTGCCCGGCCAGCATGTAGGTGTTGGTCATGCGCGGCATCGGCAGGTGCGCGAACGATTCGCGGCGGCCGTTGCCGGTCGGCGCCATGCCCATCAGGCGCGCGTTGAGCGTGTCCTGCATGTAACCGACCAGGACGCCGTCCTCGATCAGCGTGGTGCAGTTGGTCGGCGTGCCTTCGTCGTCGACGTTGAGCGAGCCGCGCCGTCCCGGCAAGGTGCCGTCATCGACGATGGTCACGCCCGGTGAGGCGACGCGCTGGCCCATGCGGCCGGCATAGGTCGAGGTACCCTTGCGGTTGAAGTCGCCCTCCAGGCCGTGGCCGACGGCTTCGTGCAGCAGCACGCCGGGCCAGCCACTGCCAAGCACCACCGGCATGATGCCGGCCGGCGCATCGATCGCATCCAGGTTCACCAGCGCCTGGCGCAGCGCTTCGCGAGCCAGCTGTTCGGGCTTGTCGCCATCGAGCAGCTCGGCGTAGCTGTAACGGCCACCACCACCGGCGTAGCCGCTCTCGCGACGGCCTTTGTGTTCGACGATCACCTGCACGTTGAGGCGCACCAGCGGGCGCACGTCGGCGGCAAGCACGCCGTCGCTGCGCGCTACCAGGATGGTGTCGACGCCACCGGCCAGGCTCACCATCACCTGCTGCACGCGCGGGTCGGCCGCGCGCAGCATGCGGTCGACGCGACGCAGCGCCTCGACCTTAGCTTCGTTGGCGTAACCGTCGATCGGATCTTCGGGCACGTAGAGTTCACGACCGCCGCCGCGCACCAGCGCATGCGGCGCCTGGGTCGAACCGTCGCGGGCGATGGCGCGCGCCGATTTCGACGCGGCCAGCAACGCCTGCGTGTTGATCTCGTCGGAATAGGCAAAGCCGGTCTTTTCGCCGCTGATCGCGCGCACACCCACGCCCTGCTCGATCGAATGCGCGCCGTCCTTGACGATGCCGTCCTCGACCGTCCAGCTCTCGCGGCGGGCGTGCTGGAAATACAGGTCGCCGAAGTCAATGCCAGGTCCGAGCAGGGTGCCGAAAGTGCGCTCAAGGCCACCGGCGTCGAGCCCGGAGGGCAGGAGCAGGCGGGTTTCGGCGATCTGGATGGGCAGGGTCATCGTGTCGGGGGGCTCGCGGGCTGTGGAATGAGAGGTGGAAAAAGCAGTTATACGCTGCACTAGATGCGGGCGAAGTGGTCGCCTTCCAAGGCTGCGGCGCCGGGGCCGCGGGCTCCGGAGGGCGCCGGCAGTGCGAACGGCACCGCCGCAGCTGGGCCTGCGGGCCGGCGACGCGTCGGGTCTGGCCCGGCCCTTCAGCGGGCCGGTGGCACGGTCTGTTCGGCCCGCCCTTGTTCGCTGCCGACCACCTCGACCTTGGGCTCCTTCCACGGCCCGGTGACGCGGTAGGTGCGCGAGGCCATCTGCCCCAGCGGCTTCTGCAGGACCGCATTGGCCGCTGCGCCGATCGCCGCTCCGACGGGGCCGGCGGCAATGGCGCCGGCCACGGTCAGCAGGTTGCCGGCCTTGGGCCGCACTTCGATGGTCTGGTCGAAACTCTGCGCGCGCAGGTTGGCGCTGCCGCTGATGCTGATCTGCGCGGCCGGCCCGTCGATGGAGATCGCGTCGCTGTGGGCAGTGCCGGCAGTGAATCGAAGCTTGCCGCCGGCACGGTTGAAGGCGAATCCCTTGGAGAAGAAGTCGCGGAAATCCAGCATCAGCCGCCGCGGCAACTGGGCCAGGCTGAGCAGGCCGAGCACGCGGCCGGCGCCGGGCTCGACTTCGAGCAGGCGACCGTCGCGGATGTCGGCATCGAGCGAGCCTTCCAGCGTCGCCAGGTTGAAGTCGGCGGGACTGCCGTTCCAGCCCGCGGCGAAATGCATCGTGCCGATACCACCGGCCAGTTGCTGGCTCATGCCGAAGCCGCCCAGCAACGTGCCCAGATCCTTGCTGTCGATCCGCACGTCCATCTGCGTGCGTGCAGCCGCGCCGCGCCCGCTCCACTCGCCGCTGACGTCGAGGCTCTGGCCGGTGCCGCGCATGCGCAGTTGTTCGAAGCGCATGCCATTGCTGCTCGGTCGCGTGCGCAGGTTGGCTTCGCCCAGATGCGCATCGGCGACACGCAGGTCGGCGATGTCGATGGTCAACGGCGGGATCCTGGCGGGATTGAAACCGTCGTTGCCTGCCGGCGCGGGCGCGGGCGGTGCCGGCGTGGAGGCGGCCGCGGTGGCGGCCTTCGGAGCGCGCCAGTAGACGCGATCGAACCGGCCCGCGATCGGCGCGCCGTCACCGGCGGGGATCAGCGCCGCGCCCTGCAATGCCGCGCCTTCCACCTGCACCGCGATTGCGCCTTGTGGGGCTGGAACCACGACCAGATGCGTGTCGGCGAAGGCGCCACCGAGCAGGTTGAACCGCTGCGCGGTGACGTCGATGCGCTGCAGCGCGAGCCCGCCGCTGCCGCCGCCGTACATCATCGCGATCCAGTCGATCGCATCGAACACCGGCGCGCGGCCGGTGGCCACCAGGCCATGCGCCGGCGGCGCTTCGTCGACACGCCCGCCACCCAGTGCGACCCGTACTCCGGTCTGCGATTTGCCCGAGGCATCCTCGCGGCTGCGCGCGCGCACCGAGACCAGGTTGCCCAGGGTCACGCGGATGTCGTCGCTGCCCATCGGCAAGGGCGCATCGATGCTCGCCGCCAGCGCGTCGCCGGCGGGCTTGCGCAGCGGCGCGGGCAGGTTGAGCGCGGTACCGACCAGGTCCGAGCGCAGTTGCAACTGCGTGGGCACGGCGCGTCCCGACGACGCCTTCGGGATGGCGATGCCGACCGTCCAGCGCGAGCGGCCATCGACGTAAGGCTTGAGCCACGCCATCTCCGGCGCGCGATCCAGCAGGTCGGCAATGGCCATGTCGGCATCGAGACCGGCCTCGAACACGTGCGACTTGTCGCTCACGTACTGGTCGCCAGCCAGCAGCGACAAGCGCCCCGGCTGGCCGTCATGGCGTACGCGCAGATCCTTGGCGCCGAAACCGCCGCGCCCGTAGATGGCCGAGCCGTTGACCTGGTCGAACGCGAGCTTCCAGCGCGGGTCGGCGAGTTTGGCGTCCTTGAGTTCCACCGTCCCGCTGATCGCCGTCACTGCGCCATGGACCAGCGGCAGGGTCATGTCGAAGCCGACCTTGGCCGGTCCGCTTGCGACCACGTTCTTGAGCGTGTCGGCGTGGTCGTGCTGCAGCGGACTGGCGCGCAGCAGGTTCAGCAGTTGCGCGGCGTCGCCCCCGCCCTGCGCCTTGACCGTCAGCGCGCCACCGCCGTAATGATCGATGCCGGCGCGGATGTGATCGATGGCGACTTCAGCCAGCTTGCCGTGCCCCTCGACGGTGAAGCCGTCGGCGATGAACGCGACATCGGCCTCGAGACCTTCCGCCGCCGGCCATTCCGGCTGGAACTTGACCACGGCGTCATGCAATTGGGCAACGGCTTCGAAGCGGCCGTTGCGATCGCGGAACGGCCAGTCGTCGAGGTCGCCCGACACCACCGCATGGCCATTGCGAAGCTGCCCGCCGACCAGCGCCGAGTCGAGCCACCCGATCACGCGCGGCGACATCTTGTGATGGATCCAGAAACCCTTCGCGACCGGCACCTGGGTCTCGTCGATGTCGGCGGCGATGTCGATCCACGGCCGCGATCCGTCGCCCTGCCACCACAGGCCGCCACGCGCGGTCACGCCGAAGCCATCGCCCTTGATCGCCAGCGACGGCGTGCCGATGCGCCAGCCGGCGCCCTCGCGCCAGCCGCTGACCATGCCGTGCAGGGCGGCGGTATGGACGACGCCGAACCCGCTCGGCCAGTCGAACCGCATCGGCGACTTCTGGTCGAGCACCAGGCTGAAGCCGTCGGCATCGCCGTCGAACTCGCCGGCCAGTCCGCTCAGTCCCGGCGCGTTGCCGACCGCCTTGAACCCGAACGAGGCGATGCGTGCATGCGTGCGCATCGGCCCACCGCGCACGCCGGCCACTTCGATGCGTTGCAGCGACGCCTGCGGCGCGGTGTTGTGCAGCCACTGGCGAAGGCCAGGCTCGAGCCGGTCGCTCAGCGCCGCGGCCGCAAGCAGCGGGCCGGCGTCGATCTGGTCGGCCATCAGTGCGAAACGGCTGCCGCCCGCGATCGCCAGGCCGTCGAGCTTCTGCGCATGGCCGGCACTGTCGATGCGCAGCTTCGGCGCGTCCGCGCGCCAGCCACCGTCCACCAGCCGCCAGCGCGCACGCGCCTCGATGTGCGGGAACATCAGGCGCGGCACCTTGCCGCCGGGCAATGCCTGGCCGCGCAGGCCGACGCGGTCGAGCGCGGCATCGATGATCACATCGGTGATGCGGTGGCTTCGCAACTGCGCCCACGCTTCGGCGCGGCCCTGGCCGGACTCGCTGCCGACACCGGCCAACTGCAGCAGCGGGCCCCATGCCGCCAGATCGGCGCGACGCGTGCCCAGGTAGGCCCTGCCATCGCCCTGCTGGCGGTCGAAGTCGAACACCGCGTCCAGCGGCGAGGAGGCGGCGCCGGGCACGCCAACGCTCGGCCAGGCGCGGACACCGGCGCGCACGCGCGGGCCGTCCACGCGCAGACGCAGGTCGATGCGCGGGATGCGCGCGTCGATGCCCAGCTGCGGCGCGATCACCGACAGCTTGCCACCGATGACCTGCAGTTCGCCCAGGCCTTCCAGCGCCGACAGCGGATCGCGCGCGGGCTGCTCCTGGCCGGGCAGGCCGCGCACTTTCCAGCGCGCGTCGTCGCTGCGTTCCAGGGTCAGGTCGAGGCCACGCAGGCGCAGCTCGGAAAAGGCGTGGCCAGGCAACAGGCCGGCGTAGACCGACACCAGCATCTCGGTGTCGCCCACGGTGAACGCCTCATCGCCCGCGCCGACGCGCAGATTGTCCAGGCGCAACAGCGGTCCGCGCCGGGTCCAGTCGGTTTCGACCCTGTCGAACGAGACCGGCCGGCCGGCGCGCTCGCTGAGCCACGCGGCGACGCGCTGCGGATTGCTTTCGGCCAGCGGCAGCAACTGGCTGGCGATCGCCAGCACCAGCGCGATCAGCACCAGCACCAGGGCGGTCGTGTAGGCCAGGCCACGGCGGGCGATGCGCAGGCGGCGGCGCATGGGGGTCGGCATCGTGCTTCAGCCTTCCGCCCTAGAGGAGAACCACATCGAACTGCTCCTGCGCATACTGGTCGTCGGCCTGGAAGCGGATCGACTTGGCGAGGAACTCTTCCAGTTCGGCCACCGCCGCCGACTCTTCGTCGGTGATGCGCGCGACCACTTTCGGCGAGGCGATCACCAGCAGCCGCTGCGCATCGAACTGGCGCACCTGGCGGACGATGTCGCGGAAGATTTCGTACGTCACCGTCTCCGGCGTCTTCAGCGTGCCGCGGCCGCCGCACTCATGGCAGGCCTCCGACAGCTGGCGCTCCAGGCTTTCGGTGGTGCGCTTGCGCGTCATCTCTACCAGGCCCAGCGGCGAGAACTCGTACACCGTGGTCTTGGCGTGGTCGCGCGCCAGCGACTTCTCGAGCTGGCGCAGCACCTGCCGCCGGTGCTCGGAATCAATCATGTCGATGAAGTCGATGATGATGATGCCGCCCAGGTTGCGCAGGCGCAGCTGGCGCGCCACCGACTGCGCAGCTTCGAGGTTGGTGCGGTACACCGTCTCCTCGAGGTTGCGCTGGCCCAGGAACGAGCCGGTGTTGATGTCGACCGTGGTCATCGCCTCGGTCTGGTCGATCACCAGGTAGCCGCCGGATTTGAGCGGCACTTCCTTGTCGAGTGCGCGCTGGATCTCGTCCTCGACGCCATACAGGTCGAAGATGGGCCGCGCGCCGGTGTAGTGCTCGATCTTCTCGTCCAGGCCCGGCATGTACTGCGCGGCGAACACGCGCAGGCGCTCGCAGGTCTCGCGGGAATCGACGCGCACTTTCTCGACGTCCTTGCGCATCAGGTCGCGGACCGCACGCAGCGGCAGGTTCAGGTCTTCGTACACGCGTTCGCCGACGCGGGCGCTGCGCGAACGTTCCTCGATCAGGCCCCAGACCCGGCCCAGGTAGGCCACGTCCTCGGCCAGCTGCTCCTCCGGCTGGCCCTCGGCGTTGGTGCGCACGATGTAACCGTGGCTGTCGCCGGACGGGGCCAGCGAGGTGATGTGGCTCTTGAGGCGGGCGCGCTCGGCCTCGTCCTCGATCCGCGCCGAGACGCCGACCACGCGCGTGCGCGGCAGCAGCACCAGGTAGCGCGAAGGAATGCTGAGCTGGGTGGTGAGTCGGGCGCCCTTGCTGCCGATCGGGTCCTTGACCACCTGCACGATGATGTCCTGGCCCTCGCGCAGCAGTTCGGCAATCGGCCGCGTCGGCGTCGGCGGCAGCGGCGCCTCCTCGCCTTCGCTGGCGCCCTCGGCGACCGGCACGGGCTTGATGATGTCAGCCGCGTGCAGGAACGCCGCGCGCTCCAGGCCGATTTCGACGAACGCCGCCTGCATGCCCGGCATGACCCGCTGGACCTTGCCCTTGTAGATGTTGCCGACCACGCCACGGCGCCAGCCACGTTCGATGTGCAGTTCCTGGAGCATGCCGTTTTCGACGACGGCAACACGGGTTTCGCGGGGCGTAACGTTGACCAGTATTTCTTCGGTCACTTCAACACTCCGAACTGTCGCAGCAAGGTGGCGGTCTCGTACAGCGGCAACCCCATCACACCGGAGTAGCTGCCGGACAGGCGTGTGGTGAATGCCTCGGCCAGGCCCTGGATCGCGTACGCGCCGGCGCGCCCGTGCGGCTCGCCGCTGGCAACGTAGGCATCGATCTGCGACGGACTCAGCGTGGCGAAGGTGACTTCGGAAATCGAGACGGCCTGCAGCTCGCGCGACGGCGAAACCAGCGACACTGCCGAGATCACCTGGTGGGTGCGTCCGGACAACCGGGCCAGCATCGCCGCGGCGTCGGCGTCGTCGGCCGGCTTGCCGAACACCTCGTCATCGAGCACGACCTCGGTATCGGAGCCAAGCACGACCGCGGACGGGTTGCCGACCACCTTGAGCAGTCCGGCCCCGGCCTTCTCGCGGGCGACACGGCGCACATAGGATTCGGCCGGCTCGCCGGGCTGCGGGTGCTCGGGGATGTCGAGGTCGAGCACGCCGAACTCCAGGCCAGGCTGGCTCGACAGGAGCCGGCCCAGCAATTCGTGCCGGCGGGGGGATTTGGAGGCGAGATAAAGCATCGGCGAAAGCATAACCCGCGCTGACTGCGCGACAGCGCACGCAACCTCATCCAACCCCGACCAGGCTCACGAATCGTTCACCGCACCATCCAGACCCTAGCCGCAACCACAAGGAGTTGTTCATGCCCCTGCCGTCTTCTCGCCCGTCTTCGCGGCTCGCCCTGCGCCCGCTCGTGCTGGCCGCCGCCCTCGCATTTGGAGCCTTCCCCGTCGTGAGCCCCGCCCAGACCACCCCGTACGTAGCGACCGACGGCACCCTGCTGTCGGTGTCGGCCCAGGCCGAGAGCCGTCGTGCGCCCGACATCGCAACCCTGTCCACCGGCGTTGTGACCCAGGCGGCCGACGCCAACTCGGCCATGCGCGCCAATGCCGAGCAGATGAACAAGGTCGTGGCCGCGATCAAGGCCGCCGGCATCGCCGAGCGCGACGTCCAGACCAGCGGCGTCAATCTCAACCCGCAATACAGGTACGCCGAGAACCAGCCGCCGACGATCACCGGTTACCAGGCGCAGAACACCGTCAACATCACCGTCCGCGACATCGCCAAGCTCGGCAGGATCATGGATGCGCTGGCCGCCACCGGCGCCAACCAGATCAACGGGCCGACCTTCGACATCGACGAAACCAAGAAGGGCGAGGCCTACGACGAGGCCCGCCGCGCCGCGGTCGAGAAGGCGCAGACGCGCGCGCAGATGTACGCCAAGACGCTGGGCCTGAAGGTCCGCCGCATCGTCAGCATCAGCGAGGGCGGCAGCTTCGCCCCGCCGCGGCCGATGCCGATGATGGCGATGGCGCGCGGCAAGGAAGCCTTCGACACGCCGATCGCGGCCGGCGAGAACACCCTCTCGGTCAGCCTCGACATCGTCTTCGAACTGGGCAACTGAGCGCCGCAGCGCTGAAGCTTCCCGCAAGGTCCAACGATCAGGCCCGCCCCGCGCGGGCCTGATTTTTTTCAGGGTCCGTAACCCCGCCGCCGCCATGGATGCGTTTGCCGCCAGTGCAGACCACACAGGAGGCGCGCCATGTCGAATGCAATTGCCCTGCACCACCAGGCCGGGCCGTTCAAGCTCGGTGAACTCGATAGCAGCCGGATAGTCGCTGCAGCCGGTGCCATCGCCGTCAATGCGGTGGTGGCGATGCTGCTGATGGTCCCGTTGGCGCAGGTCGCACCGCAGCTGGAAGAAGACACCATCCAGATATTCGAATTGCCACCCAGGGCCACCAAAACAGAGCCGCCGCCGACCGAACCGGTCAAGATCGAAAAGAACAGGCCCCAGCCCGCGCCGACGCGCTCAGAACGTTTGACCCCCGCGCGCAGCGAACCCATCGAGGCCGTGGTCGACGCCCAGACCGGCGACGAAGCACTGCAACCGGTCGATCCGGTCACACCCGGCGGATCAACCGGCGAATCGATCGGCGAG
Source organism: Lysobacter sp. TAF61 (assembly GCF_052113485.1). NCBI lineage: Bacteria > Pseudomonadati > Pseudomonadota > Gammaproteobacteria > Lysobacterales > Lysobacteraceae > Lysobacter > Lysobacter sp. TAF61. The sequence goes on from NZ_JBFRDH010000007.1 coordinate 71,853, forward strand.
TCGACGGAGCCTGCCACCGGCTCAGTGCTGCAGGCATTGTCGGCGCCCGCGCCGGCCTATCCAGGTGAAGCGGTGCGTCAGGGCCTGATGGGTACGGTCGAACTGGAGATCCTGGTCGGCATCGACGGACGACCGCTGGAAGTGCGCGTGGTCCGCAGCAGCGGTCACCGCGTGCTCGACCAGGCCGCCCGGCGGGCGGTGCTGACGCAGTGGACGTTCCAGCCGGCGTTCCGCAACGGCCAAGCCGTGCAGGCGCTGGGGCGCGTGCCGATCGAGTTCAAGCTGGCGCGGTGATCAGCACGCGCGCGGTGATCAGGCGCGGTGATAGGGATGGTTCGCAAGCAACGCCGCCGCGCGGTACAGCTGCTCGGCGGCAACCAGCCGCACCAGCATGTGCGGCAGCGTCAGCGGCCCCAGCGACCACGACTCGTCACCGCGCGCGATCACTTCCGGCGCATGCCCTTCAGGACCGCCGATCAGGAACGCGAGGTCGCGCCCCTGCCCGCGCCAATGTTCCAGCCGTTGCGCCAGCTGCTCGGACGACCAGGTCTTGCCGCGTCCATCGAGGGTGACCACGCACGCGTTCTTCGGCAACGCCGCCAGCACGCGTGCGCCTTCGTCCTGGGTCGCACGCGCCGCATCGCGGCCCTTGCCGCGCAGGCCGGGCTCGATCTCGACCAGCTCCAGCGGCAGCCAGTGCGACAGGCGCTTGCGGTACTCGCCGAAGCCTTCGGCCACCCAGCGCGGGGCGTGTTCACCGACGGCGATCAATTTCGCTTTCATTGCAGAGATGGTACCGGCTGCGTGTCACGTTCCGGCGCACTGACATCGGCATGTCATCGCATGGCCATGCCCCGCACCTAGGTTGCAGGCTCCCCCCAGCCCCGCAGGAGTCCGCAGATGGATGCATTGGATCTCTCCCGCCGCCAGGTCCTCAAAGGCGGTGCCGCCGCGATGACGCTTGGCGCCATGGGCAGCCTTGGCGCGCTGTATTCGCGCCAGGCGCTGGCCGCCGGCGACCCCACCCGCCTGGCCCCCATTCCCGGCCGTTATGGCCCGCTCGCGCCGGTCGCCGATCTCGCTACCGGCCTGCCGCTGCTGCAACTGCCGCGCGGTTTCAGCTACCGGTCCTTCGCCTGGAGCGGCGATGCGATGAGCGACGGCCAGCCCTGCCCCGATCGCCACGACGGCATGGCCGTGGTCGGCCTGCGCCGGCCCGGCTCACGCCCACGCGACAACAAGCACGCCTCCGGCCGTGGCCGCGGCAACGAACTGGTACTGATCCGCAACCACGAACGCGGCGCAGCCACCCCGATCAACGCACCGGGCATGTACGACCGCGGCGACATCGGCGGCGGCCAGGTCGCCGGCGGTGGCACCACCACGCTGACCTGGCGCCAGGGCCAATGGCGCAGCAGCGAAGCCAGCCTCGGCGGCACCCTGGTCAACTGCGCCGGCGGGCCGACGCCCTGGGGCAGCTGGCTGACGTGCGAGGAGATCAAGACCGACGCGGTATCCAGCACCGGCAAGAAGCACGGCTACGTCTTCGAAGTGCACCCGGAAGCCGAACGCACCTGCGGCCGTCCACTGATCGGACTGGGACGCTTCAGCCATGAAGCCGTGGCGATCGATCCGCGCACCGGCATCGTCTACATGACCGAGGACGACCGCAACAAGGCCGGCCTCTACCGCTTCATTCCCAACGATCGCGCCGGCCGCTACGGCTCACTCGAACACGGCGGGCGCCTGCAGGCCGCGCGCGTGCGCCGCCGGCCCAACGCCGACCTCACCGTGGCCGCGATCGGCGACGAATACGCACTGGAATGGGTCGACATCCCCGATCCGGACCTGGACACGATCGTCGCCCCGGCCGGCTTCCCCGACATCTCCGCCGGCGAAACCCTCAGCGGCCCGTTCGCACAGGCCTGGAGCGCCGGCGCGCTGCGCATGAGCCGCGGCGAAGGCATCTGGCACAGCTACGGCAAGATGTTCATCGTCGACACCAGCACCGGCGTCGACGCACAGGGCCGCAAGGGCCGCGGCAACGGCGCGGTGTGGGTGCTCGACCTGCTGACCCAACGCATCCGCGCGTTGTTCGTCAGCGGCAACCAGCTCGCCGCGCACAACCCAGACAACATCACCGTCAGCGCGCGCGGCGGCGTGCTGCTGTGCGAAGACGGCGGCGAAAGCCCCGACCAGTACGGCCCCGGCGCGCGACTGATCGGACTGACCCGCCAGGGCGAGTCGTTCTACTTCTGCAAGAACAACATCGAGCTGACGTCGACGCAGATCGGCAACGCCGGCAAGGTCATCCCCGAGGGCGACTACCGTGAAAGCGAGTTCTGCGGCGCCTGCTGGGATCCGTTGAGCCAGGCGTTGTTCGTCAACATCCAGACACCGGGGATCACGGTGGCGATCACGGGACCGTGGGAGCGCGGGCACCTGTGATCTGCAGACCGGTCAACGTCCATGGATTCCCGCCTTCGCGGGAATGACGGCTCTTCAACGAAGACCGGGAACGAAATTTCCGGAGCGTCGTCCGGCGGCTCGGGGATTGCGTGGCAGCGGGCCATGGATGGCCCGGCGGGCGACGCCACTCCGAGCCTCTACGACGCCGATCGCACAAATGAAAACGGCGCCCGCAGGCGCCGTTGTCCTTGACTCGATGAACAGCGACTCAGCGACGCCGGCCGTAGCCGACCTCGTACTCCTGGTCGTCTTCCATGCCCGGCGGCTGATCGCCGACCGTCCACAGACGCTCAAGCGCATAGAACTCGCGAACGCGCGGCAGCATGACGTGGACGACAACGTCGCCCAGATCGACCAGCACCCACTCGGCCTCGCGCTCGCCTTCGACGCCCAGCGGCTGGACATCGAGATTCTTGGCGAATTTGACGACTTCGTTTGCGATCGACTTGACGTGGCGCGTCGAAGTGCCCGAAGCGATCACCATGTAGTCGGTGACGCTGCTCTTGCCGCGCACATCGATCTCGACGACGTCCTTGGCCTTGAGTTCCTCGACCGCGGCATGGACCGTCTTTAGCAGGAGATCTACCGGCGGCGGCGGGTCGGGCAAACGGGTCTTGATGACTTGTGCTTCGGTACTCAAGGGGCGATGGCTCTCGGCGCGGGGGGCATCTGGATTATGTCATGCAGATTATAACGAAGCCGGCGTGACGTCCCGGACGGCGTAAAGACCGTGACGGACGATGTACTCGGCGACAGCCGCCGGCACCCAGTCTCGCCAGGCCTCGCCAGCGGCGATCCGGCGGCGCAGCTCCGTGGAGGACTCAGGCCGCTGCAGGGGCAGTTCAAACGCCGCGAAGCCCCCAGCAGGGGCTTGCGACAGATCCCGGGGCGGGCGCCAGCGCGCGGCGACCTCCGCATGAACCGGCGGCGACTGCTCGGCGATGGTGGCCATATCCAGATGCGACCCCGGCCGGGCCACCGCCAGGACATGCGCGAACTGGAACAATTCCTGCCAACGGTGCCAGCGATGCAGCTGCAGCAGCGAATCGCCGCCGACCATCCACACGATCGGCGTGTCCGGGCCCAGCTCCGCGCGCAGCTCACGCAGGGTGTCGACCGTGTAGGACGGCCCCTCCCGGCGCAGCTCGCGGCGATCGACCTTGAGCCCGGGCTCGCCGGCCACCGCCAGATCGAGCATCCGCGCCCGCGCGATCGCGTCGGCGTGGGTCGCGTCCTTGTGCGGCGGATCGGCGGCGGGAACCAGTTGGACCTGCGCATCGAGGCCATCGCGCACCGCGCGCGCCACCGCCACGTGGCCGCAATGGACCGGATCGAAGGTGCCGCCGTAGTAGACCTGCAGCGCCATGGCGAACGCTCAGCCGCGCGGTGCGACGAGCAGCCTGGCGGCGCGCGGCTCGGCCACGGCCAGCAGCAGGCGCTCCAGCGCCAGCCAGGCGTCGGTCGGCTCCTCGCCGATGCGCATGCGACCCTTGGCGATGCGGTCGACGCGACCGGCTTCGGCCACGAACGCATCCCAGCGCGGCGCCGCGTGGCGCTGCAGCGCGCGCCGGTACATCGGCTGCTTGGAATCCCAGATGCGCTGCGCCTTGAATTCGCCGGCGAGGTTGCCGCCGCGTGCCTGCACTCGCGCCAGCGATGCGGCGCGCTGCAGTTCCATGACGACCATGCCGAGCAATGCCGGCACCGCCTCGCCTTCCGCGCGCAGCCCGGCGAGCATGCGCGCGACCAGCGCAGCCTGCCCGTTCATCGCCGCATCGACCAGGCGGAACACATCAAAGCGTGCGGCATCGGCGACCAGCTCGGTCATCTTCGCGCTGTCGAGCGTGCTGCCATCGGACAACAGCGCAAGCTTGTCGATCTCCTGCGCAGCTGCGAGCAGGTTGCCCTCGACGCGATCGGCCAGGTTCTGCACCGCGTCGCGGTCTGCGCGCAGGCCGTGCTGGCGCAGGCGCCGTTCGATCCAGTCGGGCAACTCGTGCGGCTTGACCGCCCAGGCGATCGCGATCTGGCCGATGCGACCGATCGCCTCGCTCCACTTGCCGCCGTGCTGTTTGCTCCATTCGCCGGCAGTGACCATCAGGACCACGTCGGCCGGCGGATCGGCGCAGAAATCGCTGATGACTTCAGCGCCCTCCTTGCCCGGCTTGCCGCTGGGCAGACGCACTTCCACCAGGCGACGGCTGGCGAACAGGCTGGGCGCGCGGAAACTGGCCGACAGACCATTCCAGTCCGGTTCGCGCTGGTTGCCTTCGGCCTCGAAGACTTCGCGTTCGGCAATGCCCTGCCTGCGCGCAGCGGCGCGCACGGCGTCGGCGGCCTCGAGCACGCGCAGCGGCTCGGGCCCTGCGATCAGGTAGGCCGGACGCAACGGCGGCGGCGCAGCCTGGTCGAGGCCAAGCTGGGCTACCAGCTGTTCCGGTTTGAGTTCCATTGCGACGACGGCAGGCTCAGCGCGGCGTGCCGCCGCCACCTTCTGCCGGCGGGACGGGCGCGGCGGCAGGCGCCGGCGTGGTCCCTTCGGCAGCAGGCGCCGGCGTGGCCGCAGGCAACGCACTGACGTGACGGGCGACAGCATCGAGGCGGCGCAGCACGGAAGCCACCATCTCGCGGCGCATTTCACCCTGCAGGATTTCGCGTTCGCCTTCGGTACCGATCGACTGCACCGGGTTGGACACGTAGTCGCGCGCGAGCTCGACGGTCTGGCGCGGCACCGGCGTGGTGCCATCGGCCTTGCGCACTTCGAACGTCACCGCATAGCGCAACGAGTACTCCTGCGCGCGGCCGAGTTCGTCCAGCGCGATCGGGCGGTCGCCCCACTGCTCGCCGAGCAGGTCGAGCACGGTTGCATTGCTGGTGTCTTCGGTCGCCGGCACCGCACCGGCGCGGGTCAGCGCCTGCGCCAGAGAGTCGGCCAACGGGCTGTAGCGGTCCGACGACACCACCCGCACCGGACCCATGTCCGGCGGCAGCACGAGGGCGTTGCGCAGGTGGAAGCCACAAGCCGACACGGCCAGGGTGATCACCAGCGCGGCGCTGGCGGGGAGCATGCGACGGATCGGGCGCATCTGGCGGATCGGGTGACGGATCATGCGGGCAGTCTGGACGAGGCGTGCGTGGCCATCAATAGCGGGCGGCGGCTCGTTCAGCCTGTGACGACGGGCGGGCCCTCACCCCAACCCCTCTCCCGCGGGCGGGAGAGGGCCCAGGACGCCGATCAAGCGGCGACGATGTTGACGATCTTGCCCGGCACGACAATCACCTTGCGCACCGTCAGGCCTTCCATGTACTTGGCCACGTTCGGTTCGGCCAGGGCCAGGCGCTCGGCGTCTTCCTTGCTGATGTTCACCGCAACGTCGATGGTGCCGCGCAGCTTGCCGTTGACCTGCACCGCCAGCGTCACCGCGTCGCGCACCAGCGCGGCCGCATCGGCCTGCGGGAACGGCACGTCCTCCAGCAGCGTCTCGGCATGGCCCAGGGCCTGCCACAGGGCGTGGCAGACATGCGGCGTGACCGGATTGAGCAACAGCACCATCGCCTGCAATGCCTCGTGGCGAACGGCCCGGCCCTGGTCACTCATGTCGTCGAACTTGGAGACGTGGTTGAGCAGTTCCATCAGCGCCGCGATCGCAGTGTTGAAGCTGTGGCGGCGGCCGTAGTCGTCGCCGACCTTCTGGATGGTTTCGTGCAGCTGGCGGCGCAGCGTCTTCTGCGCAGCATCCAGCTGTGACGCATCCACTTGCGGATGGTCAGGCTGGGAGACGTGCTCGAGCACCTCGCGCCAGAAGCGGCGCAAGAAGCGCGACATGCCTTCCACGCCCGCCTCGTTCCATTCCAGCGACTGCTCCGGCGGCGCGGCGAACATCGAGAACAGGCGCACCGTGTCGGCGCCGTACTTGCCGACCATCAGTTGCGGGTCGACGCCGTTGTTCTTCGACTTCGACATCTTCTCGGTGCCGCCGATCACGACCGGCTTGCCGTCGGCCTTCAGCGTGGCGCCCGTGATGCGGCCGCGCTCGTCGCGGATCACCTCGACGTCGGCCGGGTTGATCCAGTCCTTCGAGCCGTCGGTGTTGTCGCGGTAGAAGGTTTCCGCGATCACCATGCCCTGGGTCAGCAGGTTGATCGCAGGCTCGTCGCTGTTGACCAGGCCCTGGTCGCGCATGAGCTTGTGATAGAAGCGGAAGTACAGCAGGTGCAGGATCGCGTGCTCGATGCCGCCGATGTACTGGTCGACCGGCGTCCAGTACTTGGCGCGTTCGTCGACCTGCTGCTCCGCGCCGGGCGAGGTGTAGCGCGCGTAGTACCAGCTCGACTCCATGAAGGTGTCGAACGTGTCGGTCTCGCGCTCGGCCGCACCGCCGCACTGCGGGCAGGTGGTCTGGCGCCAGGTCGGATCGGACTTGATCGGCGAGGCGACGCCGCTGAAGGCGACGTCTTCGGGCAGCACCACCGGCAACTGGTCTTCCGGCACCGGCACGTCGCCGCACTTCGCGCACAGGATCACCGGGATCGGGCAGCCCCAGTAGCGCTGGCGGCTCACGCCCCAGTCGCGCAGACGGAAGTTGACCCGGCGCTGGCCGCTGCCGTCGCCTTCGAAGCGCGTGGCCAGCGCATCGAGCGCCTGCTGGAACTCCATGCCGTCGAACTCGCCGGAGTTCACCAGCCAGCCGCGCTCGGTGTAGGCCGACTCTTCGGCGATGCGACGCTGGAACTCTTCCACCACCTGCACCGCGGCCGTGGTGTCGTAGACATCGACCGAACCGGCGCCGCCGAGCGCGCTGCGCATCGGGTCGTCGTGGCGGGCCAGGTGCTGGCCAATCTCGGCCAGCGCGTCACGCACCTGCGCCGGCACGATGACCATGCGGATCGGCAAGACGTAACGCTGGGCGAATTCCCAGTCGCGCTGGTCGTGCGCGGGCACGGCCATGACCGCGCCGGTGCCGTAGTTCATCAGCACGAAGTTGGCGACGAACACCGGCAGTTCTTCGCCGGTGATCGGGTGGATGGCGCGCAGGCCGGTGTCGCGGCCGCGCTTTTCCTGGGTCTCGAGCTCGGCTTCGGTGACACCGCCCTTCTTCAGGTCGGCCAGGAACCCGGCCAGCCCGGCATCCTTCTGCGCCGCCGCCAGGGCGAGCGGGTGCTCGCCGGCGATCGACACGAAGGTCACGCCCATCAGCGTGTCCGGGCGCGTGGTGAACACGCTCAACGGCGCAACGGCGTTGCCGTCTGCATCGCGCACGTCGAAGCGGATCTCCAGGCCTTCGCTGCGGCCGATCCAGTTGCGCTGCATGGTCTTGACCGCATCCGGCCAGCCCGGCAGCGCGTCCAGTCCGTCGAGCAGTTGCTGCGCGTAGTCGGTGATCTTGAGGAACCATTGCGGGATTTCGCGCTTTTCCACCAGCGCGCCGGTGCGCCAGCCGCGGCCGTCGACGACCTGCTCGTTGGCCAGCACGGTCTGGTCGACCGGATCCCAGTTGACCACCGAGTTCTTGCGGTAGGCCAGGCCCTTCTTCATCAGGCGCACGAACATGCGCTGCTCGTGCACGTAGTACGACGGCTGGCAGGTGGCGAACTCGCGCGACCAGTCGATCGCGTAGCCCATCTGCTTGAGCTGCGCCTTCATGTGGGCGATGTTGGCGTAGGTCCACTTGGCCGGCGCCGTCTTGTTCTTGATCGCGGCGTTCTCGGCCGGCAGGCCGAAGGCGTCCCAGCCCATCGGCTGCAGCACGTTGTGGCCGGTCATGCGCTTGTAGCGGCTGATGACGTCGCCAATCGTGTAATTGCGCACGTGACCCATGTGCAGCGCGCCGGACGGATACGGCAGCATCGACAGGCAGTAGTACTTGGGCTTGTCGGAGCGCTCGTCGACCTCGAAGGCGCGGCTGTCGTCCCAGTACCCCTGGGCGGCGGCCTCGATGGCAAGCGGATCGAAGGCCCGGATGTCGGTGGCGTTCGGATCGGCGACGGTTTGAGCGGCTTCGGCGTCTGTGGACACGGGGGGCAAGGGAAAGCTAGGGGAAGACCGCCAAGCCTACCGCAGTGCACAAATGGCCGCTATTCCGCCCGGGGCCGCGCGGTCGCCCGATCAGGCGGCGGCCGCCAGACCGCCACCGCGTGACCGCCGCCACGGGAGGTTGCGACCAATGTCCCAGCGGCCCGGCCCGCCCGCGCGGCTACAGTAGTGGCTTCATCTGGGGAGATACCGAATGCGCCTGTCCACGCTTGTCCTGTCCTTGACCACCGCCCTGGCCGCCGCGCCGGCCGTCGCCGCCGGCGACAGTTACGCGCTGCAGTGCGGGCAGTTGTTCGACGCCCGCGCCGGCAAGGTGCTGGGCCCGCACACCGTGATCGTCCGCGATGGCAAGGTCGCCGAGGTGGTCAGTGGCCAGGCCGACATGGCGGGGCTGGAGCGCATCGACCTGTCCGGCCATACCTGCTCGCCGGGTTGGACCGACCTGCACGTGCATCTGGGCAGCCAGTCGAGCCCGCAGAGCTACTCGGAAGGCTTCCGCCTGGACGACGTCGATTTCGCGTTCCGCTCCGTCGGCTTCGCCAAGAAGACGCTGCTGGCCGGCTTCACCAGCGTCCGCGATCTGGGCGGCGAAGTCAGTCCGCACCTGCGCGACGCGATCAACCAGGGCCTGGTCGACGGGCCGCGGATCTGGGCGGCGGGCAAGTCGATCGCCACCACCGGCGGCCACGCCGATCCCACCAACGGCTACAACGACGCGCTGTCGCACCTGATCGGCCCGCCCGGCCCGACCGAGGGCGTGATCAACTCGATCGACGACGCGCGCCAGGCCGTGCGCCAGCGCTACAAGGAAGGCAGCGACGTGATCAAGATCACCGCCACCGGTGGTGTGCTGTCGTATGCAAAATCCGGCGACGCGCCGCAGTTCACCGTCGAAGAGGTCAAGGCGATCGTCGACACCGCCAAGGACTACGGCTACCGGGTCGCCGCCCACGCCCACGGCGAGGAAGGCATCCGGCGCGCGGTGCTCGGCGGCGTCACCTCCATCGAGCACGGCACCTACATGAGCCCGGAGGTGATGTCGCTGATGAAGCAGAAGGGCACCTGGTACGTGCCGACCATCTACGCCGGTCGCTTCGTCGCCGACAAGGCCAAGATCGACGGCTATTTCCCGGAGGTGGTGCGGCCCAAGGCGATCCGCATCGGCGCGCTGATCCAGGACACTGCCGGCAGGGCCTACAAGAACGGCGTCAAGATCGCCTTCGGCACCGACATGGGCGTCGGCCCGCACGGCGACAACGCGCGCGAGTTCATCTACATGACGGAAGCCGGCATCCCCGCCAACGTAGCGCTGCAGGCCGCCACGATCCGCGCAGCCGAGGTGCTCGGCGTCGACGACCAGGGCGTGATCGAAATCGGCAAACGCGCCGACATCATCGCAGTGCCCGGCAACCCGGTCGAGGACATCACCGCAGTGATGAAGGTCGACTTCGTGATGAAGGACGGCAAGGTGTACCGCCAGCCCGATTCGCGCACCGACACGGCGTCGGCAGCGCTGTAAGTCTTCGAGGCTGACGTAGCTTCGGAACGGCGTCGCCCACAGGCTCCTGCCTTCGGAGCGGCGTCGCCCACCACGCTTCGGCACTTCGTTGATCGGTCTTCGGCCGGCGCACGACGAGGAGCCGTCATGTCACCGTCTTCTGGGCATCACGGGCTTCTCGTCGCATCTCCGCCGTTGTCACCGTCATCCCCGCGAAGGCGGGGATCCAGGGACGTTGGCTTTGTCCCCACGGCTACAAAAGCAAATGGATCCCGGCGTTCGCCGGGATGACGGCAGGGGCACGCCGCTGGGTTCCCGCCTTCGCGGGAATGGCGGGCGGGGGCAGCGGCGCTGGGTTCCCGCCTTCGCGGGAATGACGGCGATCCAAACGAAGACCGGGAAATCAAGCGCTGGGGCGTCGTCCGCCGGGGCGGGGATTGCGGAGCAGTGGGCCATGGATGGCCCACGCCCGGCATAAAGACAGGATGTCGTCTGCCGGGCGTAGCAATCCCCGCCCCGGCGGACGGCGCCACCCCGAAGCTGACGCCCCAAGCTGGCGCGCCCCGGCGGACGCCCGAAGCTGACACCACTCAGAAGCCAAAGCGTCAGCGGCGACGCGACGCCATCCACACGCACAGCAACCACAGTGCCAACAGCAACCGCTGCGCCACCGGCCCTGGCAACCACGTGTTCGGCAGCACGTTGAACACCACTGCCAGCGCACCAGCCGCGAAGAACGCCCACCCCCACCCACGCCAGCCCGGCGCAGAACGCACCCCCAGGCCCAGCAACAACGCACCCGGAGCGAACGACAACCACCACAACAGCCAGGCGGTCGCATGCCACTGACTCTGCGCGTTCTCCAGATCGGAGGCATCGAGCGGCAGCAAACCCTGCGCCGCGAATGCCAACGCCGAAATCGCCAGCATCCACACGCCCACCGCGGCGATGCGACCGGCGCCCACCGGCAGCCGCCCGCGCAACCGGAAGGCCACCACCGCGGCCAACAGCCCCGGCACGATGAACGCCAGCAGATTGAACCCCGCCGCACCCGGCACCCCACGCGAACCGAGCAGCGCGACCGGATGCTGCAGGTGCGAAAACGCATCGAACACAGCGGCGAAGCCGAAGACGGCCGCAGCACACGACAGCACCGCCAGCGTGCCGGCATGGCGATCGAACAACGAGGCGGCGCGGCTTGGGGAGTTGGAATTCACGGCGGTCCGGCGGGTCGGGAATGCGGCGCTTCATGCTAGCGTGCCGACCGCCCGGCCATGCTTGCCAAGCACGCCGCCCGCCCCCATCTCCTGCCACTGACCACCGAGCCGACCCGAGCCGAGCTGATGACGACCGAAACCGCCTCCCCCCACGTCTTCGACGCCACCGCCGACAATTTCGAAGCGCAGGTCCTGCAGAAGTCCCTGCAGACACCGGTGCTGGTCGACTTCTGGGCCGAGTGGTGCGGCCCCTGCAAGACCCTCGGACCGATCCTGGAAAAGCTGGCTGCCGACTACAACGGCGCCTTCGAGCTGGCCAAGGTCGACGTCGACAAGGAACCGCAACTGGCCGGCGCATTCCAGGTCCGCTCGATCCCGACCGTGTTCCTGGTCAAGGACGGGCAACTGGTCGATGGCTTCCCCGGCGCACTGCCGGAAGGTCAGATCCGCGAATTCCTCAAGCACCACGGTGTCGAGCCGGGCGAAGCGGCCGCTACCGAAGCGGTGGAGGCCCCGGCGCCGGCGCTGGACCCGCACGAGGAAGTGGTGCGCCTGCACGCCGACGTGGCGGCCAATCCCGACACCGCCGAGCTGCGCCTCGAGCTGGCCCTGGCCCTGCTCAAGACCGGCGCAGTGTCGGAGGCCGAGCAACTGCTCGACGGCCTGCCGGCCAACCTCGCCACCGACGACCGTGCCCAGCGCGCGCGTTCGCGCCTGGAGTTCGCCTCGCTGCTCAAGGACGCGCCGCCGGCGGCCGTGCTGGAAGCCTCGATCGCCGGCAATCCCGACGACCTGCGCGCCCGCCATCTGCTTGGCGCCATCCACATCGTCGACGGCAATGCCGAGGCCGGCCTGGAGCAGTTCCTGGAGATGCTGCGGCGCGATCGCAGCTACGCCGAAGGCCTGCCGCGCAAGGCGCTGATCGACGCGTTCCGGGTGGTCGAGGACGAGGACCTGGTGGGCCGCTACCGCCGCAAGATGTCGTCGCTGCTGTTCTGACCGCCACAACCATGCAGCGCATGAATCGGGGCGTCGCATCACCCGCACCACAGGAACCTGGAATACCGCACAAAAGTACTTCACCGTACGGAAATTGATGGTTGATCCAGGTCAAGGCAGTCGTCATTGTGGGAAACCACACTGCCGCGTTCCACGCCACGGTACTTCCAGATGACTCGTCCCAATTCATTCGACCGCGCGCAGCTGCTTGCATGCGCCGGCGGCACCATGTTCGGCCCCGGCAACGCGCGCCTGCCGCTTCCGCCGATGCTGATGTTCGATCGCATCACCCACATCGCCACCGAAGGCGGAAGCTACGGCAAGGGCGTGATCCGCGCCGAGCTCGACATCAACCCGGACCTGTGGTTCTTCGCCTGCCACTTCGAAGGCGACCCGGTGATGCCCGGCTGCCTGGGCCTGGATGCGCTGTGGCAGCTGTGCGGTTTCTTCCTGCCCTGGCTGGGCGAACCCGGTCGCGGCCGCGCGCTGGGCGTGGGCGAGGTGAAGTTCACCGGCCAGGTGCTGCCGGATGCAAAGCTCGTCAGCTACGAAATCGATATCCGCCGGGTCATGCGCGGCAAGCTGGCGCTGGTCATCGGCGACGGCAGCGTGAGCGTCGACGGCCGCCAGATCTACACGGCCAAGGATCTTCGCGTCGGGCTGTTCACTTCCACCGAGGGCTTCTGAATGCGTCGTGTCGTTGTCACCGGCCTGGGTGTGGTTTCGTGCCTGGGCAATGATCGCCAGTCGGTCACGGACTCCCTGCGCGAAGGGCGCGCGGGCATCAGTTTCGTTCCCGAGTACGCAGAGAAAGGCTTGCGCAGCCATGTCGCCGGCGTGCCGCAGATCGACCTGGAGTCGCGGATCGATCGCAAGCTCAAGCGTTTCATGGGCGATGCCGCGGCCTACAGCTACATCGCCATGCACGATGCGATGACCGAGGCCGGCCTCGACCAGGAACAGATGCACAACGTCCGCACCGGCGTGATCGCCGGCTCCGGCGGCGGCTCGCCGCAGTGGCAGATCGAACTGGCGGACATCCTGCGCGAGAAGGGCATTCGCCGCGTCGGCCCGTACATGGTGCCGCGCACGATGTGCTCGACCGTATCGGCGACGCTGGCCACCGCGTTCGGTATTCGCGGCCTCAGCTACTCCATCAGCGCCGCATGCGCGACGTCAGCGCATTGCATCGGCATGGCCGCGGACCTGATCCGCCATGGCGCGCAGGACGTGGTGTTCGCGGGCGGTGGCGAAGAAGTCCATTGGGGCATGACCGCACAGTTCGACGGCATGGGCGCGCTGTCCACGCATCGCAACGACACCCCGCAAAGCGCCTCGCGGCCGTACGACAACGACCGCGACGGCTTCGTCATCGCCGGCGGTGGCGGCATGGTCGTGCTGGAAGACTACGAACACGCCCGCGCCCGCGGCGCCCGCATCCTCGCCGAACTGGTCGGATACGGCGTCACCTCCGACGGCGCCGACATGGTCGCCCCCTCGGGCGAAGGCGCGGTGCGCTGCATGCAGATGGCGCTGGCCGGCTACGACGGCCGCGGCGTCGGCGCGATCGACTACCTCAACACGCACGGCACCTCCACGCCCCTGGGCGATGTGGTGGAACTGGAAGCGGTGCGCGCCGCATTCGGCGACAACGTGCCGCCGCTTTCATCGACCAAGGCGCTCAGCGGCCATTCGCTGGGTGCTGCCAGCGTGCATGAGGCGATCTACTGCCTGCTGATGATGGAAGGCGGATTCATGGCCGCCTCGTCCAACATCGAAACACTCGATCCTCGCGCGGAGAGCTTCCCGATCCTGCGCGAGCGCCGCGACGCGGCCTGCGACACGGTGATGTCCAACAGCTTCGGCTTCGGCGGCACCAACGCCACACTGATCTTGCGTCGCGCGGACTGACGCGCGGCAAACCATTTGCGGCAGACAACGCCGCAGACAAACCGCTCTGAACAACCAGCACGCCCCGCGCGTGCTGGTTGTCGTTGTCTGGAAAAGCAGACGCATGGACTCCCGGGTTTTGACTCAGATCAAGGTCCCGACGCCCGCACGCGCCTACCGTGTCGACATCGGCCCTCCCTCCCCCAGGAATTGTCCATGAAGCACAAGCATTCCACGACGATCGTTTCGACCTCCCTGCTCTGCCTGGGCCTGCTGTCCGCAACCGGCCTCGCCCATGCCGCGGGCAACTGCACCATCGCGCTCAAGGCCGACGACGCGATGAAGTTCGACCTCAAGACCGTCACCGTTTCGGCGGCCTGCCCGACCATCACGGTCGAACTGGCGCATACCGGCAAGCTGCCGGTGGCGGCGATGGGCCACAACGTCGTGATCGCGACAAGCAAGGACATGGAGGCCATCGGACGCGACGGCATCAAGGCAGGCGCGGCCAACAACTACCTCGCCAAGGGCGACGCGCGCGTCATCGCCGCAACGTCGTTGATCGGCGCAGGACAGAAGACGACGGTGTCGTTCCCGGGCAAGAAGCTCACCGCCGGCGGCGACTACGCATTCTTCTGCAGCTTCCCCGGCCACTCGTTCCAGATGAAGGGCAAGCTGACGGTCACCAGGTAGACGCCATGCGACGCCTTCCACTTGCCATCACGTTGTCTCCCGCCATCGCCGCAACGCTGCTGTTGACCGGTTGCGGTAACGCAGGTACCGCGCAGAACACACCCGCCGCCGGAGTTCATGCCACCCACACCGCTCCTGCCGCTGATTCCGCCGCAGCGGCACTTCGAAAGCGCGCCGAGGGTGTTTTCACTCCCGTCCCGGAGAAGCTGGCGGCCGTGCGCGACCAGACCATCAGCCCCGCGAAAGTCGAACTGGGCAAGATGCTCTTCTTCGAGCCGCGCCTGTCATCGAGCCAGGTCATCAGCTGCAACAGTTGCCACAGCCTCAGCACTGCCGGCGCGGACAACGTCCCGACATCCATCGGCCACGGCTTTCAGCGCGGCCCGCGCAATGCGCCAACCGTGTTCAATGCCGTATTCAATGCCGCCCAGTTCTGGGACGGGCGCGCGCCCGACCTGAGCGAGCAGGCGAAGGGTCCGATCCAGGCCGGTGTCGAAATGAACAACACCCCGGCCCGCGCGGTGGCGACGCTCAAGGGCATTCCCGGCTACGCCAGGGCATTCGCACTGGCCTTTCCCGACAGCGGCAACAACGCCATCACCTTCGACAACATGGCGCGCGCCATCGAAGCATTCGAGGCGACCTTGCTGACGCCCGGCGCCCCGTTCGATCGCTTCCTTGCCGGCGATGACGGCGCCCTGGATGCGCGGCAGCAACGCGGCATGGGGTTGTTCATGGACGCCGGCTGCGTCGCCTGCCACAACGGCATCAATGTCGGTGGCCAGAGCTACCACCCGTTCGGCGTCGTCAGCAAACCCGCCGCCCACCTGTTGCCGGCTGCGGACACGGGCCGTTTCGCCGTGACCAGGGCCGAAGGAGACGAGTACGCGTTCCGGGCGGCGCCGCTGCGCAATGTCGCCCTGACCGCACCTTACTTCCACAGCGGCCAGGTCTGGGACCTGCGCGAGGCGGTCCGGATCATGGGCAGCAGTCAACTCGGCCGCCAGCTGGCACCGGCTGAAGTCGAGGACATCACCGCCTTCCTCCAGTCCCTCAGCGGAGTGGCACCGCAGGTCACGCTCCCGATCCTGCCGCCGAGCGCTGACGCCACGCCGAGGCCACTGAACGGATGAACGGGGAGGCCCGCCCTGCGGCGGGCGGGCCTTCCTCAATACGGCCCCGTATGGCAGGCTAGCCGCCCCACCCCGCTCCTGCCCCCGAATGAAAGCCAGTCACCTGCGCCTGGGCCTCAACCTCTGGCCGCCGTTCCTGTTCAGCGGCATCCGCGTCACCGCCATCGCCGCCGACTACCGCCATGCCCATGTCGAGCTGCGCATGCGCCCCTGGAACCGCAACTACGTCGGCACCCACTTCGGCGGCAGCCTGTTCGCCATGACCGACCCGTTCTGGATGCTGCTGACGATGAACGCGCTCGGCAGCCGCTACTGGGTCTGGGACAAGGCCGCGGAGATCGAGTTCGTCAAGCCCGGCCGCGGCACCGTCCATGCCGATTTCCGCCTGGACGAAGGCGTGCTGACCGAGTTGCGCCAGGCCACCGCCACCGGCAGCAAGACGCTGCGATGGTTCAACACCGACGTGGTGGACAGCGAAGGCGATGTCGTCGCACGTTTGCGCAAACAGCTCTATGTGCGCCGCAAAACCGAGCACCGGGACGCGCCCGAAGTAGCTTAAAACAAGCCATTTCCGACAGAAACTGACGCTGTGCGTCATCACATTTGTCTTCACATCGCAGATGTGAGGATCGCGTCGTGAGCTGGGCGCAATGACGGCGTATGCTCCCGTTTCGCGACAGGGGGACGCGATGTCCGGATCAGCATCCAACATCGACAACACATCGCCATTACCGGAGATCACCGGCTTTCACCTGCACAAGGTGATCAACCACGGTGGCATGTCGACCGTGTATCTGGGCAACCAGATCGCGTTGTCGCGCGAGGTCGCCATCAAGGTGATGCTGCCGCTGGCGCTCGCCGACGAAGTCAGCCGTCGCCGCTTCGAGAATGAAGTGCGCACGATCGCGCGCCTCGAACACCCCAACATCGTCACCATCCACGAAGTCGGCCGCACCGTCGACGGACTGCCCTATTACGCGATGCCGTTCCTGCCACGCGGCCACCTTGGCCAGCGCGATCTGAGCAAGGACGAGCCGCGCGCGGTCGAAGTCGCGCTGACGCTGCTGTCGGCGCTCGACTACGCCCATGCACGGGGCGTCGTGCATCGCGACGTCAAGGCCGAGAACGTGCTGTTCGACGACAGCGAACGCGTGCTGCTCGCCGACTTCGGCATCGCCCTGCGCCGTGGCTTCGGCCCGCGCGTGACTGCCGCCGGACTCGCCGTCGGCAGCACCGCCTACATGGCGCCGGAACAGGCGCGCGGCGAAGACGTCGATGGCCGCGCCGACCTCTACAGCCTGGGCGTGCTGTTGTGGGAGATGCTGACCGGTCGCCTGCCGTTCGAGGCCGCCGACGCGCTGTCGATGGCGGTGATGCACGCGCAGGATCCGATTCCGAAACTGCCGCAGCACCTGCATCACTGGCAGCGCTTCATGAATCGCGCACTGTGCAAGCAGGCCGCCAACCGCTTCCAGGATGCCGCGCAGATGACCGCGTCCATCCGCGCCGTGCAGCAGCGCAAGCCGTGGACGGCAGCGCTGGAAATGTTCGAACGCCTGCGGCCGTCGCGCCGCTGGGCGACGCCGATGTGGGCGGCGCTGGCCGTGGCCGCGGTCACGCTGGTGGTGCTGGGTTTCAGCATCGGCCGCGATGACGACGACGACAAAGCCACGCCCTCCGAAGTGATCGCCACGTCGCCCACGGCGACGACGACCGACGATCCCACCGAGGCAATGCTGCAGCCGCTGCCGGAAGCGCCGTTGCAACGCGCGCTCGACGAAGCGCGGCAGCAGATCGAACGCGGCCGCCTGACCGAACCCGACGATGCCAACGCCTTCGACAGCGTGCTGCTGGCATGGCACACCGACAGCACCCACCCGGATGTCGCCAAGGCCATCGACGACCTCACCCTCGCCCTGTCCGCGCAGATCGTGCGCAGCGTGCGCGAGGACAAGGACGCGCGCGCGATCGAACTGCTGACCCACGCCAACAACCTGGGCCAGCAGACCGGCACCGTCAGCTCCCCGGCCCAGTCCGAGCTGCGCATCCAGGCCGGCAAGGCGCTCGATGCCCGGCTCGAGCAGGCGATCAAGCGCCGCGACAAGCCCGAGGCGCAGCGCACCGTCGCGCTGGCCGACCAGTTCAAACTCCCGCGCAAACTCAATTCGCGCCTGCTCGCCCAGGCCAAGGCCATGCCCACCGCGCTGGCCCGCGGCGCCACGATCGATGTCACTTCGCAGGCCAGCGCCAAGGTCAGCGTGACGCTGACGCCGCGCCCGGTCTCGCGCCGCGAGTACGCACGCTTCGCCGCCTCCAACGGCCGCACCGCGGCGCTATGCCGCGAGCGTGCCTCGCTGCTGCGCATGATCGACCCGCGCGACTGGCAGAAGCCCGGCTTCACGCAGGACGAGAACGACCCGGTGGTGTGCATCTCGCTCGAAGATGCACAGGCCTACGCGCAGTGGTACAGCGCCCAGACCGGCCGCCGCTACCGCCTGCCCAGCGCCGAGGAAGCCGCCCACCTGCGCGGCGACAGCGGCAACCGCGCCCTGTCGATGTGGCTGCGCGACTGCGGCAGCAATTGCCAGCAGCGCCAGGTCGCCGGCGAATCCTGGCGCAGCCGCCAGGACCAGCGGACCCTGCTGGCCGAGCGCGGCTACGACGACGTTGGCTTCCGCCTGGTGCGCGAGCGCTGAAGCGCGCCAGCGCGGAACCGGGGCCCGTGCCCTACAATCCGCGCCATGTCCGAGCCCATCCCCGGCGGCCGCGCCGCCCCGAACCGCCCCAGCCTGCAGAAACTGTTCCTGACCGGCCTGCTCACGCTGCTGCCGATCTGGCTGACGTGGGTGGTGGTCAAGTTCGTCTTCGTGATGCTGTCCGACATCAGCCAGCCGCTGATGACGCCGGTGCTGCAGAACCTGGCGGCATCGTCGCCGCAGTCGCTGTCGTGGCTGGTCGAACCGTGGGTCAGGACGGTGCTGGCGATGCTGGCGACGGTCGCGGTGATCCTGTTCTCGGGCGTGATGGCGCGTCGCGTGTTCGGCCAGCGCATGCTGAGCTGGTTCGAGGCGCTGATCCAGCGCATCCCGCTGGCCAGCACCATCTACAGCAGCGCCCGGCAGCTGTTGAACATCCTGCAGACCAAGCCCGACGGCACCCAGCGCGTGGTGCTGATCGACTTCCCGCACACGCAGATGAAGTCCATTGGCTTCGTCACCCGCACGCTGCGCGAGCAGGGCACCGGCCGCGAGCTGGCCGCGGTGTACGTGCCGACCACGCCGAACCCGACCTCCGGCTACCTGGAGATCGTGCCGGTGGAGAAGATCACCCCGACCGACTGGAGCGTCGACCAGGCGATGAGCTTCATCATCTCCGGCGGCGCGGTCTCGCCCGACACCATACCGTTCTCGCCACCGGCCGCGCCTGACGCATGAGCATCCAGGGACGCACGCTGGACGACCGCGCGGTGTGGTTGTTCATCGTTCTTTGCGCATTCTTCTGCGTCAACGCGGTGCTGGCGGAATTCATCGGCGTGAAGATATTCGCGCTCGAGGACACGCTGGGCATCGCGCCGCTGGAATGGAACCTGTTCGGCCAGACGGGCTCGCTGAGTTTCACCGCCGGCACGCTGTTGTGGCCGATGGTGTTCCTGATGACCGACGTCATCAACGAGTTCTTCGGCCGCCGCGGCGTGCGCATGATCTCGTGGCTGGCGGCG
The DNA here is from genome assembly GCF_052113485.1 of Lysobacter sp. TAF61. Lineage (NCBI taxonomy): Bacteria > Pseudomonadati > Pseudomonadota > Gammaproteobacteria > Lysobacterales > Lysobacteraceae > Lysobacter > Lysobacter sp. TAF61. The sequence continues at coordinate 91,504 of NZ_JBFRDH010000007.1, forward strand.
GGGCTGATCGTCTACGGCTTCGCGTTCGCGTTTGCCGCCATCTCGCTGGCCCCTGCTTCGTGGTGGGTCAAGGCCGCGCAACCGCAGGGCGTGAGCGACTACCAGACCGCGTTCGCGGCGGTGTTCGGCCAGGGCCTGTGGACGATTGGAGGCTCGCTGGTGGCCTTCATGCTCGGCCAGCTGATCGACGTGGCGGTGTTCCACCGCATCCGCAACATCACCGGCGAAAAGCACGTCTGGCTGCGCGCCACCGGTTCCACCGCGGTCTCGCAGCTGGTGGACAGCTTCGTCGTGCTCTATATCGCCTTCGTGCTGGGCCCGCAGAAGTGGCCGACGTCGCTGTTCCTGGCCGTCAGCACGGTCAACTACGCCTACAAGATGCTGGCCGCGGTCGCGCTTATTCCGGCGATCTACCTGGTACGTGCGGGCATCACGCGCTATCTGGGTGAGGCGCGGGCCACGCAGCTGCGCGAGGAAGCGGCGCTGGTCTAGGACGAAAGGGCCCCGGCAACCGCCCATTTCGTGACTTCCGACCTAAGCGGTCCCCGCCCGCCTCGGCCATGCTTGGGCATTCGGCCTTGCCCCGGGGACCCTACATGCCGTTGTTGCGCCCGCTTGCCCTCGCCCTTGCCCTGACCTTCGCCACCGCCGCGACCGCGCCGGCCTTCGCCGCACCCACGCCGGCAACCGCACCCCAGTCCGCCAAGGCCACCCGCCTCAACGCGCTCTACGAGCAGTACTGGGAAGAGCTGCTCAAGCTCAATCCGCTGCAGGCGACCTTCCAGGGCGACAGCCGCTACAACGACCAGTTGCCCAACACGCTGTCGGCGCAGTACCGCCAGCGGATGCACGACTTCAACACGCGCTGGCTCAAGACGGTGAAGCAGGCCGGCAGCGACAACCTCGCCGGCCAGGACCTGCTGAGCTGGCAGATCTTCGTGCGCGACCGCGAGAAGCAGCTGGAAGGCGAGCAGTTCCCGACCTGGCAGCAGCCGGTCAACCAGTTCTACAACTTCGCCGCCACCATCGCCCAGCTCGGCTCCGGCACCGGTGCGCAGCCGTTCAAGACCACCGCCGACTACGATGCCTGGCGCAAGCGCGCCGCGCAGGTGCCGGTGCTGTTCGCGCAGGCCATCGCCAACAGCCGCGAAGGCATGAAGAACGGCGTGGTGCAGCCGCGCGCATTGATGGTGAAGGTGATCCCGCAGCTGGATGCGCTGATCAAGGACAAGGCCGAGGACACGCTGTTCTGGGGGCCGGTCAAGGCCTTCCCGACCGGCATCTCCGACGCCGACAAACAACGCCTGACCGCCGAGTACAAGGCGATGATCGAAGGCCAGCTGATGCCGGCCTATCGCGAGCTGCGCGCTTTCATCAACGACGTCTACCTGCCGGCCACGCGCACCACCTCAGGCCTCGACGCGCTGCCCAATGGCGCGGCCTGGTATGCCTACAACGCACGCAACACCACCACGACCAGCCTGACCCCGGCGCAGATCCACCAGATCGGCCTGGACGAGGTGACGCGCATCCACGGCGAGATCACCACCGTCATCGCGCAGACCGGCTTCAAGGGCTCGATGAAGGAGTTCTTCAAGTTCGTCCAGAGCGACCCGCGCTTCAGCTTCAAGGACGAGCCGGCGCTGCTGGCCTACTACCGCGGACTGGAAGCGAAGATCAACGAGAAGATCCCGGAGCAGTTCTCGCTGACGCCGAAGGCGCCGTTCGAGATCCGTCCGGTCGAGGCCTTCCGCGCGCAATCGGCGGCCGGCGGTTCCTACCAGCGTCCGAGCCAGGACGGCACGCGCCCGGGCATCTTCTACGTCAACACCTACGACCTGCCCACGCGCAAGACCTGGGACGCCGAGGACCTGTACCTGCACGAAGCCATTCCCGGCCACCATTTCCAGCTGGCGCTGCAGCAGGAGCTGACCAACCTGCCCAAGTTCCGCCGCTTCGGCAGCGAGACCGCCTTCAGCGAAGGCTGGGGCCTGTACGCCGAGTCGCTGGGCCGCGACCTGGGCGTGTACACCGATCCCTACTCGTACTTCGGTTACCTTCAGAACGAGTTGTGGCGCGCGATCCGCCTGGTCGTCGACACTGGCCTGCACAGCCAGGGCTGGACCCGCGAGCAGGTGATCAAGTACATGCTCGACAACTCGGCCGAAAGCGAGACACAGTCCACTGCCGAAGCCGAACGCTACATGGCCATCCCGGCCCAGGCGCTGGCCTACAAGATGGGCGAGCTGAAGATCCAGGAACTGCGCCACCGCGCCGAGAAGGCATTGGGAGCGAAGTTCGACGTGCGCAGGTTCCACGCCGAGGTGCTCAAGGACGGCTCGGTGCCGCTTGAAATCCTCGAAGGCAAGATCGACCGCTGGATTGCTTCGGAAAAAGCAGGCGGCTGACGCCTCGCCTTACCCTTACCCCGTTCCCTCTTCCGCAAGCGTGAGAGGGATCGGGGAAAACGTGTTCACAAGGAGATCCACCCATGAAGCTTCGCCCGCTCCTGCTTGCCGTCGCCATCACCGCCGCGATCGCCGGCTGCAAGCCCGCCACTGAAACCGCGTCCGCCCCTGCCCCGGCCGCTTCCACCGCCGCCACGCAGAACTCCCAGGCCAAGGCCGACCAGCTCAACAAGTTGTACGCCGATTACTGGGAAGCCAACCTCAAGTTCAATCCGCTCGCCGCCACGTTCCAGGGCGACCCGCGCTACAACGACCAGTTGCCCGACTACTACTCGGCGCAGTACCGCGAGCAGACCAAGCAGTTCACCAGCGAGTGGCTGGCCAAGGTCGAGGCGATCGGCAGCGAAGGCCTCAGCGGCCAGGACCTGCTGAGCTACGAAATCTTCGTCGAGGATTCCAAGGACACGCTGGAATCGTTCAAGTACCCGGACTGGCTGGTGCCGGTCAACCAGATGCATTCGCTGCCATCGCTGGCCGTGCAGCTGGGCTCGGGCACGGGCGCGCAGCCGTTCAAGACCGTCAAGGACTACGACAACTGGCTGGCCCGTGCCGGCAAGCTGCCGACGCTGTTCGACTCGGCGATCACCAGCATGCGCGAAGGTGTCACCGCCGGCGTGGTGCAGCCCAAGCCGCTGATGGTCAAGGTGATCCCGCAGCTGGATTCGCTGATCAAGGCCAAGCCTGAGGACACGCTGTTCTGGGGCCCGATCCAGCAGATGCCCAAGGACTTCTCCGACGCCGACAAGAAGCGCCTGACCGACGCCTACCGCGCGCTCATCGCCGATCAGCTGATGCCGTCGTACAAGAAGCTGCGCGCCTACATCAACGATGAGTACCTGCCCAAGACCCGCGACACGGTCGGTCTGGACAAGCTGCCCAACGGTGCGGCCTGGTACGCGTTCAACGCCAAGCAGAGCACCACCACGGACCTGACCCCGGACCAGATCCACAAGATCGGCCTGGACGAAGTCGCGCGCATCCACGGCGAAATCCAGAAGGTCATGGAGCAGGTCGGATTCAAGGGTTCGATGCAGGACTTCTTCAAGTTCATGCAGACCGACAAGCGTTTCAGCTTCAAGGACGAGAAGGCGCTGCTGGAGTACTACCGTGCGCTCGAGGGCAAGATCAACCAGAAGATTCCGGAGCAGTTCTCGCTGATTCCGAAGTCGCCGTTCGAGATCCGTCCGGTCGAGGCGTTCCGCGCGCAGTCGGCGGCAGGTGGCGAGTACCAGACGCCGAGTGAGGACGGCACGCGTCCGGGCATCTTCTACGTCAACACCTACGATCTGCCGACGCGCAAGACGTGGGACGCCGAGGACCTGTACCTGCATGAGGCGATCCCGGGCCACCACTTCCAGCTCGCACTGCAGCAGGAGCTGAAGAACCTGCCGGCGTTCCGCCGTTTCGGTGGCGAGACCGCATTCGCCGAAGGCTGGGGCCTGTACGCGGAATCGCTGGGCAAGGACCTGGGTGTCTACACCGATCCGTACAACTACTTCGGTTATCTGCAGAACGAGCTGTGGCGTGCGATTCGCCTGGTCACCGACACCGGCCTGCACAGCAAGGGCTGGACGCGTGAGCAGGTGATCAAGTACATGCTCGACAATTCGGCCGAGAGCGAGACGCAGGCAACGGCGGAAGCGGAGCGTTACATCGCGTGGCCGGGCCAGGCGCTGGCTTACAAGATCGGCGAGTTGAAGATCAAGGAGCTGCGTGCGAAGGCGGAGAAGGAACTGGGTCCGAAGTTCGACATCCGCGAGTTCCACGCCGAAGTGCTGAAGGATGGCGCAGTACCGCTGAGCATCCTCGAAGGCAAGATCGATCGCTGGATCGCCGCCAAGAAGGGCTGATCCCTCCACCCAACACAGAACAGGCCGGCTTCTCGCCGGCCTGTTTTTTTTCGCCCAAACTGAACAAACACGCGGCCGGAGCGCGCTTGAATTCCAAATTTCAGCCGCAAAATACGTGATTCAGCAATGCCTTACGACAATAGCCGGATGCTCAAGCCCCGAACCCTTCTCTTGGCCGCCGCCGCCCTGCTGCCGGCCACGCCCGGCCTTGCCACGCGCAAGGCCAATGCGCCCGCGGTGCTGAAGCTGCCGGTGGCGACGGAGGCCGCGCAGTTGCCCGCTTCGCCGTTGGCGCGTCTGGCCCCGGGCGCGGACCCGAAGGTGCTGGATCTGGCCCAGGCCGCGATGCAGTGCGCACAAGCCAGCGGCGTTGGCGCCACCGCGCGGCGGCTGGCGGTCATCGATTACAGCCGGCCGTCGCTGTTGCCGCGGCTGTGGGTGTTCGACCTCGCCGCGGGCCGGCTGCTGTATGAAGAGGTGGTTGCACACGGCCAGGGCTCGGGCGACAACCTCGCCACGCATTTCTCCAATCGCGATGGCAGCCACCAGTCGAGCCTCGGGCTGTTCGTCACCGCCGACACCTACACCGGCAAGAATGGCTACTCCCTGCGCATGCAGGGCCTGGAGCCGGGCGTGAATGACGCGGCGATGGCGCGCGCGATCGTCATGCACGGCGCGCCCTACGTCGATCCGGCGCAGGGCAAGCGGATGGGACGGCTGGGACGCAGCTGGGGTTGCCCGGCCGTGCGCAGCGCGGTGGCCAAGCCGATGATCGACCTGCTCAAGGGTGGCCAGTTCGTCTTCTCGTATTACCCCGACCAGGCCTGGCTGGCGCGCTCGGCGCTGCTCAATTGCCCGGCCGCGCGGCAGAAGCGCGATACCTTCGTGCGCCACGACGCCGCTCCCCGCGCCACGTCCGGCTGACGTTCCCGGCAAGGCCGCATGAGGCCGCTGGCTGGCTCCCGCGGCCAGGCGCGGCTACGCTTTACCCAGTTCAAAGGATGGAATCGTCGATGTCACGCTCACTGCTTGCCCTGGCCCTGGCACTGACCCTCAGCGCGACCGCGCACTCGGGGGTGCCATCGTGGGGTGCGCGCGAATCGAGCCCGGCCACGCTGACGCCGGCGCAGCTCAAGCCCGGTGAGTGGATCTGGGGTGGCGACAATCGCGCCGGTCCGCTCGCGGTGGTGGTCAGCCTGACCGAGCAGCGCGCCTACGTGTACCGCAATGGCATTCCGATCGGCGTTACCACGGTCAGCACCGGCAGGAAGGGTTACGAAACACCGACCGGTGTCTTCACGATCCTGCAGAAGGACAAGGACCACCGCTCCAGCAAGTACAACGCCGCACCGATGCCGTACATGCAGCGGCTCACCTGGGACGGTGTCGCCCTGCACGCCGGCGGCCTGCCGGGCTATCCCGAATCGCACGGCTGCGTGCATCTGCCGTCCGAGTTCGCGCGCCATCTGTTCGATTCGTCGAACATGGGCATGACGGTGGTCGTGTCGCAGGAAGGCAAGTCGCCCGAGGACATCGTGCACCCGGGCGCGCTGAGCCCGATCGATCCGCACACCGGTGCCGAGGCGGCGATTCCGCCGCTCGAGAATGGACAGAAGTATCGCTGGCGGCCGGAAGTGTCGACCGAAGGTCCGGTGTCGATCCTGCTCAGCGGTGCCGACCAGCGCGTGATCGTCTACCGCAATGGCATCGAGATCGGTCGTTCGCGCGTGCTGATCCGCAACCCGGAGAAACCGCTCGGCACGCACGCCTACATCGTCAAGGACGGCTTCCTGCCTGGCGACAACCCGCTGCTGCCAGGCACGCGCATGCCCAACTGGAGTGCGATCGGCATCCCCGGCGGCACGGACCCATCGGGCATGTTGCTGGGACCGGAGACGATCGATCGCGTGGTGATCCCGCACGATTTCGTCTCCGCGGTGCTGCCGCTGCTGAGCCCGGGCGTGGTGATGCTGGTGACCGACTCGCACATGACGGAAGAGTCGACCGGTGGTGGCACTCCGGTGCAGGTGCTGGATTCGGATCCGCCGGAGGCGTGATCCGCTGCGTAGGGTTCCCGCCTTCGCGGAATGACGGCCATGAAAAAAGCCCCGGTCTTGCGACCGGGGCTTTTTCATTGCTGCGAGCCTGCTTAGCCGCTGAAGCCGCTGCGCGAGCCGCGGCCTGCACCCTGGCCGCCGCTGCGATGCTGCTTCGGACCGGCATGCGCGTGACGCGCCGCCGGCTTGCCGTGCGGGCGATGGGCCGGCTTGCGCGGCTGGCTGGCGCCGCGCGGGTTCGGGATCGGTGCGTTCATCTGGATCGGACGGCTTGCCTCGAAGCCCGGCACCGAGACCAGCTCGATGTCTGCCTTGAGCATGCGCTGGATCTGGCGCAGCAGGCCGCCCTCTTCCGGTGCGACCAGCGACAGCGCTTCACCGCTGGCGCCGTTGCGGCCGGTACGGCCGATGCGGTGCACGTAGTCCTCGGCGACCATCGGCAGGTCGTAGTTGATCACCAACGGCAGGTCGGGGATGTCCAGACCGCGCGCGGCGACGTCGGTGGCGACCAGCACGCGGGCCTTGCCCGACTTGAAGTCGCGCAGGGCTTTCTGGCGCTGCGCCTGGCTCTTGTTGCCGTGGATGGCGACCGAAGCCAGGCCCGACTCTTCGAGCTGCTCGGCGAGGCGGTTGCAGCCGTGCTTGGTGCGGCCGAAAACAATCGCGCGATCGGTGTGGCGCGAAGCGAGGATCGAGACCAGCAGGTCACGCTTCTTGGCAACGTCGACCGGATGGGCGCGGTGCACGATGGTCTCGGCGATGGTGTTCTGCGCGGCGACCTGCACCTGCTTGGGGTGATGCATGAACTCGAGCGCGAGCTGCTTGAGCTGCGACTCGAACGTGGCCGAGAACAGCATCGTCTGGCGCTCGCGCGGCAGCTTGGCGAGGATGCGCTTCATGGCCGGCAGGAAGCCCATGTCGAGCATGCGGTCGGCTTCGTCGAGCACCAGCACTTCGATCGCATCGAGCTTGACGGTGCCGCGCTCCATGTGGTCGATCAGGCGGCCCGGCGTGGCGACGAGCACGTCGACGCCGCGGCGGAACAGTTCCACCTGCGGGCCCATGCCGGCGCCGCCGAAGATGGCGGCGATGTTCAGGCGGACGTGGCGGGCGTAGCTGCGCAGGCTCTCGGTGACCTGCACCGCCAGCTCACGCGTCGGCACCAGGATCAGTGCGCGCGGGCGACGGAAGCCGTTGACCGGGGTCTGCTTGGACATGCGCTGCAGCAGCGGCAGGCCGAACGCAGCGGTCTTGCCGGTGCCGGTCTGGGCGCCGCCGAGCAGGTCGTGGCCGGCCATGGCCAGCGGGATCGCTTCGGCCTGGATCGGCGTCGGGACGGTGTAGTTCTGGTCTGCGAGCGCGCGCAGCAACGCGGGCGAAAGCCCGAGGGTTTCGAACGTCATGTGGTGGAACTCCTTGTGCTCGCGACGCCCGTCACGCCCACGCAAAAACGCGGACGCGCGATCGATTGTCGCGTTGATGGCTCCAGCGTTCCCTGATACCGCGCTGTGAGCGATCGAATTGGACGGCTGCCGGATGCTCCGGGCCGTGTCTGCGCGACGAAAGACGTGCGGGATAAAAGCCGTGTTGACTGGCCCAATGTCTGGACCAACGGCGGGCATACCTGGGAAACGTACCCTTGCGGGGAGGCAGCCGTGCGCTGAACGGGGCGGACTCTACGCGAAAGGCCGGTCCGGTGCCAGCCCGGAGGGCGGGATCCGGGGCTGGAGGTTAAGGCTGGGGGGCGGGCCGCCCTCACCCCGACCCTTCTCTCGCGGGCAGAAGAGCGTCTCCGGTGGCCGCGACACGCGATGGAGGGGGTTGCGGCGGTTTCCGGCCGTTTGTGCGACCCTTCGCCCAAGTCGTAAACGAGACCGGGCTCATGGAGCGAAATGCCGGATGGCTGGCCGGGCGGGTCCTGGTGGCCAGCGTGTTCATCGCAATGGGGAGTTACCGACTGCTGGCCTGGGCCGGCGGCGAATCGATCGGCACCGGCGCGATCGTCGCCAGTACGGCCGAACTGGTCCTGGGCCTGCTGATCGCCGGCGGCTGGCAACTGCGCTGGACAGCCGCCCTGGCCGCCATCTCGATGCTGGTCGACGCACTGGTGTCGCATCCGTTCTGGTCGCTGGCCGGCCCCGAGCGCGGCGCGCAGTTGCTGCACTTCATGAAGAACGTGTCGATCATCGGCGGCCTGGTGCTGCTGGCGTTCGCCAATCGCCACCGGCGCCACTGACCTCCCGGACGCATGACCACTTCCCTGCTGCGCCAACGCGGCCAGAACGACAGCAGCCGCGTCGCCATGGTCGAGCTGTTCTTCGACCTGGTCTTCGTCTTCGCCGTCACCCAGTTCTCCCATGCCCTGCTGGCCGATCTCAGCGTCGGTGGTGCATTGCGCACGCTGCTGCTGTTCCTGGCGGTGTGGTGGCTGTGGATCTTCACGTCGTGGGTCACCAACTGGCTCGACCCGGACCGCGCGCCGGTACGGATCATGCTGTTCACGCTGATGCTCGGCGGCCTGCTGCTGTCGTCGTCGATTCCGGCCGCGTTCGGCGAACGCGGCCTGGTGTTCGCGGTTGTGTTCGCATCGATGCAGGTCGGCCGCACGCTGTTCGTCACATACGTCATGCGGCAGCGCAGCGAGGTGCACTACCGCAACTTCGTGCGCATCTCACTGTGGCTGTCGCTGTCAGCCGTGTTCTGGATCCTCGGCGGCCTGCGCGAAGGGCCCGAGCGGGTCGGCTACTGGATTACCGCCGTCGCGATCGAGTACGTCTCGCCGCTGCTGTACTTCTGGGTGCCCGGGCTGGGGCGCGCCCACACCCAGGACTGGGACATCGACGGCCACCACCTCGCCGAACGCTGTGCGCTGTTCGTGATCATCGCGCTGGGCGAGTCGATCCTGGTCACCGGTGCGACCTTCGCCGCGCAACCCTGGATCACACCGACGGTGATCGCATTCGTCAGCGCGTTCCTCGGCAGCGTGGCGATGTGGTGGATCTATTTCGACAGCGGCGCCGAGCGCGCCAGCCACCGCATCGCCCACTCCGACGACCCGGGCAGGCTGGCGCGGCTGAACTACACCTACCTGCACCTGCTGATCATCGGCGGCGTGATCGTGTGCGCGGTGGCCGACGAACTGGTGCTCTCGCACCCCGGCCATGCCAGCAATGCCGGCATTGCCGCGATTCTCGGCGGGCCGGCGTTGTATCTGCTCGGCAATGGCCTGTTCAAGTGGGCCAGCAATGACCGGCGCTCACCACCGCTGTCGCATTGCGCCGGTCTGGTGCTGCTGGCTGCGCTGGTGCCCGCGGCGTATGCGCATGTGCTGCCTGCGCTCGGACTGGGCATGGCGACAACCGCGGTGATGGTGCTGGTGGCAACGTGGGAAACCATTGCGTTGCGCCGCGGCGCGTAACCCCCTCAGACCTCCAGCACCATCTCCGGCCGCGCCAGCACCGCTTTTACTCCGAACCGCTCGCCAATCTCACCCGCCAGCGCCTCGCGCGCCTTGTCCTCGCCATGCACCAGCGCCAGCGGCGGAGGCCCGTCGATCGCGCCGTACCACTGCATCAACCCGTGCTGGTCGGTATGCGCCGACAAGCCGCCGACGGTGTGCCGCTGCGCGTTGACGCGCACGTCGTAGCCGTGGATCCGCGCCCACTGCGCACCATCGACCAGGCGCCGCCCCAGCGTCCCTTCTGCCTGGTAGCCGACAAACACCACATGCGTCTGCCTGCGTTCGAGGCGATGGCGGAAGTGATGCAGGATCCGCCCCGCATTGGCCATGCCGGAACCGGCAATGACAATCGCGCCGCGCTCGATCCGGTTGATCGCCATCGACTCCTCGCGCGACACGGTGACGTGCAGGTTGGGCAGGCGGAACGGATTGGGTTTGTCCTGCCACACCCGCCGCGCATCCTCGTCGAACAGATCGGTGTGGCGGTCATAGATGTCGACCACCTTGGCCGCCATCGGGCTGTCGAGGAAAATCTGCCAGCGCGACATCTGCCACTCGTCCCAGTGCCGCGCGAACCAGTACAGCAGCTCCTGGCTGCGACCGACCGCGAACGCGGGAATCAACACGTTGCCGCCCTCGTGCCAGGCCTTGTCGAGGATGCCGCCCAGCTCGCGGATGGTCTCGGCGCGGTCGCGGTGCAGGCGGTCGCCGTAGGTGGACTCCATCAGCACCAGGTCGGCGCGGTCGATGCTGGCCGGATCGCGCAGGATCGGAGTTCCCTTCGGGCCGAGGTCGCCGGAGAACACCAGCTTGCGGCCGTCGGCCCACACTTCCACGCTCGATGACCCCAGGATGTGGCCGGCCTCGCGGAACGCGATGTCGATGCCCGGCAGCACTTCGCTGCGCTGGTCGTATGGCAGCGTGCGCACCTGCGCCATCGCCGCCTGTACGTCGTCGCGCGTGTACAGCGGCAGCACTTCCGGCTCGCCGTGACGGCGATGGCGGTTGGCGCGCTCGGCGTCGCCTTCGGAGATCGAGGCCGCATCCATCAGCATCACCGGCATCAGGTCGGCAGTGGCCTCCTGCGCGTAGATCGGCCCCTTGAAGCCGCGCCGCACCAGCAACGGCACGCGCCCGATGTGGTCGATGTGGGCATGGCTGATGACCAGCGCATCGAGCGCGGCCGGGTCGAACGGAAACGACTCGTGGTTGCGCCGCTCCGCCTCCGGGCTGCCCTGGATCATGCCGCAGTCGAGCAGCAGCCTGCGGCCGGCCGCCTCGACCTCGTGCAGCGAGCCGGTGACCTCGCCCGCCGCTCCATGGAAATGCACGCGCATCGCCGTTTCCTTTGCCGATAGGGGTGACAGGAGAAACCTAGCATGGGCATTGGCGGGCGCCGTGACCGCGGCCATCCCGCCGCCCGGCCGGAGCGTCCACAATGGGCGTCCAACTGTTTTGCCGCGCACCCCGGACCCGACCCACGATGAACAAGCCCCTGCTGACTTCGGCCCTCGCCCTGGCCCTCGCCAGCGGCCCGCTCCACGCCGCCGAACACGTCGACCTGCTGGTGCGCGACGCCACCGTGATCGACGTCGTCGACGGCAAGCGCCACCCGCACCAGGCCATCGCCGTGCGCGATGCGCGCATCGTCGCCATCGTCGACGACGCCCGCGCCAAACGTTTCGACGCGGCGCAGACGGTCGACGCCAGCGGCAAGTTCGCCATCCCCGGCCTGTGGGACATGCACGTGCATTTCGGCGGCGGCGACGCGCTGATCGAAGAGAACCGCAACCTGCTGCCGCTGTATGTCGCCCATGGCATCACCTCGGTACGCGATTGCGCAGGCGACCTCAGCCCGAGCGTGTTCGAATGGCGCGCCGCCACCGCCGCCGGCACGCTGCTGGGCCCGCGCATCTTCACCTCCGGTCCGAAGATCGAAGGCTACAAGTCCATCTGGCCGGGCGACATCGAGATCGGCACCGTCGCCGAATTGAATGCAGCCCTGGACAAGCTGCAGGGCTGGAACGTCGACTTCGTCAAGATCACCGACAACACGCTGTCGCCGGAGCTGTTCATGGCGGCAGTGAAGGAAGCCGGCCGGCGCGGCTTGAAGACCTCCGCGCACGTGCCCTACCCGATCACCATCGACGAAGTCAGCGCCGCGGGCCTGAGTTCGGTCGAGCACATCGACTACGCCTTCAAGGCCGGCTCGCCGAAGGAGAAGTCACTGGGCGAGGCCATTGCCCGCGGCGAGATCAACAGCCGCGATGCCTGGACCCAGTGGAACGCCACGTTCGACCCGAAGCTCGCCACTGCCACCTACAAGCACATGGCGCAGCGCGGCACTGCGATCACGCCGACCCTCAACGGCAGCCAGGCCGTGGCCTACCTCGACCAGAACGACCATCGCCACGACGACTACCTCAAGTACATCGGCCCCGGCCTGCAGGCGACCTACACCTGGCGCGTGGAGCGCGCGGCCAAGGACGACACCGCCGCGATCGCCGCGCGCCACCTGCGTTTCGAGCGCAACGCCTCGGTGCTGCCGCTGCTGCAGGCCGCCGGCGTGACGATCCTGGCCGGCACCGACGCCGGTTTCCTCAACTCGTACAACTACCCGGGCATCGGCCTGCACGACGAGCTCGGGCTGCTGGTGAAGTACGGCCTGACGCCGCTGCAGGCGCTGCAGGCGGCGACCATCAACGGCGCCCGCTTCCTCGGCCACGCCGACCGCAACGGCACGCTTGCCGCCGGCAAGGCCGCCGACCTGGTGCTGCTGGACGCCGACCCGCTGCTGGACATCGCCGCGACCCGCCGCATCGACACGGTGGTGATGAAGGGGCGGGCCTACGACCGTGGCCAGCTGGACGCGATGCTGGCCGATGTAGAGGCGCGGGTGGCCGCGGAGAAGAAGTAAGCCCTTATCCCGCTGGCGGAAGAAGATGGGATGAGGGCGGGGCGCGGTTTGGGCATACTGGCCCGATGAACCGCCCCGACCTGCTCGACGCCAACGCCCTTGCCGCCCAGCCGGCAGACCGTGCCACTTCCCTGCCGGCGCGCTACTACGCCGACCCGGGCACCGTCGCGCTCGATCGCGAACGGATCTTCGACCGCGGCTGGCAGATCCTGGCCCATGTCTGCCAATTGCAGAACGCCGGCGACCACGTCGTCGGCGACTTCAATGGCCTGCCGGTGATCGCCGTGCGCGGCGCCGATGGCGAAATCCGCGTCTTCCACAACGTCTGCCGCCACCGCGCCGGGCCGCTGGCCGCGTGCGACGGCCTCGCCGCCAAGTCGCTGCGCTGCCGCTACCACGGCTGGACCTACACGCTCGACGGCGTGCTGCGCTCGGCACCGGAGATGGGTACCGCGCCCGACTTCAACGTCGCCGACGTCAAGCTGCCGCAGCTGGCGGTGCGCATATGGCAGGGCCTGGTGTTCGCTGCGGTCGATGCCGAACACGCGATCGATTTCGACGCGATGGTCGCCGGCATCGACGAGCGCGTCGGCGCCGACCGGCATCTGGAACGCTACGGCCACCACCGGCGCGTCGGCTACGACATCAACTGCAACTGGAAGATCTACATCGACAACTACCTGGAGGGTTACCACGTCCCGCACGTGCACCCCGGGTTGAACCGGTTGCTGGATTACCGCAGCTACACCACGCAGACCCACGACTGGTACTCGTTGCAGTTCAGCCCACTGGAGAGCGGCGACGACCTCTACGGCAGCGGCGATGCGCTGTACTACTGGATCTGGCCGAACACGATGCTCAACATCGTCCCCGGCCGGCTGCAGACCAATCGCGTGATTGCCAAGGGCGTGGACAAGTGCCGGGTCGAATTCGACTTCTACTACGCGATGGACGAGTCCGAGGAAGCCGCGGCGCGACGCCTGGCCGACCTCAACTTCAGCGATGAAGTGCAGTTCGAGGACCTCACCATCTGTGAGGACGTGCAGCGCGGCATGGCGTCGGGCTCCTACCAGCCTGGCCGCCTGAATCCGTTGCGCGAGACCGCGGTGCATCACTTCCACGAGTTGCTGCGCCGCGTATATCGCCAGGCCTGACCAGATCCGTCATCCCCGCGAAGGCGGGGACCCAGCGTCGTTGCCTTTGCGCGGCGACGCGAAGTCACTGGGTTCCCGCCTTCGCGGGAATGACGGCCTCCTACAGGCTCTCTTCCGGCACCGTCGCGCTCGGCTCCGCCACGCAACGCGTCCGCACCACCGCCGCCTCCCAGCGCCAGAACCCCCACGCGATCAGCAGGAACGTGCTGGCCACGCCTACCATCCACAGCATGTGGTCGCTGATCCAGGGCGACAGCACGCCGGCGATCAGCGCGTTGAGCACCAGGCTGGTGAAGGCCTGCATCGACGACGCCGAACCGCGCTGGCGCGGGTACATGTCCAGGATCGACAGCGTCACGATCGGGAACACCAGCGCGATGCCGAACGCGTTGAGCATCATCGGCAGCACCGCCCACGGCACCTGCGGCGTGTCGGTCCACAGGTTGTAGCCCAGGTTGAGCAGCATCGCCACGGCCGAGCAGCCAAACCCGATCGACACCAGCTTCTCGCCGCTGACCTTGCCGGCCGCGCGCCCGGACACGAACGCGCCCAGCACCATGCCGCTGATCATCGGCACGAAGAACCAGCCGAACTGGCGCTCGTCGAGCTTGAGGATGTCGAGCACGAACGCCGGCGCCGAGGCGATGTACAGCCACAACGCGGCGAAGTTGAAGGCACTGGCCGCGGCCAGCCGCTGGAAACGCGGGTTGATGACGATGGCGACGTAATCGCGCAGCAGGCGTCGCGGCACCATCGGCAGGCGCGCCTCGGGCGGGTGCGTCTCCGGCAGCGTCCGCCAGGTGAATACCAGCAGCACGATCGAGAACGCCACAAGGAACCAGAAGATCGCCGGCCAATGGCTCCAGCCCAGGATCCAGCCGCCGATCACCGGTGCCACCGCCGGCGCCACGCCGAAGATCATCGACACCTGGCTCATCAGGCGCTGCGCGTCGTGGCCGTGCAGGACGTCGCGGATCACCGCGCGGCCGACGATCAGGCCGACGCCGGACGACAAGCCCTGCAGCGCACGGAACACCAGCAGCGTGGTCAGGTCGGTGGCCAACGCGCAGCCGACGGATGCCACCGCGAACACCGACAGCCCGCCGAGAATCACGCGACGGCGCCCGATCGCATCCGACAGCGGCCCGTGCACGATGCTCATCGCCGCATAGGCGATCAGATAGACGCTGATGGTCTGCTGCATCGCCAGCTTGTCGGCGCCGAACTGCGTGCCGATGGCCGGGAACGCCGGGAAGATCGTGTCGATCGAGAACGGACCGAACATCGCCAGACCGCCCAGGAGCAGGGCCAGCAGGCGGACAGAGATCGAAAGCGAGGGTGCGGGTGCAGCGGTGGGCATCTACGGATCTCTGGCGTGAAGGCAGCCGATCAAGGACCGGCGGCGGCACAACTCACGTACTGGCATTGGACGCCGCCGTATCGATCGGCACCTCGTCCGGCGGCCCCTTGAGTTCGACCAGATTGCCTTCCGGATCGAGCAGGTACTGCGACGGACCTTCACCTTCGGCACCATAGCGCCGACCGAACTCGCCTACCTGCACACCATGCGACAGCAGATAGGCGACGATCTGCTCGCGGTCGAAGGGATCGGCGCGCAAGCACAGATGGTCCATGTTGCGCCCCTCGGCCCCTGGCCCGGCACCGCCCATGCGCCCGATCTTGCCCGACACGGCGACCAGGTCGATCAGCGAATTGCCGGCACGCAGCTGCACCAGCCCCACCGCGTCCACCCGGCGCTCGGCCACGCAGCCGAGCACATCGCAGTAGAACGCCTCCATCAGTGCCGGGTCGCGTACGCGCAACACCACGTGATCGAGTTGCAGCAACCGGAAAGGGGCAGCGCCCATGTCGTGCTTCCTGCGTGCGGGGGCGCAAAGCATACCCCTGACTCGTGCGGGGCGGCGTTGCGACGACAGACGAATGAGAAAGGGCGCCGGTTTCCCGGCGCCCCCGCTCGTTTCCGCTTGTAGCCGGCAATCGCCGGGGCGATTACTTCGCCGCGACCTGCACCGGCCCCGCGCCCGTCTTCAGCCATCCGTGCGCCTTGACCGCATACGGCTTGCCTTCGATCGTGCCCTGCTCGCTGTAGAAGTACTCGTTGGTCTCCACATCGACCGACAGGTCGGCCTTGATCCCGGCATCCTCCGACGTGAAGTGCTTCACGCCGTCGGCACCGTCGCGGTAGCTCAGCTGGCGGTCCACCGCGCCCTTCTGCGTCTGCAGCTGGACGCCGGCCGAACCCTGGTCGAGGTCGACCGAGACCTGCGTCAGCTGCGCCTGGGCCCAGGCCTGGGCCTCGTCCGATTCCACCGTGACCGGTTCGGCCGACTGCAGGTGCCAGCTGTCGGCGCCGCTGCTGACCGCCCAGAAGCCGGCGGCACCCAGTCCGAGGACGCCCACCGCCATGCCGGCGTTACCGCCGCCGCCACCACCGCCGCTGGAGCCCGAGCCCGTCACCGGCGTGACGCCACCGTTGCCGTTGCCATTGCCGCCACCGCCACCCGTACCGCCGGTGCTGGGGGTGATGGTTTCCTTGCTGCCGTTGTTGGACGTCACCGCGGTGGCGTTGCCGTCGACACTGATCGAACCGGAGTCGATCAGCCCGGCGCCGGTGCCCGACGCGCCCGTCACGCTGACCTGGCCGTTGTCGCCACCGTGGATGGTGCCGACATTGGTGATGCCGGTGCCGCTGATGGAGCCGCCGATGACGCTGGTCGTGCCGCTGCCTGCCGCATCGATGTTGCCGGCGTTGTCGACACCCGAACCGGTCTCCGACGTGCCGGTGACCGCGGTCGTGCCGGTGCCGGCAGTGGTGATCGATCCGGTCGGATCGACTTCGACGCCTGCGCCGGTGACGGAGGTGCCATCGACAATGGAGGTACCGCCCTCGGTGGTGGTCACCGCACCGTCAATCTCGGTGCCCGAACCGTTGGTCGAGGTGCCGGTGATGCTGGTATCGCCCGTGCCCGAGGTGCCCACCGTGCCGGTCGGACCGACTGCAACACCGGAGCCGTCCGTGGACGCACCGGTGACCGCGGTGGAGCCGTCACCCGTGGTGCTCACCGTGCCATCGATGTTCGTACCCGCACCGGTGCCCGAGGTACCGCCGATGTCGGTACTGCCGGTATCGGTGGTGGTGACCGAACCATCGACGTCGATGCCAGGACCGCTGGTGGACGTGCCGCCCACCGTCGTGTTGCCGTCGCCGCTGGTGACAATCGTGCCATCGACATCGGTGCCCGAGCCGGTCTGCGACGTACCGTCGACCGTCGACGTGCCGCCTTCGCTGGTGGTCACCGCGCCGTCGATGTCGGTACCCGGACCATTGGTCGAGGTGCCGTCGATGCCGGTGTTGCCGGTGCCCGAGGTGCCGATCGTGCCGGTCGGACCAACCGCGACGCCGGAACCGTCAGTGGATGTGCCGCCGACCGTCGTGTTGCCGTCACCGGTGGTGGTGACCGCGCCATCGACGTTCGAACCGTTGCCGGTTTGCGACGTGCCGGTGATCGACGTGTCGCCGGTGTCGGTGGTGCTGACCGAACCATTGACGTCCACGCCCGAACCACTGGTCGAGGTGCCTTCGATGGTCGAGGTGCCGTCGCCGGTCGTGGTGACGGTGCCGTCGATGTTGGAGCCCGGGCCAGCAACGGACGTGCCGTCGATCACCGAGGTACCGGTTTCGCTCGTGGTCACAGTGCCGTCGATATCCGTACCCGGACCATTGGTCGAGGTGCCATCGATGCTGGTGTTGCCCGTGCCGGAGGTGTCGATCGAGCCGGTCGGGGTGACTGCGACGCCCGAACCGTCGGTAGAGGTGCCGCCGACCGTCGTGTTGCCGTCACCGGTGGTGGTCACCGTGCCATCGATGTTCGAGCCGTTGCCGGTCTCCGAGGTGCCGGTGATGGCCGTGTCGCCGGTATCGGTCGTGCTGACCGAACCGTTGACGTCCACACCAGGGCCAGCGACGGACGTGCCGCCAATGGTCGAGTTGCCGTCGTCCGTGGTGCTCACCGTGCCATCGATGGCCGTACCCGACCCGTTGGCGGAGTTGCCATTGATGCTGGTGTCGCCGGTGCCCGTGGTGCTGACCACGCCGGTCGGTGAGACCGCCACGCCGGTGCCGTCGGTCGAGGTGCCGGCAACCGTCGACGTGCCGTCGCCGGTGGTGGCCACGGTGCCGTCGATGTTCGAACCCGCGCCGGTCACCGACGTACCGGTGATGCCGGTGTTGCCGGTGTCGGTGGTGCTGACTGAACCGTTGACGTCGACGCCCGTGCCACCGGTGGAGGTGCCGGTGATCGTGGACGTGCCGTCCACGGCGGTGGTGACCGTGCCGTCGATGCTCGAGCCCGTGCCAGTCTCCGAGGTACCGGTGATGTTGGTGTCGCCGGTGCCGGCAGTCGTGATCGAGCCAGTCGGAGCGACCGAAACACCCGTGCCACCGGTCGAGGTGCCGCCGATATTGGCCGTGCCGTTGCCGGTGGTGGCCACGGTGCCGTCGATGTTCGAGCCCGCACCCGTCTCCGACGTACCGGTGATGCCGGTCACGCCGTTGTCGCCGGTGTTGATCACGCCGGTCGGATTGACGTCGACGCCGTTGCCCGCAGTGGACGTGCCGCCGATCGCGGCGGCGCCGTCTTCGCTGGTGTTGACCGTGCCATCGATCTGCGAACCCGAACCGTTGGTGGACGTACCGGTGATGCTGGTGTCGCCGGTGCCGGAGGTGCTGATCACGCCTGTCGGAGTCACTTCAACGCCGGAGCCGTCGACCGAGGTGCCTGCGATGTTGGCGGTGCCGTCACCGGTGGTGTTGACCGCGCCATCGATCTGCGAGCCCGAACCGGTCTGCGACGACCCGTTGACGCCGGTGGTGCCGCTGCCGGAAGTGGTGATCACGCCTGTCGCGTCGACATCGACGCCTGGGCCGCTGGTCGAGGTGCCGGCGATGGTGGAGGTGCCGCCCTCAATGGTGGTCACCGTGCCATCGATCTGGATGCCCGAGCCGGTCTGCGAGGTGCCGGTGACAGCAGCCGTGCCCTCGTCCGTGGTATTGACCGTGCCGTCGATCTGCGTGCCCGAGCCGTTGGTGGAGGTGCCGGTGATGTTGGTGTTGCCGGTACCCGATGTGCTGATTACTGCAGCAGGAGCGACCGTGATGCCGGATCCGTCGACGGAAGTGCCAGTTACAGTCGCCGTTCCGTCGACAGTGGTGTTCACCCCGCCACTAATGACGACTGCGGTGCCGCCATTTGACTCACCGGTAGCGGTGGTGGACGCGGTCCCCGACGTGTTGATCGTACCGACAACCAGGCCTGTGCCGGTGCTTGATTCGCCATTGAGATCAGTCTTGGCCGTTTCCGACGTGGTGATCGTGCCGTTGAGCGCGGCGCCACGACCCGACTCTGAAGTTCCCGAGATGGACAGCGCGCCATTGTCAGCGACAGTATTTTGCCTGCCGCCACTCATCAAGGTGCCAGTGCTTGATTCGGACGTGCCGTTGACATCGATCTTGGCGTCGCCAGACACAGTCAAAGCAGGAAGGTATACCCCTTCTCCGGTGGTACCGTGTCCGACCAGGCTGACCTTGGCCGTGTCAGATGCCGCCAATGCTCCTGTTGACACCACCCCGCGCATTCCTTCGCCGGCAATGCTCAAGGTGCCAGCGCCAGCAACGTTCACCTTCGTACCCCCGGCCGACGCAAAGCCAGTGCCCGTGACCGACTGTCCATGCAGATTGACCGTGCCATTACCGGCAACGTCGATGTTCGCACTCCCGCCGAAAGCGACACCGATCGCATCCTCGCCAACAGGATTGACTTTGAGGGCAGCGACCGAAAGACCAATCCCTGTCTGCGAAATGCCGTTTGCATTCAGCTTTGCGTCGTCGGTGACGAGAATGCTGGATCCGCCAACGAAGTTCGTCGCGATCCCGGTATCCGATCGTCCGATAAGATCCAGCGTGCCATTGCCTGACAACCTCGTGCTGTTCCACAGTCCAACGCCGCTATTGCTCTGAGAGGTTCCGTCGAAGCTTGCCGCCGCATCGTCGGTAATGGTCAACGCGCCTCCGCTGCCCTTCGCCACACCCGTGCCGTTACCAGCAGATGTACCCTTCACAGTCAACTTCGCCTTGTTCGCGAGCGCCAGGTTGCCTTCGAATTGGACACCGTTGGAGGTCACCGAGGAGCCAGTGATATTCATCGAGCTGTCGCCGCTGAGAGACAGCAACGTGCCAGAGTTCTGGTAGAAGCCGCGCCCACCACCGGCCGAAGTACCCGTGATGTCCAGCTTGGCGGCATTACTCAGCGTGACGTTCCCGAACATCTGCACACCGTCGCCCGTAGTGGACGTACCGTTCACGGTGAACGTGCCACCCGTCTGCGTGAAGCTGCCAGCGTTCGTGATGACCACGCCCGCACCGGTATTGGACGCACCGGTCAGGGAGCCGCCGCCGATGTTGGCTTCCGTGCCGTTGAACTCGATGGCATTGTTGGACCCCGACAGGCCGTTGCCGAGCGTGGTGTTCGCCGAGGCCGTCAGCGTGCCGCCATTGAGGTCGATCGTTTTGCCGGTATCGGACGACACCGAGCCCATGTGCGCGCCGCTGCGGTCGGCCTGCAGGTCCAGGTCGAGCGCACCGACCGTCGAGGTGATGTTGCCTTTGAGCTGGATGCTGCCGTCGGCCTGCAGCGTCAGCTTGGCCGCGGTGCCGGCCGACTTGGTGATGTTCGCGTCCGCGTTCTGGACGATGTTGCCTGTAGCCGTACCCGCGCTGGTCGTGGTGATGGTGACGTTGGTACCGGCGTTGAGCGCGGTGCTGATGGCGCCGTTGTTGACGGTGGCGCTGTTGGTCGTCGGCGTGAACACACCGCCGGCTTCGGTCTCGTTGGCCGTCGCCGCCGTGCTGATGGTCACATCGGTCGGGTCGATCAGCCACAGGCCGGCCTGGCCGTTCGGTGCGGCGGCGGTGACGTTGCCCTGCACGCTCAGGTTCTTGCCCGAGGTCTCGACGAAGCCGCCGTTGCCGCGCGAGGCACCGGCCTTGATCGAGGCGCCCTGGTCGACCTGGGTGTAGCTGGCGAAGTTGACGCCATCGATCAGACCTGCGGCGCTGGTGCCGCCGAGCTTGCCCAGGCTGTCGCCACCAACGATGACTTTGCCACCGGCCTGCTCACCGCTGGCATCGATGCTGGCATTACCGAACAGGCCGACGCGGTCGCCCGACAGCACGACGGTGCCGCCGTTGGCGCCCGTTGCATCGACCGTGCCGCGCACGGCCACATCACCCGTGTTGCCTGCATCGGCAACAACGGTACCTGCGCGCGTCACGCCCGACAGGTTCACCACCGACTTCAGCAGCGTGTCCTTGCCGCGGCCGGTCAGCAGCACGCTGCCACCGCGGGCGTCGATATTGCCGGTGTTCTCCACCAGCGCGTTGGCGGTGGCGTCGGTCAGCTTCAGCGAGATTCCCTGGCCGTTGGCGAGCGCGACGGTCGCGCTGTCGCCTGCGGCAAGCACGACCTGATTGCTGCGGATGTCGCCGCTGTTGCGCACCTGGTCACCGACCAGGGTGACGAAACCAGCGGCATCGATCGAGCCTTCGTTTACCACGCCGGCATTCTTGCCGGTGGCCTTCAGGTCGAACGCACCACTGGACATGAACTGGTTGGCATCAATGGCCTTGGTCGTCGCCAACAGCGAACCGACATTGACGGTGGAGCCCTTGGCAAACAGCACGCCGTTGGCGTTCTGGATCAGTACCTGGCCGTTGGCCAGCAGCTGGCCCTGGATGTTGGACGGCACGCCGCCGGTGACGCGGTTGAGCGCCTGTGCCTGTGCATTGGGCTGGTTGAACTGGACGGTGTTGCCCTGGCCGACGTTGAAGGTGTTCCAGTCGATCACGGCGCGCTGGCTGGCCTGGTCGATGGTGAGCATGTTGGCGTTGGGCTGGCCGATGCTGGCCTGGCCGGCGACGACGTTGCCGCCGGTCGGCAGCTGCTGCGCGTACAAGCTGCCCGATGCGAGCAGCATCGCCAGTGCGAGTGCGGTCATCGACGAGACGACCGGTGCGCCGTTGCCGGTGCCCTCGCCACTGTGCTTGCCCTGGCTGGTTACGTATTCCGGCACCGGGATCAGCATGCCCAGGCGTGTGTCGAAGATGAGGCGGTAGCGGTTCTTGTTCATTTGCGATGACTCGGCAGATAAGGGTGGCGTGTCCGGTCACGGGGTGACCAGGCAAAGGCGTGAGGTTGTGTGGCCTCGCTTCGGCAACTAGCGGGAAGCGGCCCCGTGGGCAACAGCACAGGTGCGCATGCTAGGCAGACGATTCCGACGGGATATCAGATTTGTCTGAGTTGTCTTAGGCGAATCGGGCGACGTGGTTTTAGCGCGTTTCCCGACGGGAACTCAGACAATTCTCAGACGGGGCGCTGACCGCGGTTGTGCGTGATTGGCATCGGTTTGCGCGTCGGGCGTGGCCGTCGTTTCGCGGGTTCAGCGCGTGCCCAGACTTACGGACAGCCAATACTGCAGCGCTCTGGCTTCTTCATCGATCCACGATGGGCTGGCCGAATTGAACGGTTTCGCCACCGACACCGACACGGTGATGCCCTTCGGCGTCAGCCAGTCCAGGCTCAGGCCCGGGCCGGCGAGCGTGCGCCAGTTGGTGACGTTGTCGACGCCTATGTAGCTGCTCTCCCAGAGCGGCCACGGATCGTGGTTGACGCGTCCGCGCGCGACATCGACGAAGGCTCCGGCCTGCAGCTGGTGGCCGGTGGCCAGCGGGAAACGCCGGTAAAGGCCGACGTTGGCGATGAATGCGTCATCGAAGGACGCTTCGTCGGTGCGGTAGGCGCGCACCGCGTCTGGCCCGCCCGCCAGCAGTTTCTCGCTCGGGTCGAGGTTGCGGCTGGCCCACTGCACATTGGTGCGCCCGGTGATGAACAGGTCGCCGCTGCTGCCAAGCAACCAGCGGCCGAACGCGGTCATGTTCGCTTTCGCGTAGCCACCGGCCCGCTTCACCACGGCGTCGGCCGGGTCGTCGTTGCGCTGGTGGCCGGCGGTGAGCGCGCCCTGCACGCTCCACAGGTTGGTGCGCAACTGCTGGGCGCGGTCGCCGTTGTCGGCCTGCAGCGAGAAACGTGCGGAGTCGATGGTGCCGCGGGTGGCGAAGTCGAAGTCCTCGAACGTCGTCTGCGTCCTGCTGTGCAGAAGCGACGTGCCGAGCCATACATTGCGGTCCAGACCGCGTTTCAGCGGATACGAAAGCCCGATCTGCGCGGTACTCGCGACGCCTTCGACCGGCGTGCCGGCATTGATCGTGTACTCCTGCCGCACCAGGCCGCCGACGGCGCGCAATCCGTTGGCGGTCACGGGGATGGCGCCATCCAGCGAGCCGGTCCACATGCCTTCGCGCGTCACCATCAAGGTGGCGGCGTAACTCTCGCCAAGCCCGAAGTGGTTGTTGCCGGAACCGGTCACGCCGAGGCGATAGGCGCCCGTGGATTGCATGCCCTTGTTGTCGACGATGAAGTCGGCCTGCGCGGGCTTGCCCCGCTGCGCGACGCTGAATGTCACGTCGACCTCGCCCACGCCGGCGCCCGGCGAGAACTGCGGCGCCTGTTCGATGGCAACGCCGGGGAGGTCCTGCAGCACCTGCGTGGCGCGTTCGAGACGGCCCGTCTGCAGCAGGCAGACCGCGGTGTCGGTGGACCGCTCGTCGCACAAGGCATCAACCACGACGCGTTGCAGCCGGTCCTGGTGCATGCGCGAGGTGTTGTTGACCACGATGTTGCGGATGCGCCCGGGATAGGCGATGAACACCGGCGCGCCGCCGGCATCGGCACGGCGCCAGTCGTCTTCGGTCATCAGCACCTGCGCGATCGGGAACCCGCCCTGGCGCAAGGCGACGGTGAGCTGTTCGGACCAGCGATTGACGTCGTCGAGCGTGCGCGGCGGTGCGCCCAACCCGGCCGCGGCGGTCTGCAGCACGATCGTCGCCGTTGCTTCGTCGCTGCTGCCGGCCGGCACCACGCGGAAATCGGCTGTTGCCGGGTCCGCCGATGCACCGCCCGGCACAACCAGCAAGCAGACGACCAGGGTGAGTAGACCGGCCCGGCCGGCCCGGCCCTTTGCGCCCCCGCGGAAGCCGGACGCGGCATGGGAGGCGGGACGGTGGGTCTTGTTCACGATCGGGATCCAGGAATGCGAAGTGCCCGTTGAGCGGGGGCTGCAACGCGGGGTGCATCCTAGGTCTCTGATTCGCCGGGGATATGAGATTTGTCTGAGTTGTCCCGGCGGCGACGTGCGAGCCGGCATTCCGGCCGCCGCGCCCCCGGTGCAGGGGCCGCAGCCCGCCTCCTCCGGGCCCGGGCCATGCCCTATAATTGCCGGCACAAGCAGACGGTGGGAGAAGCGGACCAGCCTGAACGGCCGGATCCGCTGCCGAAGGCGCAAACGCCCGGAATCGCTCAGGCCCCATTACCGCCGTCGGCTCAAACTCTGGAGAGACCGGAAACCCCTTGCGGGTCACCCGGCGCCGAAGGGGCAAGAAGCCAAGCGGGGTTCACCTCCCCCGACCCCGCGCTTCCAAACTCTCAGGCAAAAGGACAGAGGGGCACTCCAAGTGCGCTGCGCGCGCACGCCCGGCTCCCATCGAGCCAAACCGGATGCCCTGCATGAGCCAGAAGACCCCTGCTTCCTCCGCCGTGAGCTTGTTTGATCTCGAGCACCACGACGCGTTCCTCGAGCGCCACATCGGCCCCAACGACGCCGAAATCGCACAGATGCTGGGCGTGGTCGGCTTCGACTCGCTCGATGCGATGACCGACGCGATCGTGCCGGCCAACATCAAGTCGCCGTCGCCGCTGGCCCTGCCGGCGCCGATCACCGAGGTCGAGGCCATCGCCAAGATCCGCGCGATCGCCGACCGGAACCAGGTCTTCCGCAGCTTCATCGGCCAGGGCTACTACGGCACGCACACGCCCAACGTCATCCTGCGCAACATCCTCGAGAACCCGGCGTGGTACACGGCCTACACGCCGTACCAGGCGGAGATCTCGCAGGGCCGCATGGAAGCGCTGATCAACTTCCAGACGATGTGCGCCGACCTCACGGGCATGGAGATCGCCAACGCGTCCCTGCTCGATGAAGGCACCGCTGCCGCCGAAGCCATGACCCTGGCCAAGCGTTCGTCCAAGTCGAAGTCCGATGTGTTCTTCGTCTCCAGCGGCGTGCACCCGCAGACGCTGGAAGTGCTGCGCACGCGCGCCGAGCCGCTCGACATCGAGCTGGTCGTCGCCGACGACGCCGAAGCCATCAGCATCGACAGCTTCGGCGTGCTGCTGCAGTACCCGAACACCTTTGGCCAGGTCAACGATTACAAGGCACTGGCCGATGCCGTGCACGCGCGCGGCGGCCTGGTTGCCGTCGCCACCGACCTGCTCGCGCTGACCCTGATCGCCGCACCGGGCGAATGGGGCGCCGACATCGTCGTCGGCAACACCCAGCGCTTTGGCGTGCCGTTCGGCTTCGGCGGCCCGCACGCGGCCTTCATGGCCTGCCGCGACGCCTACAAGCGCTCGATGCCGGGCCGCCTGATCGGCGTGTCGATCGACGCCGAGGGCAAGGCCGCCTACCGCCTGACGCTGCAGACGCGCGAGCAGCACATTCGCCGCGAGAAGGCCACGTCCAACATCTGCACCGCGCAGGTGCTGCTGGCGGTGATGGCCAGCATGTACGCGGTCTACCACGGCCCCGAGGGCCTGACCCGCATCGCCCGCCGCACCCATCGCCTCGCCGCGATCCTGGCCGGCGCGCTGCGCCAGGCCGGCCTTACGGTGGGCCCGGACTTCTTCGACACGCTGCACATCGTTGGCGTCGACGCCGCCGCGATCCACGCCAAGGCCGAGGCCGCGCGCATCAACCTGCGCCGCATCGACGGCCAGAGCGTCGGCATCAGCCTCGACGAGACCACCACCCGCGCCGAAGTGATCGCCGTGGCCGCGCTGTTCGGCGCCAGCATCAGCGACATCGACGCACTTGACGTCGCCACCGCCGAGGCCCTGCCGGCCGGTCTCAAGCGCAGCAGCGGGTTCCTCACCCATCCGGTGTTCAACACGCACCACAGCGAGCACGAACTGCTGCGCTACATGCGCGCCCTGGCCGACAAGGACCTGGCGATGGATCGCACCATGATCCCGCTGGGCAGCTGCACGATGAAGCTCAACGCCACCGCCGAGATGATCCCGGTGACCTGGCCGGAGTTCGGCAACCTGCACCCGCTGGCCCCGGCCACGCAGGCGCAGGGCTACAAGGCGCTGATCGACGGTCTGGAAGCGATGCTGGTCGAGTGCACCGGCTACGACGCCGTCAGCCTGCAGCCCAACTCGGGCGCGCAGGGCGAGTACGCCGGCCTGCTGGCGATCCGCGCCTACCACCGTTCGCGCGGCGAGGATCACCGCGACATCTGCCTGATCCCGGAATCGGCGCACGGCACCAACCCGGCCTCGGCGCAGATGTGCGGCATGCAGGTCGTGGTGACCAAGTGCGATGCCAACGGCAACGTCGATGTCGATGACATCCAGCGCGCCGCCGAGAAGTACAGCGAGCGCCTGGCCGCGCTGATGATCACCTACCCGTCCACGCACGGCGTGTTCGAGGAAGACATCGTCAAGATCTGCGAGATCGTGCACACGCACGGTGGCCAGGTCTACACCGACGGCGCCAACATGAACGCCCTGGTCGGCGTCGCCAAGCCCGGCAAGTGGGGCTCGGACGTGTCGCACCTGAACCTGCACAAGACCTTCTGCATTCCGCACGGCGGCGGCGGCCCGGGCGTAGGCCCGTGTGCGGTGAAGTCGCACCTGGCGCCGTTCCTGCCGCGTACGTTCGGTGGCGAGGGCGATGTGGGCATGGTGTCGGCGGCGAGCTTTGGTTCGGCTTCGATCCTGCCGATCAGCTGGATGTACGTGACGATGATGGGCGCCGAAGGCCTGCGCAAGGCGACGCAAGTGGCATTGCTCAACGCCAACTACATCGCCACCCGCCTGGCCCCGCACTACGAGACGCTCTACACCGGTCGCAATGGTCTGGTCGCGCACGAGTGCATCCTCGACCTGCGCCCGCTCAAGGACGCCACCGGCGTGTCGGCCGAAGACGTGGCCAAGCGCCTGATCGACTTCGGCTTCCACGCCCCGACCCTGAGCTTCCCGGTCGCCGGCACGCTGATGGTCGAGCCGACCGAGTCGGAATCGCAGCACGAGCTGGACCGCTTCATCGACGCGATGATCCAGATCCGCGACGAGATCCGCGCGATCGAGGACGGCAAGCTGGACCGCGAGGACAACCCGCTCAAGAACGCCCCGCACACCGCCACCGCGGTCACGGCCAGCGAGTGGACCCATGCGTATCCGCGCGAGCTGGCGGCGTTCCCGCTGCCGTCGCTGCGCCTGCAGAAGTACTGGCCGCCGGTTGCGCGCGTGGACAACGTTTACGGCGACAAGAACGTCATGTGTGCGTGCATTCCGGTGGATGCGTACAAGGATGATGTGGTCGAGGCGTAAGGCTTCGTTGCTGCATGAAAAAGGCCCCGCATTGCGGGGCCTTTTTTGTTGGCCGGTCAACGTCGTCGGACGGGGGCTGACAGGGTGGCCAGCATGGAGCCGACGCGGGCCATGGCGCGGGCGTTTTCGGCGATGTCGCAACGCGACACCGGCCACACGCGCGACAGGCGCATGCGGGCGACACAGGCGATCGCCTGCCAGCGATCGCCGCGATCGTTACTGGCGCGCAGCGCGACCGGTTCGCCAGCCAGCGTGCGCTGCGGCGACACGCCGCGGCGGGTGCGTGCGCCCGGCACGCCCAGCGCGGTGCGCGAACGCACCGTGCGGTACGGCTTGTCCTGGGCGTGATCTGCGTAGACGTGATCGGCGTAGACGTACACCGTGGGCAGGTCGAACACGCGCGGCTCATCAGCCGACGCCAGGGTTTCATCCGACGCCGCAGCCGTTTCCGGTTCCGGTTCCGGTTCCAGCGTGGCGACAACGCGCACGCCCGGCAGGTCATGGATCGGCAGTGAACTGGACGTCGTCTGGGCTGCCCCATCCTCCACGGGCTGCGCATAAACCACGCGCGTCGCGATCGAATGGGTGGCTGCGACCATCGCCAGTGCGGAGATCAGGGTCATCACGTTCATGGTGGCAATTCCTTTGTTCTTGACCGGACGGCGATGCCCTGCCCGCTTCCCTGGGCCGGGGGCCGCTATGGCCATGCGTTGCGATTGCGATGAAAAGGTGCTGCTGCGTCTTCATGCCGGTGGCGTTGATGCCAACGGCGCACCGGCATGAATCGGCAGTCGGGTCATGCAGGCGCCATGGTCGGGTCGAGTACCGACTGCACTTGGGCGACTGCATCAGCGGGGAACCCGGCACGCTGCGCGTGTTCGCGGATCAACGACTCGTCACTGGCCAGGTAGACGCAGTAGGTCTTGTCGTTGGCCACATACGAGTGCAGCCACTGCACGCCGGTGCCGAGCTGGTCGAGCACCTCGTTGGAGCGCTGGGCGACGTCGCACAGGGCTTCGTAGGGCTCTTTGCCGATGCCGCTGATGTTTCTTTCGATGACGTACTTCCTGAGCATGGTGGTTCTCCGGTGGGTGGCACCCGACACGGGCGCCTGGGTTGCCGGCTTCAGGCCGGTGATTTCTTCGCGCCGAGCGCGTGCGGCTTGACCGCGTGGACGTTGACGCCATAGGCATGCAGGCGGCCATGGAACTTGCGGTCGATGCCGGTGCCGGCGAAGGCCTCGAAGCGCTCGCACACGCGCGCACGCTGCAGGCCGCTGTCGGTGATGAACTGCAGCAGCGCCGTTTCGGTCGAGGCGCCACCGATGCAGGCGGCCCACAGGTCGGCGTTGGCGCGGGCGCCTGCGGCCAGCTCGCGATCGACCGCCACGTCGCCCAGGTAGAGGGCGCCGCCGGGACGCAGCACGCGCATCACCTCCGACATCACCCGCGGTTTGTCCGGTGCGAGGTTGAGAACTCCGTTTGAGATCAGGATGTCGACACTGGCGTCGGCAACCGGCAGGTCCTCGAAGGTGCCCTCATGCAGTTCCACCCGATCCAGCAGCCCCGCTTCCGCCGCAGCCGCGATCGCGCAGGCGCGCATGGCCGCCGTCAGGTCGATGCCGATCGCCCGGCCCCGCGGACCGACCGCGCGTGCGGCCAGCAGCAGGTCCATGCCGGCGCCGCAGGCGTGGTCGAGCACCACGGCGCCGGCAGGGATCGTGCCAATCCGGAACGGATTGCCGACACCGGCAAAGCGCTCGGTGCACACCGTCGGCAGTGCCGCCAGCGCCGCCTCGTCGTAACCCAGCCGCTGAACCGCATAGGCGGCGCCGGTATGGAAATGGAAGCCGCTGGCCGGGTCACGGGCGACGCGCTCGTAGACAGCGCGGACCTGGCGGCGCAGGCGATTGCTATCCAGGGCAAGCGGGCAACGGCTCATGACGGTCTCCCTGTTCCTCTCGGAAGTGCCGTCGGCCAATCCGGCGGCATGGGGACCAATCTAGAAAGCGCGCGTATCGATCCGATGTCCTCCCGCGGCGGGTTTGTAACAGCGGGTAACGACGGCCGATACTTGCAGTGCAGTAACTGTGGAAGCAGGAGCCGGTGATGGCGCATACGCCCTGTGTGCTGGTGGTCGACGACGATCAGGCGACCCGCGAGATGCTCGTGGAGGCCTTGAGCACGCATGACTTCCGTGCGCTGCAGGCCGGCGACGGCACCGCCATGCGCGCAGAACTCGAACGCGAGGCCCCGGACATCGTCCTGCTCGACATCCGCCTGCCCGGCGAGGACGGCCTGAGCCTGGCGCGGTTCCTGCGCGAGCGTTACGACGTGGGCATCATCATGGTCACCGGCTCGGGCGACGTGATCGACCGCATCGTCGGGCTGGAAATCGGCGCCGACGACTACGTCGCCAAGCCATTCGACCCGCGCGAGCTGCTGGCGCGCATCAAGAGCGTGCTGCGGCGCATCCAGGCCCGGCCGGAAGCGCCCGTGGCGAGCAGTCCCGGCCGCCGCGTCCCCTTCGGCCGCTGCACGCTCGACCTCGATGCGCACCAGGTGTTCGACGCCGACGGACTGGAAGTGATGGTCACGCACATGGAGTTCGACCTGTTGCGCGTGCTCTACGAGCACCCCGGCAAGGCGCTCTCGCGCGACCAGATCCTGACCCTCACCCACAATCGTGAATGGGAGCCGTTCGACCGCTCCATCGACATCCGCATCGCCAGGCTGCGGCGCAAGGTGGAGGTCGACCCGGACAACCCGCGCGCGATCCGCACGGTTCGCGGCGTCGGCTACATGTTCGCGCCCTCCACGTAACCGTCGCGGGCGGAATTGTTTCTGCCGCGTAACAGTGGGCCGCGGCGATGTTGCGCCCTCCTATACTCGATCAACGCCTGCTGCGGAGCACTGTCATGACGCCCGGCGACCTTCCCTCCCGGAATGCCGCGCTCGATCTCGCCGCCGAACGCGAGCGCGCACTGCGCGACAGCGAGCTGCGCCTGCAGCAGGTGCTCGACAACACCTCGGCGGCGGTGTTCGCCAAGGACCGCGGCGGCCGCTACCTGTTCGTCAACCGCGAGTTCGAACGCCTGACCGGCCAGGACGCGACGGCGATCATCGGCCGCAGCGACCGCGACCTCTTCCCCGCCGAACAGGCCGCGGGCCTGCGCCGCAACGACATGCGCGTGCTGATGGAGGCGCGCGCGATGGAGTTCGAGGAGAGCGGTGTCTTCGCTGGCGAACAGCGCACGTACCTTGCGGCCAAGTTCCCGCTGCTGGATGTGGATGGCATGCCGTACGCCGTCTGCGGCATCGCCACCGACATCACCCGGCGCAAGCAGATCGAAACGGCACTGAGCAGCTCCGCGCTGGCGGTGTCGAGCGCGCGCGGGCGCGATCTGTTCGTGGAGCTGTCGCGGTACCTGGGTGCGATCGTCGACGTCGACGTGGCCTTCATCGCCGAGATGCGCGAGGAGGACCCGGGCATGATGCGGGTGCTGTCCTTCGTCGCCGACGGCGCGCCGCGCGAGAACTTCGACTACGCCCTGGCCAATACCGCCTGCGACACGGTCGTCGGCCATGGCTTCCGCATCTACCCGGCGGGACTGGGCAACCTGTTCCCGCTCGATGACGACTTCATCGAACTGGGTGCCGAGGGCTATGCCGGCTATCCGCTCACCGACACCCAGGGCCGGCCACTGGGGTTGATCTCGATCGTCTCGCGCCGCCCGCTGGAGCAGGCCGAGTTCATCGAGTCGGTGATGAAGATCTTCGCCGTGCGTGCATCCGCGGAGATCGAGCGCCAGCGCGCCGATGCCGCGCTGCTGGCCTCGCAGGTCAGCTACCGGCAGATCTTCGAGGCCAGCGAGGACGCGATCATAGTCTACGACCAGGCCGCCGACCGCATCGTCGACGTCAATCCGAAGGCCTGCTCGACCTCCGGCTACAGCCACGACGAACTGCTGCACATTGCCGTCGACAAGCTCGGCTCCGGCGAGCCGCCCTACACCGGAGCCGACGCCGCCGCGCATCTTGAGATCGCACGCGAACACGGCTCTGCACGCTTCGAATGGCGCCGTCGCAACAAGGACGGCAGCCTGCACTGGGACGAGGTGTTCCTGAAGTCGGCCAACATCGGCGGAGAGCCGCGCATCCTGGCCTTCATGCGCGACATCACCGAACGCAAGCTCGCCGAAGAGGCCGCGCAGCGCAATGCCGAGCACCTGCGCGCCACGGTCAACGCGGCGCTGGACTGCATCATCGCCATGGACGAGCACGGCACCATCATCAAGTTCAATCCGGCCGCGGAGACCTGCTTCGGTTACCGCGAGCGCGAGGCGCTCGGTCAGTCGCTGGCCGAGCTGATCATCCCCGAGCGCTACCGCGAGCGTCACCGCCAGGGAATGCAGCGCTTCCTGTCCGGTGGTCCCGGGCCGTACCTGCAACGGCGACTGGAAGTCACTGCGCTGCGCGCCGACGGCAGCGAGTTCCCGGCAGAACTGGCCATCGGCGTGGACGAGAGCCCGTCGGGGCGGATCTTCATCGGCTACCTGCGCGACATCACCGAGCGCATCGATGCCGAACAGAGCCGCTGCCGGCTCGAGTCGCAGCTGCTGCAGGCCAAGAAGATGGAGGCGCTGGGGCACCTCACCGGCGGCATCGCCCACGACTTCAACAACCTGCTCGCCAGCATCATGGGTTATGTGGCACTGGCTTCCGAGCGCAGCGTCGGCGGCGGCGACGCGCGCCTGGGCGGCTATCTGGAACACGCGCTGCAATCGTGCGAGCGCGCACGCGATCTGATCCAGCAGATGCTGATGTTCAGCCGCGGCCAGAAGGGCGAGCCGCGCGTGCTCGACCCCGCCCAGTGCATCGAGCAGAACCTGGCGGTGCTGCGCCCGAGCATTCCGTGCGATGTCGATGTGGACGTCGACGTGGTGGCGGGCGTCGGTGCGGTGAGCTTCGATCCGGTGCAGTTCGGCCAGGTCATGCTCAACCTGTGCCTGAACGCCTGCGATGCGATGCAGGGCGCGGGCCGGCTGCAGATCGCGTTGCGCGATGCGAGGGAGGACGGGCGGTTATGCAGTGCCTGCCAGCAGCCGGTATGCGGCAACTACGTCGAAATTGCCATCGCCGACACGGGCCCGGGCATCGAGCCGGCCGTGCTGGAGCGCATCTTCGATCCGTTCTTCTCCACCAAGCCGCCGGGCAAGGGTGCGGGCATGGGCCTGGCCACCGTGCACGGCATCGTGCATGAGCACGGTGGTCATCTGCTGGTCGAGTCGGAACCGGGGCGCGGCACCACGTTCCGGGTGTTGTTGCCTGTGTGCGAGGTGGACGCGGACGAGGTCGTGAGCCAGCAACGTGCGAGCACGCCGTCGGCGCATCCGCGTCTGAAGGGGCGCGTTCTGGTGGTGGACGACGAGCGCAGTGTCGGGGAGTTCATGTGCGAGCTGTTGTCGGGCTGGGGTGTGGAAGCCGATTTCGTTGCCGCTCCGGCGCAGGCGCTGGAACGTGTGCGGCAATCGCCAGCGCACTACCAGTTGCTGATCACCGATCATTCGATGCCGTCGATCACCGGCATCCAGCTGGCGCAGTCGCTGCAGTCGGTCGCGCCGCAGTTGCCGGTGCTGCTCTATACGGGCCTGGCCGACCGCGTCGGCGAGCAGCCGCTGCCGTCCAACATGCTGCGCACGGTCCTGCGCAAGCCGATCGATCATGCGCAGCTTGCGCGCGAGCTCTCTTCGATCCTTGAGGCTGCGTCTTGAGCCCCTCCCGCTTGCGGGAGAGGGGTTGGGGTGAGGGATAACGGGCCGCTTGGGCCCGTTGTTGTTTTGCACGCGTGGTCAGTGGGGGAGGAGGTGGGGTGCATTCCGTGAACCTCCGCTTCGCTCCGTTAATCGTTCACGGAATACACCCCACCCCCTCCTTGCCGAAGTTGCAGCCGTTTCATTGACTTCGCGTGTTGGCGCTCGTGCGCTGTCCGCGTGGCTGGGCTGCAACGGTGGGACTCGGGCTGCAGCGATCAAGGGCGGTGTCCGTGCCCTACTCATTCGCGCGTCCGCTCGGTGAGCTCGGTCCCGAACGCCCGCGAAAGGATCCAGTGGTTCAAAAAGAAAAGACGCGCGCCCGTCATTCCCGCGAAGGTGGGAACGACGGCTTTCCGGACGGCTTTCGGACGAAGACCGGGCAATGAATTACTGAAGCGTCGTTCGACGGGCCGGGGATTGATCCGCAGCGGGACATGGATGTCCCGCGCCCCGCATCGGACAAGGATGTCCGACTAAGGGGCGGAGCAATCCCCGGCCCGGCGGACGGCGCCACGGCGGAGTGGGCGCGATGCAACGACAGAACGGACGCGATGCAACGACCACTTGGACGCACACCCTCACCCCAACCCCTCTCCCGCGCGCGGGAGAGGGGCTCGATGCAGGCGTCAGCTGCCGTGCTTCTTCAACCAGGCATCCACGTCCGGCAGGCGCTCGTTGCGCACCTTCAGACGGTACGTCACGTTGGCGACCGCGGTATCGGCGTCGCGGCGGGAACCGGCGGCCAGGTGCTGTTCGGCGTACGCCTGGACCTTGCCGATCATCGCCGGATCCAGCGACTGGTTGGCCAGGCCCGGGTAGTAGCGGCTGCGCGAGGACGAGTCGACGCGCTTGTCGATATCGGCCAGGTGCGCGATCGCGAAATCGAACGCCAGGTCCGCGTGCTGCGAGGCGACGGCGCGGATCATGCCGGCGCTGTTGGTCGCACCCGGTTCGTCGGTCAGGGCCAGATCGAGTGCGCGCTGCGCCAGCGCCTGGTCCTGCGTCGAGGACAGCATCTGGTACAGCTCGTCCTTCATCAGCGGCGTGGTTTCAGCCTTCGCTTCGGCGTGCAGCTTGTCCCACGTTGCGGCATCGGCGTTATACGCGACAACGCCGAGGATGGTCTTGCGCAGCGCCGCCGGCATGGCCGCCGGATCCTTGTCCTGCGCGGCGTAGCGACGGCGCGCCTCGGCCACCACCTTGTCGTCGCCCAGCGCGCTGAGCGTCTCGATCAGGTGCGTGCGCAGGATCTTGACCGGATCGGATTCGCCCTGCTTTTCGTTCCAGCCAACGCGCGCGAACACCGGCGCCAGCTGGGCGATGGCGAAGCGGCGGAAGCGGGTCTGGCGCGCGACGTCACCTTGGTAGTAGTCGTTGAGGCCGT
Organism: Lysobacter sp. TAF61; assembly: GCF_052113485.1. Lineage (NCBI taxonomy): Bacteria > Pseudomonadati > Pseudomonadota > Gammaproteobacteria > Lysobacterales > Lysobacteraceae > Lysobacter > Lysobacter sp. TAF61. The sequence continues at coordinate 126,192 of NZ_JBFRDH010000007.1, forward strand.
CGAGCTTGCCGGCGATATCCTCCCAGATCTGCGGGTCGGCGCCGGCCGGCGTGGCCTTGACCAGATCCAGGTAGTTGGCCGGCGACTGCAGACCGCCCATGCCCAGCGCCCAGGTGTCGCTCATCAGGCCGAGCTGGTCGATCGGCTCGAGCTTGGCGAAACCATCGCGGATCGATGCGAACTGCTGCGCCGAGTACAACGTGCGGTAGTAGCCGCTCTGGCCAGCATTGACCACGACCGGGCCGCAACCGGGCACGTCGAGCGAACCGGAACCGCCCTCGACTATCGTGCGCACCGGCTCGCCGCCCACGGACTGCGCGATCACCGGCACGCGCCACGACAACGGCTGCTTGCCGGGACGGTCCTTGGTGAACTCGCCCTGGCTCAGCTTGAGCGTGGTCTTGCCGTTGCTGCAGGTCGCCGACTCGACGGTGATCATCGGGATGCCCGGCTGCAGGGTGAAATCGTGGGCGATATCGAGGATCGGCTTGCCGGCGGCGGACTGCACCTGCTTCCACAGATCGTCCGACACCGTGTTGCCGTAGGCATGCGCCTTCATGTAGTTGCGCACGCCCTCGCGCCACGCGTCTTCGCCGACGTAGCCTTCGAGCATGCGGATCACCGCGCCGCCCTTCTGGTAGGTGATCGCGTCGAAGGCCTGGCTGGCCTGCTCGACGGTTTCCACGTGCTGCACCACCGGATGGGTGGTGGCCACCGCATCGCGGCTCATCGCACCTTCGCGGCCCGACACGGAGTACAGGCGCGTGTTCCATTCCGGATGCAGCTTCTGCGTGGTGCGCGAGGCCATCCAGGTGGCGAAGCCTTCGTTGAGCCACAGGTCGTCCCACCAGCTCATCGTCACCAGGTCGCCGAACCACTGGTGGGCGATCTCGTGCGCGGCGACGGAGAACACGCGCTGCTTGTCGGACTGGGTCGAGAAGCCCGGGTCGAGCAGCAGGGTGTGTTCGAAGGTGAAGATCGCGCCCCAGTTTTCCATGGCGCTGAAGAACTGGCTGGCGCCGGGCGAGGCGACGTTGTCGAGCTTGGGCAGCGGGTAAGGCGTGCCGAAGTAGTCGTTGTATTCGCGCAGCACATCGACCGAGGAAGCCAGCGCGAAGCGCGCCTGGTCGACCACGCCCTTCTGTGTGACCACGCCGACCTCGGTGTCGCCCATTTTGGCGGTGGCGCGGTCGAACTCGCCGACGCTGAAGAACAGCAGGTAGGTCGACATCTTCGGCGACTGCGCGAAGCGCACGCGGGTCATGCCGTTGCCTGCATCGGTGGTCGCGGTGGCCGGCATGTTGCTGACCGCCATCTCGCCGCTCGGCACGGTTGCTTCGAGGGTGAAGGTGGCCTTGTGCGACGGCTCGTCCCACGAGGGGATCATGCGTCGCGCATCGGAATTCTCGAACTGGGTGAACAGCGCGCGCTTCTTGCCGGCCTTGGTGTCGTAGTCGATCGCGAACAGGCCGTTGGCCTGGGTGCCGATCTTGCCGGCGTAGTCCATCGCCAGGCGATAGCTGCCCACGGCGAGCGGCTTGTCGAAGGTGAAGGTGGCGGTCTGTGCGTCGGCATCGACGGCGACCTTCGGGGCGGCGGCCTTGCCCTTGCCGCTGGCCGGCGTCAGCTTGACCGAGGCGAAGGTCATGTCGATCGCCTGCAGGGTGATGCTCGCGGTCGGCTCGAGCACGTCCAGGGTGATCGTCACCTGGCCGTCGAACGTCAGCGACTGCGCATGCGGCGTGATCGCCACGTCGTAGTGCGTCGGCCGGACGTTGCGCGGCAATTGCGTGGTGGTGGACGACTGGACAGTGGACGTGGACATCGGTGCAGCAGCCATGGCGGTGACACAGGTGCCGGCCAGTGCCAGCGCGATCGCGGAAACCAGAAAACGACGCATCAACTTCCCCAAATGAATAACGGTATGAACGGCCCTCGCGGGCCTGTACTGGGTTGGCGGCGGCGGTTGCTGCGTCCCATGCGGCAACTTGCCCCAGACTGGCTGTGCCGGTCCTGCCCGCTTCGAACCGGCTTTGCCGGTCCTGCCAATTTGAACCCGCTGTGCCGGTCCTGCCCGCTTGGGAGCTGATCGCAAATTGGGCCGTTTGACCAGAACCGGAAGTCATGCCGGATCGACCCTGGTTCACATTGCCGCCGCGGAGGCACGCTGGGGCGCCCGGGCGGCGATTACACCCGCCTGTCTTGCGGCGCTGGCATCATCGGGCGACCCCGAACGGTGGAGGCTCCATGCAGGTCAATTCCATGAGACTGGCCGCAGCGCTGGCCCTGGCGCTGCTCGTTCCGGTGGCAGCAGCGGCCCAGCAGGCCTATGTCCCCATCGAGCAACGCCTCAGCGCCGCGCAGCTGCGCGAAGTGGGCCTGTCGCCGCCCCAGCTGGAAACCCTGAACCGGATGCTGCGGGAGGCTCCCGTGCAGGGAGCGGCCGCGTCGCCGGCACCTGCTGCAGCGGTCGCGCCCCGTGCGGCGCAGGAAGAAGCCGCAGCGCAGCACGAAGCCAGCGAACTGGGCGGCCAGCCGATCCGCAGCCGGCTCAAGGGATCGGTCGCGAGCTGGGAGCCGGGCACCGTGTTCGAGCTCGAGAACGGCCAGCAATGGAAGGTGCTCAAGGGCAGCGGGAAACTGCGCACACCGCTGGATGCCCCGGAAATAGTGGTGGTGCCTGGCATTGCCGGCCGCTGGTTCCTGCAGGTCGACGAGGACCTGCCCAAGGCGCGCGTCTACCGGATCGACTGAGGCCGCCTGGCCGCCGCGACGCGCCCTTGACGTCGTTGTGCGGTAAACATGGCGTGCCGCCGCGGGTACGGGGTCGCGGGTGGCGTGGCCATGCGCCCCCGGGGATGCCAACGCCAGGACTTTCATGAGCACAGCAAACGGTCTTGCTTTGCGGCCCGGTCCGGTCCGGCACCTGCGCGCGGTGCTGCTCGCAACGATGCTGATCGCGGGCATGGCGCTGGCGCTGTCGGCGAACGCGGCGCTGCCGACGCTGGACGACGTCACCGCCCCTGCCGATGCGGATGCCGCCCCGCCGCCGGCGGCCGAAGCCACGGTCAAGTTCTTCAACCGCGACATCCTGACCCTGCGCAGCACCTTCCTCGGCCGTTCGCCCGAGCTGCGCGCGCGCACCGCCGAAGCCAACATCGAGCGCGTGGTGCAGTTGCCGGGGACGCCGAAGGTCGAGTTCCAGAACATCCCGCAGGGTTCGATGCTGATGCTGGGCGGGCAACTGGTGGGGATGGTCACGCCCGACGATCTGGACGCGCTCAACCACGAGACGATGGACCAGGCGCGCGCCCGGATCGCGCGCAACCTGGGCCAGGCCGTGGCGGCCGCCGAACGCGACCACGCGCCGCGCCAACTGATCAACGCCATCCTCAAGTGCCTGATGGCAACGGTCATCGCCGCGCTGGTGATGCTGGTGCTGCTGTGGTTGCGCCGGCAGGTCGAATCGCGCTTCCAGCGCTGGATCGAAGGCCGGGTGCAAACGCTGCGCCAGGAATCCACGCGCCACGTCGTCACCAGCATGCGCACCTTCGTCAACTGGCTCAAGCGCCTGGTGTTGTGGCTGGTCGCGCTGCTGGTGCTGGAGGAGTGGCTGCGCTATGTGCTGGGCCAGTTCGGCTTCACCCAGCCGTGGTCGCAGCGCATGACCGGCTGGATCGTCGACCTGTTCTCGTCGTGGGGCCAGGCCATTGCAGCGGCGGTGCCCGGCCTGGTCGCGGCGTTCGTGATCCTGTTCCTGGCCCGCGTGCTGACGCAGACCCTGGGCATGACGTTCCGCGCCGTGCAGAGCGGTCGCTTCCAGTTGTTCGGCATCGACGACCAGCTCGCCGAACCCACGCGCAAGCTGCTGGTGGCGGTGATCTGGCTGTTCGCGGTGGCCATGGCCTACCCCTACCTGCCCGGTGCCCAGACCGACGCATTCAAGGGCCTGAGCGTGCTGGTCGGCCTGATGATCTCGCTCGGCGCGTCGAGCATCGTCGGCCAGGCTGCGGGCGGCTTCACCCTGCTGTATGCGCGCACGATGGCGATCGGCGACCTGGTGCGGATCGGAGATGTTGACGGCCAGGTCCTGCAGATCGGCCTGTTCACCACGCGGCTGCGTAACCTGATGGGCGTGGAGATCAGCATCCCCAACAACGTCGTGCTCGGCGGCCAGCTGCACAACTACTCACGCAATCCCGACGGCCCCGGCCTGTGGCTGGAGACCGGCGTGACTATCGGTTACGACTCGCCGTGGCGGCAGGTGCACCGGTTGCTGCTCGACGCCGCTGCCAAGACCGCGAAGATCCAGCAGACCCCGGCGCCTTACGTGCTGCAGACGGCGCTGTCGGACTTCTATGTCGAGTACAAGCTGCGCGCGCGGATCCTGGAGCCGTTCCTGCGGCCGTTCGTGCTGACCGAGCTGCACTCCCACATCCAGGACGAGTTCAATGCGGCTGGCGTGCAGATCATGTCGCCGAACTACGAGGCCGATCCGGAGCTGCCGAAGATGGTTGCGCCGGCGCACTGGGAAGGTGTGCCGTTGCAGGAGGGCGCGGCGCCGGCTCACCGGCCGCACAAGCACGAGTGACGCCGGTTGCGCAGGGGGGCAGCGTTGTTGACTGCCGGCGTGTCGTTCGGAGGTTGATCGCGCGCCGGGGGGCGTTGAAGCTGGAAACACCTTCTGGCGACGTGATTTTTCTGTGAGAGCCCCCGCACGGCACCGCTAGTACGATCCGCCAACCGGCACGACCCGATGGCGAGGGACTCCTTCATGATGGCGCTCCGAGCGGCAGTTGCATTCGTACTGGGCGCATCATCGATCGTCCGCCCCGCGCACGCGCAGGACGCCGACGAACTTGCCAAACAGCTTTCCAATCCCGTCGCCAACCTGATCAGCGTGCCGCTGCAGTTCAACTACGACGACGGCATCGGGCCCGCCGATGACGGCAGCAAGGCCTTGCTCAATGTGCAGCCGGTGATTCCGGTCTCGATCAGCGAAAAGTGGAACCTGATTTCACGCACGATCATTCCGATCGCCTACCAGGACGACATCTTCCCGGGCGCGGGCAGCCAGTTCGGCTCGGGCGACATATTGCAGTCCTTGTTCTTCTCGCCCAAGGCGCCGACCAGCTCGGGCTGGGTCTGGGGCGTGGGGCCGGTATTGAACCTGCCCACCGCGAGCAACGACCTGCTCGGCGCGAACCAGTGGGGCGCGGGACCGACCGCCGTCGTGCTCAAGCAGACCCATGCCGGCTGGACCTTCGGCACATTGGTGAACCATGTCTGGTCGTTCGGCGGCGGCGACAATCGCGCCGACATCAGCAACACGTTCCTGCAGCCGTTCGTGTCGAAGGGCCTGGGTGAGGGCCGGACTGTCACCGTCAACCTGGAGTCGACGTACGACTGGAAATCCGAGCAATGGACGGTGCCTATCAACTTTGGTTACAGCAAGGTCAGCAAGATCGGCAAGCAGCTCGTCAGCTACCAGGGCGGCGTCCGCTATTACCTCGAAGCTCCCGACAGCGGCGCCGAATGGGGCCTGCGGTTCGCCTTCACTCTGCTCTTTCCGGAGCACTGACGAACAGCAGTTCCCGCAGCGCCAGCGCATCCGGAACTGCGCGCCCTGCGGCCGTGTTGTCGAAGATCACCCACGGCGGCTGAGCCATCGAAACGCGCGACACCTGGCCAGCGAGCCCGGCAAGGTCGTCCTGCGAGTAGCCGCTGTAGTACATCTTCGGCGATCCATGCAGACGCCAGTATCGGAACGATCCTTCCGCCGGTACGCGCGCCTCATCGCACGGTGGCGGGTCTGCAGCAACCATGCCCATGTCGAACTCGGCCAGGCTATCGCGCGCCTGCGCCGTGAACCAGCTGGAATGGCGCGGCTCGCAGACGCACCCACCCGTCCACCGCTCCCTGAGCGTGCGCAAGAAGGCACCCGCATCGCGCGCATGAAAATCGAGACTTGGCGGCAATTGCAGCAGCAAGACCGACAGACGATCTCCGAGTCCGGTCACTTCCGCGATGAAGCGATCCAGCAATCCCGCGGTGCCACGCAGCCGTGCAACGTGGGAAATGCTCTTTGGCACTTTGGCCGAGAACCGGAACGACGCCGGGACGCTCGCTGCCCAACGCTCGTACGTCCTGCGTTGATGGGGCCGGTAGAAAGAGGAATTTATTTCGACGGCGTCGAACACCGTCGCATAGCGCGAGAGAACGCTGTCGCCTTGGCCGAACGCGTCGCGGTTCGCGGCAGGAATGGACCAGCCGGCGCAACCAACGCGAGCGTGCGGAACCTTCCGGACAAGACGGGTGGACATGGAGAACTGCTCCTGGGCCGCCTGCAGGGGCAGGATCGCACCTGGGCAGCCTGACTGCAGTCAGGTTCGCACCAGGCGATGCGCGCGTTAAGGCGCGCGCGTTAAGGCGATAGACACACCATTCACTCCGCCGTCGCCAACATCACGACAAGCCCGGAGTCGACTGGAGTGGAGCAATGGCGACGAAGAAGAAGACCACCCCTCGCAAACGTCCCGGTGCAGTCAGGAGCGACGCCAGATCCGCTGCCGACCGACGCGGCAATGGCGACGAGCTGCACCAGCGCAGCGGCGGCACGCATCCGGCGCTGACCACCAACCAGGGCATCCCCGTCTCCGACAACCAGAACTCCCTGCGCGCCGGGCATCGTGGCCCGAGCCTGCTGGAGGACTTCGTCCTGCGGGAGAAGATCACCCACTTCGATCACGAGCGCATCCCCGAGCGCATCGTGCATGCGCGCGGTTCCGGTGCCCACGGTTACTTCGAACTGAGCAAGTCCCTGCAGCGCTACACCACGGCCCGGCTGCTGACCGAGGTGGGCGTGCGCACGCCTGTGTTCACCCGCTTCTCCACCGTGGCTGGCGGTGCCGGCTCGGTGGACACGCCGCGAGACGTGCGTGGCTTCGCCGTCAAGTTCTATACCCAGGAGGGAAACTGGGATCTGGTCGGCAACAACATTCCGGTGTTCTTCATCCAGGACGCGATCAAGTTTCCGGACCTGATCCACTCGGTGAAGATGGAGCCTGATCGCGGTTTCCCCCAGGCGGCGTCGGCGCACGACACATTCTGGGATTTCATATCGCTCACACCCGAAGCGATGCACATGATCATGTGGGCCATGTCGGACCGGACCATCCCGCGCTCCTTGCGGATGATCGAAGGCTTTGGCATCCACAGCTTCCGTCTGATCAATCGCAAAGGCGAGAGCACCTTCGTGAAGTTCCATTGGCGCCCCCGGCTGGGACTGCAATCCACGGTATGGGACGAAGCGGTGAAGCTGGCCGGCGCCGACCCGGATTTCCACCGCCGCGATCTGTTCGAATCGATCCAGTCGGGAAATTTCCCGGAGTGGGATTTCGGCGTGCAATTGTTCACCCAGGAGCAGGCCGACCGCTTCCCATTCGATCATCTCGATGCCACCAAGCTGATCCCCGAAGAACTGGTGCCACTGCAGATCATCGGACGCATGGTGCTGGATCGCTGGCCAGACAATTTCTTTGCCGAGACCGAACAGGTCGCCTACTGCCCGGCCAACATCGTGCCGGGTATCGATTTCAGCAACGATCCGCTGCTGCAGGGACGCCTGTTCTCCTATCTGGACACGCAGTTGCTGCGCCTGGGCGGGCCAAACTTCCACCAGATCCCGGTCAACGCGCCCAAATGCCCCTTCGCCAATCTGCAGCGCGACGGACACATGCAGATGGCGGTGCCGCATGGCCGCGTAAGTTACGAGCCCAGCTCGCTGCAGCCCGACACGCCAAGGGAGACGACCGCAGGCTTCAGCAGCCACGCAACTCCCGCCGAGGCGGAGGACAAGGGAAGGATCCGAGCCGACACCTTTGCAGACCATTACAGCCAGGCGCGCCTGTTCTTCCGCAGCCAGACGCCGCCGGAACAGGCGCACATCGCCTCGGCTCTGGTATTCGAACTGTCGAAGGTGGAGACAGTCCACGTGCGTGCCGCGATGGTGGGTCACCTGCGTCACGTCGATCCGGAGTTGGCCAGGCGCGTTGCCACCGGGCTGGGCATGGCGCAGATTCCTCCGGCGCCGGCGGCGGCCGTGGCGCCGATCGACATGAAGCCTTCCCCTGCCCTGCAGATCATTGGCAAGATGAAGGACACGCTGGTCGGCCGCGTCATCGGCATCCTGGTCAACGACGGCTCCAGTGCCAACACGGTGCGCAACCTGCGCAAGGCCGCAGAAGACGCCGGAGCCCGGGTGAAGATCGTCGCGCCCAGGGTCGGCGGCGTCACCCTGGACAATGGCAAGCCGCTCGCCGCCGATGGCCAGCTGGCAGGCACGCCGTCGCTGGTGTTCGACGCGGTGGCGATCGTGTTGTCTGACGAAGGTGGCGAACTGTTGGCGCAGGAAGCCGCCGCGGTGGACTTCGTCCGCGATGCTTATGGCCATCTCAAGGCCATAGCCTTCGACGTGGGCGCAACCGCCCTATTGCAGGCGGGCGGCATCGACGAGGATGCCGGCGTGGTGATGGCAAACGATCGCGAAGCGTTCATTGCCGCCGCCAGGACCCGGCAATGGGATCGGGAGCCGCTGCTGCGTACGCTGGCCTGACGTGTTCCTTGGAACAAAAAAAGCCCCGCATTCGCGGGGCTTTTTCCTGTGCTCAGGCAAGTCTGATCACGCAACTCGATCAGGCAAACGGATCCTGCAGCACGATGTTCGCGTCGCGGTCCGGACCGGTCGAGACGATCGCCAGCGGGCAGCCGGCCAGCTCTTCCAGCGCGCGCAGGTAGGCGCGTGCGGCAGCCGGCAGCTTGTCCCACTCGGTGACGTTGTGGGTGTTCTCTTCCCAGCCCGGGAACTCCAGGTACACCGGCGTGCACTCTTCCCAGCCGGCCGCGTCGAGCGGTGCGTACTCGGTGCGCTTGCCGCGGTACTCGTACGCGATGCAGATCTTCAGCTTCTCCATGCCGTCGAGCACGTCGAGCTTGGTGATGCACAGACCGGTGATGCCGTTGACGGCCACCGCGCGACGCAGCGCGACGATGTCCATCCAGCCGCAGCGACGCGGACGACCCGTGGTGGCGCCGTATTCCGCGCCGCGATCACGCAGGCCCTGGCCGACCTCGTCGTCGAGCTCGGTCGGGAACGGACCGCCACCGACGCGCGTGGCGTAGGCCTTGGCGATGCCGAGCACGTAGTCGATCGCGTCCGCGCCCACACCGGTGCCGGCATACGCGCCACCGACGGTGGTGTTGGACGAGGTCACGTACGGATAGGTGCCGTGGTCGATGTCGAGCAGCGAACCCTGAGCGCCTTCGAACAGCACGCGCTTGCCCTGCTTGCGCAGCTCGTGAAGGATGCCGGCGACGTCGGACTTCATCGGCTCGACGTACTCACCGAAGGCCAGTGCCTCGTCGAGCGTCTGCTGGAAGTCGACCGCGTCCACGCCCAGGTACTTGGTCAGGACGAAGTTGTGGTAGTCCATCGTGCTGCGCAGCTTCTCGGCGAGCTGCTGCGGGTAATGCAGGTCTGCGATGCGGATGCCGCGACGCGCCACCTTGTCCTCATAGGCCGGACCGATGCCGCGACCGGTGGTGCCGATCGCCTTGCCGCCGGCGGCCTTCTCGCGGGCCTGATCCAGGGCGATGTGGTACGGCATGATCAGCGGCGTGGCCGGGCTGATCTTCAGGCGCGAACGCACTTCGACACCGTTGCCCTCGAGCTCGCCGATTTCCTTCTGCAGCGCGGCCGGGGACAGCACCACGCCGTTGCCGATCAGGCACAGCGCGTCGGGGCGCAGGATGCCGGACGGAATCAGGTGCAGGACGGTCTTCTTGCCGCCGATGACGAGGGTGTGGCCGGCATTGTGGCCGCCCTGGAAGCGCACGACGGCGCCGATCTCCTTGGTGAGCAGATCGACGATCTTGCCCTTGCCTTCATCGCCCCATTGGGCACCGAGAACGACGACTGACTGACCCATTGCCAAGCTCCTGACTCCGTTGCATTGAGGACCGGCGCAATGCCGGGCTGCCGCGAGGACCCGCAAACAGCAAGAAAGCCGGAGGGGCGCAGGGCCCCGTCCGGCTTTTGTGCATTATCCGGGTTTTGGGGTACCGGGGCCACCCCGAAAGCGGGATTGGACAGATTCAGACGGGTGGACCGTCACCTCGCCTTCACCCCAATCCCCACCCCGGCCCGAGCGCATGGCGCCAATCCGAAGACCTGGCTTTTGATTTAGAGCCGCACCAGCCACAAAGACAGCAGCCCCAGCCCCACCACCACCGCCCCGACCACCCGCAGGTGCCGGTCCGGCAGCGCGTGCAGCTGCTCGGCGGCACGCTTCCAGCCACGCGGCGCTATGAAGAGGAACAACCCCTCCAGCACCGCCACCAGGCACAGCGCCGACACCAGCTCCAGCACCATGGCTCAGGCGCGCCCGGTCAGCGGTCCGACTTGAGGTATTGCAGGAACGGATCGTCGCGATCGAGCACGATCACGCCCTCGCCGTCGGCGAACGCCTTGCGGTACGCCTCCAGGCTGCGCTGGAACGCATAGAACGACGGATCCTTGTTGGCCGCCTGCGCATACAGGCGCGTGGCCTCGGCATCGCCCTCGCCGCGCAGCTTCTGCGCATCGCGCTCGGCCTCGGCCACGATCACCAGCTTCTCGCGATCGGCCTGGGCACGGATCGCCTGCGCCTGCTCGACGCCTTCGGCGCGCAGCTGGCTGGCCACCTGCAGACGCTGGCTGCGCATCTGGTTGTAGACCGAACCGACCACGTTGCTGTCCTGCGGCAGCTCGATGCGCTTGATGCGGATGTCGACGATCTTCACGCCCAGCGTCGCCGCGCCCGTATTGATCGCGACCAGCTGCTTGCCGATCACCGAGGTGCGGTCACCGGAAACCACCTGCTGCAGCGTGCGCGCATTGATTTCGTTGCGCAGCGAGTCCTTGATGATCGGCGCCAGGCGCTCGACCGCGGTGACCTCGTCGCCGCCGGTGGCGCGGTAGAACGCACGCGAATTCTCGATGCGGCCCAGGGCGAAGAAATCGACGCTGACGTTCTGCTTGTCGGCCGTCAGGTAACGCTCCGGCTCGGCGTCGAGCACTTGCAGGCGACGGTCGAACACGCGCGCGGTTTCAACCAGCGGCCACTTGAAATGCAGGCCCGGACCAATGTCGGTGCGCACCACGCGACCGAGGTTGAGCACGATCGCGGTACGGCCTTCGGTCACCACGAACACCGAGCCGAGCAGCGCGAACAGGGCGGCCACCACGGCGGCGATCCAAAGGGAGAATCTCATCGGGTCACCTCATCACGACCGGTCGGCCGGCTCGGTCGCGTGCTGCGACCACTGTCGGCGGGCTCGTTGGTAATCGTCGGCGGCAACAGCTCCGGCGTCAGCAGCGGCGCACCGGCCGCTGTCGAACCACCACCGCGCTTGTCCGGCATCGGCACGTAGATCAGCTGGCGCGAATCGCCGCCGATGATCTTGCGGTTGTCGCTGAGCACTTCCTGCAGCGTGTCCAGCCACAGGCGCTTGCGGGTCACATCCGGCGCGGCCTTGTACTGGTCGACCAGCAGCGAGAAGCGGTTGGCGTCGCCTTCGGCGCGGGCGACCGACGAGGTCTTGTAGCCCTCGGCCGCAGTGCGCACGCGCGAAGCTTCACCGCGCGCTTCCGGCACGACCTGCTTGGCGTAGGCCTGGGCCTGGTTGATCGCGGTGGTCTTGTCGGCGGCGGCGCGCTGCACTTCGTCGAACGCGTCCTTCACTTCATCCGGCGGACGCGCGTTGGGCAGGTTCAACTCGGTCACGACCAGGCCGGTGCGGTAATCCTGCAGGGAGGCCTGCAGGCGATGGCGCACGGTCACCGTCAATTCGGAGCGCGCATTGAGCACGGTATCGAGATCGGAGCGGCCGACCTGCTCGCGCACCGCACTCTGCGCGGCTTCCTTGAGCACGCGGTCGGCATCGCGCGAACCGAACAGGTACAGCTGCGGATCGCCGATGCGGTACTGCACGTTGATCTCGACGTTGACCATGTTGGCGTCGCGGGTGAACACGGGCACGGTGTCGCTGTACGCGTTGGACTGGGTCGCGTTGACCTTGGTCACGCGCTCGATCGGCCACGGCGCCTTGAAGTGCGGGCCCGGCTGCAGCACGCGCGAAAACTGGCCGAAACGCAGCACCACGCCGCGCTCCTGCTCGGTCACCAGCACGAAGCAGTTGAACACCAGCCACAGGCCGATGACGATCGCCACCCAGCGCAGGACGTTGCCGCCGCCGCCGGCGCCACCTCCGAAGAGGCCACGCAGGGGGTCGAGCAAGGCATCCAGGCCGCGGCCATTGGGTCTGCGCCGCGGGGTTCGACCGTTCGAACCGCCGGAATTGTCACTACCGGGTGTATTCCAGGCCATGCCTGCTCCAAGAAGGGGATGCATCCGCTGCCGCGTTCAGACATGCGGGCGTCGGTCGATTCTAGGTGGGGGTGCGACGGGGCTCAAGCAAGGCGATTGCCCGCTCAGGCGGCATATTCGTCTTCTTCGGGCGGCAACAGCGGCCGCAGGACCTCGCCGTGGGCCTGCACGAACAACCTTTGGGCATCGGCCAGGGCCAGGTCGACATTGATGACCCAGCCGTGTTCGTCGTGGTCCTCGCTGCGCACCGCGCCCAGTTCGTGCAGTCGCGCGCGCAGGCGCGCCGCTTGTGGCGGCAGGCGCAGTTCGCCGGTGACGTGGCGCAGCTCCAGCGCTTCGGCCAGGCCCTGGCGCAGCAGGTCGAGGCCACGGCCGTCGCGGGCCGACAGCCACACGCGCATGCGACCTTCGGCCGGACGGTCCAGTCGCGGTTCGACCGCTTCAGCGCTTTCCGCGCCAGCACCGAGCTTGTCGATCTTGTTGAACACCAGCAGCTGCGGCAGGTCGCCGGCCCCGATGTCCTTGAGCACGGCGTCGACCTGGGCAATGCGCTCGTCGCGCAGCGGATCGGCGGCATCGACCACGTGGATGAGCAGATCGGCCTCGCGCGCTTCCGACAGGGTCGAGCGGAATGCGGCCACCAGTTCGTGCGGCAGGTCGCGAACGAAACCGACGGTATCGGCCAGCACCACGTTGCCGCCCGACAGCTCGATGCGGCGCACGGTCGGGTCGAGCGTGGCGAACAACTGATCGGCGGCATAGGCCTCCGCGCCGGTCATTGCATTGAACAGCGTCGACTTGCCGGCGTTGGTGTAGCCGACCAGGGCGACGCGCGGCATCTCGCTGCGCATGCGGGCGCGGCGCATCTGGGTGCGCTGAACCTCGACTTTTTCCAGACGCTTCTGCAGTTGCTCCAGGCGCTTCTGCAGCAGGCGCCGGTCGGTTTCCAGCTGGGTTTCACCGGGGCCGCGCAGGCCGATCGAACCGCCGCGCTGGCGCTCAAGGTGGGTCCAGCCGCGCACCAGGCGCGTGGCCATGTGCTTGAGCTGCGCCAGTTCGACCTGCAGCTTGCCGTCGTGGCTGTGCGCACGCTGGGCGAAGATGTCGAGGATCAGGCCGGTGCGGTCGACGACGCGACGCTTGAGCTCGCGCTCGAGGTTGCGCTCCTGGCCCGGCGACAGCGGATGGTTGATCAGGATCAGGTCGGCACCGGTGGCCTCGGCCGCGGCCTTGACCTCTTCGAGCTTGCCGCTGCCGATCAGCATGGCCGCGTTCGGGCGGTCGATGCGCGCGGTCAGGACCGCTGCCACGGTGGCTCCGGCCGAGCGTGCCAGATCGGCGAACTCTTCCAGCAGGCCCTCGTCCGGCGGACCGCCGGCATGGGGCTGGATCAATAGCGCGTGTTCGCCTTTTCGGGATCTTTCAAACAAGCCGGGTCATGCCTGAGCGGGGGACAGGATCACAAGATGGGCATGAACAGCCCCGCAAACAAGGGCGGCAGCCCCTGCCCGGTCGCGGGAGGGGCTTGAGCATGGCCGCTGGCGCGCTGGACGGCTTATTCGGCCTCGTCGACCGGGCCTTCGCCATCGCCTTCGGGAGACTGCACGTAACCGCCGCCCGGCCCGACGCGGACGTTGCGCGCCGGCACGACGGTGGAGATCGCGTGCTTGTAGACCATCTGGCTCACGGTATTGCGCAACAGCACCACAAACTGGTCGAACGACTCGATCGTGCCCTGAAGCTTGATGCCGTTGACCAGGTACACCGAAACGGGCACGCGTTCGCGGCGCAACGCATTCAGGAAAGGATCCTGCAAAGACTGTCCCTTGGACATGGTGTAGCTCCCCAACTCGTTCTAGTTATAAGGGCGGCGTGGTACAGGGTGGCATGGCCGACAAGGTCGCCAGAACCTGTCCCCACAGCGGCGACCGGGACCGATGGTAGCGCAAACCCCCCTGACGCACCCGTCTGGATGCCGCCCTTTGCGACCGGGTCAACGCCTCGCCGGGATGTCCATGAACATCGCCCGGGCCTGCTCCAGTCGCGGCCGTTGCAGTTGCGGGTCGAACCACTGCGCATCGAGCTCGCCACGCAGCCAGGTGAGCTGGCGCTTGGCCAGCTGGCGGGTGGCGTAGACCCCCAGGTCGCGCATCTGCGCCGCCGTGCTGGCCCCGTCCAGATGCTCCCAGGCCTGGCGGTAGCCGACCGCGCGCAGCGCTGGCAGCTCCAGCGGCCGGGGATGATCGCGCAGCCCGGGTTGTGCGCGCAGCGCCCGGACTTCGTCGAGGAAGCCATCTGCCAGCATCTGGTCGAAGCGGCGCTCGATCCGCGCGTGCAGCAGCGCGCGGTCGTCTGGCGCCAGCACCAGCTTGAGCACTCGCAGCGGCAGGCGCGGCACCTGCGCGCGATCGCGCCGCCAGTCGCTGATGCTGCGTCCGGACAGGCGGTGGACCTCGAGCGCCCGCTGGATGCGCTGGGCGTCGGTGGCGTGGATCCGGGCCGCGGCCTCGGGGTCGATGCGGGCGAGCTGCGCATGCATCGCGGCCCAGCCGCATTGGCCGGCCTCGGCTTCGATCTGCGCACGCACGGCCGGGTCGGCCTCCGGCATCGGCGACAGACCCTGCAGCAGCGCGTGGAGGTACAGGCCGGTGCCGCCGGCGAGGATCGGCAGGCGACCACGGGCGACGATGTCGTCGAGCGCGCGCCGGGCATCCACCGCGAACTCGGCGGCCGAGTACGGCTGCCAGGGTTCGCGCAGGTCGATGAGGTGGTGCGGCACGCGCGCCCGTTCGTCGGCGGTCGGCTTGGCCGCGCCGATGTCGAGCCGGCGGTAGACCAGAGCCGAATCGACGCTGACGATCTCGCCACCGAACCGCTCGGCCCACTCCAGCGCAAGCGCGGTCTTGCCCGAAGCGGTCGGGCCCATCAGGGCAATCGCGATGGGACGCGAGTCGGCGGGCATGGGACGGCGGGCGGTTGGCGATGCGGACGCGTAGCCTCGCACAGGCACCGGTCGGGCGGAACCGTTGCCGGTGCAACCGTGTCGCGACGCACCATCGCGGCGCGACGCGCTGGCCTCTCCACAGTTCTTGTGGAGAACCACTGGGGCAAGGCTGTTGATAACCTGCTCCACGCCTTTGCCAGCAATGCTTCCCGGGTGTTTGTCCATTTTTTGGCCAGCGTGTTCGCGCTGTCCACAATGCCTGTGGACAAACCTGCGGACAGCGATGTGGGCAGATGACGGACAGGCTGCTGTGACGGGGCCTGCACCATCCTGGCCAATAAATCACCAGCGAAATTTGTTGACTTGGCGCACGGATTCGGCATGTCCGCGGCGACCGCCGTCGCCGTGATCGCATCGACGCCCTGGTGCCCGGAATGGTCACCTTGCGGGCACTTCACGGCCACCATGGGCTTCTATCCACAAAGCCTGTGGACAAGCCTGCGGACAGTTGTGTGGAGAGCACGCTGCACGCCTTGCGGCATAAGGAATGCAAGAGGGGTGGCGAACAATTGACCAGCAAAAAAGGTTGACTTGTGCGGTGTGCGCACTATTCGTCGTCGGGCCACCTGGGCATGGACGGCGTCGACTTCGCCCGCGGCAGCGTCTGCGCAGCCAGCGCGCTCCACACCTTCAGTGCATCCACGGTTGCTGCGACGTCGTGCACGCGCACCAGCTTCGCGCCGCGCTGCGCGGCGATCAGGTGGGCCGCCACCGAGCCATGGACGCGATCACGCGGCTCGCTGCGGCCGGTGATCTCGCCGATGGTCTTCTTGCGCGAGAGCCCGGCCAGCACCGGCACACCGAGTTCGGCGAAGCGTTCGAGTTGCGCGAGCAGCAGCAGGTTGTGCTGCGTGTCCTTGCCAAAACCGAAACCCGGATCGACGACGATGTTCTTCTTGGCGATGCCGGCCATCTCGGCGGCAAAGATGCGCTCGGCGAGGAAGCGATGAACTTCGGCAACGACGTCGTCGTACTGCGGCGACTGTTGCATCGAGCGCGGCTCTCCCCGCATGTGCATGAGCACCACCGGTACGCGCAGCTCCGCCGCGGCATCGAGCGCGCCTTCGCGACGCAATGCGTACACATCGTTGATCATGCCCGCGCCGGCCTGCACCGCAGCGCGCATGACTTCGGGTTTGGAGGTGTCGATGCTGATCGGCAGCGTGGTCTCGCGCGCCAGGCGCTCGATCACCGGGATGGTGCGGCGCAGTTCTTCCTCGAGGCTGACTTCATCGGCACCGGGGCGCGTGGATTCGCCACCGATGTCGAGGATGTCGGCGCCCTCCCCCGCCAGCTTCAATCCGTGCGCTACCGCGGCTTCGAGGGTGTCATGCGAGCCGCCATCGGAGAACGAGTCGGGCGTGACGTTGACGATGCCCATCACGCGCGGGCGATCGAGCACCAGCGGGCGGCCGTTGCAGTCGAGGGTGAGGGTGGTGTCGAACATGCGGGGGTCCTGGGCGTGTGCGTGCGCAGGGTAGCCCGGTGCGGCTCGGGGGGGAACCTGCCGGGTTGGGGGCGGCGCTGCGCTTCCTTCGACTTCGCTGCGCTACGCTCAGGACGAACGGAGTCCCCCCTCACCGTTCGTCCTGAGCGTAGCGCCGCAGGCGCGAAGTCGAAGGACCGTCGCGCCCACAAACAAAAAGGGCCGGGAATCACCCCGGCCCTTCCATTCGCTTCCCAATCCGATCAGGTCTGCGCCGCAGGCCCGCCAATCGCGCCCGGGCGCTCGCCGTCGTCCTTCGACGTCTTGCCCGACTTCGACCAGTCCGCCGGCGGGCCCGGCACACGGCCGGCCATGATGTCGTCGATCTGGTGCGCGTCGATGGTCTCGTACAGCAGCAGCGCATCGGCCATCGCGTGCAGCCTGTCGAGATTGCCCTTGAGGATCTCGGTGGTGCGGCCGTAGGCCCTGTCGAGGATATCGCGCACGACCTCGTCGATCTTGCGCGCGGTCTCGTTGGAGACGTTCTTGTGCTGCGTCACCGAGCGGCCCAGGAACACCTCGTCCTCTTCCTCGCCGAAGGTGATCGGACCCAGTTCGGACAGGCCCCACTTGGTGACCATGTTGCGCGCCATCTTGGTCGCGCGCTCGATGTCGTTGGAGGCACCGGTGGTGACCTTGTCGACGCCGAAGATCAGCTCCTCGGCAACGCGGCCGCCATACAGCGAGCACAACTGCGATTCGATCGCGGTGCGGTTGTAGCTGTACTTGTCGCCCTCGGGCAGGTACATGGTCACGCCCAGCGCGCGACCGCGCGGAATGATCGTGACCTTGTAGACCGGGTCGTGCTCGGGAACCATGCGACCGACGATCGCGTGGCCGGCCTCGTGGTAGGCGGTCAGCTTCTTCTCGTCCTCGCTCATCGCCATCGAGCGGCGCTCGGCGCCCATCAGGATCTTGTCGCGCGCCTTGTCGAAGTGCTCCATGCGCACGTCCTTGGCGTTCTCGCGCGCGGCGAACAGGGCGGCCTCGTTGCAGAGGTTGGCCAGGTCGGCGCCGGAGAAACCCGGGGTGCCACGGGCGATCGTCATCGGCTCGACGTCGTCGTGCAGCGGCAGCTTGCGCATGTGCACGCGCAGGATCTGCTCGCGGCCCTTCACGTCCGGCAGGCCGACCACGACCTGGCGGTCGAAACGGCCCGGACGCAGCAGCGCCGGGTCGAGCACGTCGGGACGGTTGGTCGCGGCGATCACGATCACGCCCTCGCCACCCTCGAAGCCGTCCATCTCGACCAGCAACTGGTTGAGGGTCTGCTCGCGCTCGTCATGACCACCGCCGAGGCCGGCGCCGCGATGGCGGCCGACCGCGTCGATTTCGTCGATGAAGATGATGCACGGCGCGTGTTTCTTGGCCTGCTCGAACATGTCGCGAACGCGGCTGGCGCCGACGCCGACGAACATCTCGACGAAGTCGGAACCGGAAATGCTGAAGAACGGCACCTTGGCCTCGCCGGCGATGGCGCGGGCGAGCAGGGTCTTGCCGGTACCGGGCGGGCCGACCATCAGCACGCCGCGCGGAATCTTGCCGCCGAGCTTCTGGAACTTGGACGGGTCGCGCAGGAACTCGACCAGCTCGCCGACTTCTTCCTTGGCCTCGTCGCAACCGGCGACGTCGGCCAGGGTGACCTTGACCTGGTCCTCGCCCTGCAACTTGGCGCGCGAACGGCCGAAGCTCATCGCGCCCTTGCTGCCGCCCTGCTGCATCTGCCGCATGAAATACACCCAGATGCCGATGAACAGCAGCCATGGGAGCACGTTGATGATGATGTAGAGCAGCGACGGCCCGCTCTGCGGCGGCGCCTGGTCGATGACGACCTTGTGCGAGATCAGGTCGTTGATGAGGTATTCGTCGCCGGGGCTGTAGGTGACGAACTTGCTGCCATCCTTGCGCTCACCATTGATGGTGGTCCGATCGTCGCCGATCTTGACCTCCTTCACGCGGTCCTGCTGAACCTGCTGGACGAACTGGTCGTAGGCGAGCGTCTCGCTGCCTGCCGCGCGCGGTCCGAACGCCTGGAACACCACCATCAATACGACGGCGACGATTACCCAGAGCAGCAGATTCTTGGCCAAGTCGTTCATCAATTCCTACCTGTCGCCCTCATGGCGTGGTTACAGCGGGGGCGGCGCCGGGGCGCCTGTACATCTCGGGGTTGTCGCACATTACTTCATAACCGCGCGCTTGCCCTGTGCCAGCGCGTACACCTCGGGCGAGCGCTTGCGCGATGCCTCCGGCTTGCGGATGACGACCTTGTCGTAGCGTCGCCGCAGCTCCTTCACGTACTCGTCGAAGCCCACCCCCTGGAACAGCTTGATCAGGAAGTTGCCGCCGGTACGCAGGTGCTGGTCGGCGAAGTCCATCGCCAGTTCGGACAGGTACATCGCCCGCGGCATGTCGACCGCATCCACACCGCTCTTATTGGGGGCCATATCCGACAGGACAAGGTCCACGCGCTGGCCCTCCAGGGAGGCGACCAGCTGCGATAGGACCTCATCCTCCCTGAAATCGCCATGAAGGAACTCGACCCCGGCCAGCGAGGGCATCTCGAGGATGTCCAGGGCGATCACCCGGCCCGGCCGGGCCGGATCCAGGCGGTCGAGCTCCCCGCGCAGCCACTGCGACCAGCCGCCAGGGGCGGCGCCGAGGTCGACCACGACCATTCCGGGCTTCAGCAGGCGGTCACGCTCGACCAGTTCCTCGAGCTTGTAGGCCGCGCGCGAGCGCAGTCCTTCCGCCTTGGCCTTCTTCACGAAGGGGTCGGAGAAATGTTCCTTGAGCCAGCGCTGGCTGGATTTGCTGCGAGTCGCCATCGGGCGTGGGGTGCCGGCGTGGAGGGGCCGTGGGGGCCGTGGGGGCGGTCATGATACCCTGCGCAGCCTACCCCCATGCTCCCCGTGCCCCAATGCAGACCGTCCTGACCGCCGCCCAGACCCGTTTCCTGCGCGGCCAGGCCCATGATCTGAAGGCCATGCTGCAGGTTGGCGGCAAGGGCGTGACCGAGTCGCTGATCGCCGAGGTCGCCCTGGCCCTGGAGCATCACGAGCTGATCAAGATCAAGGTCGCCGCCGAAGATCGCGACGCCCGCGACGCCATGATCGACGACATCGCCGCGCGCACCGGCGCTGCCCTGGTGCAGCGCATCGGCCACACCGCGATCCTGTACAAGCCCAGCCAGGACCGTCGCCAGATCGTGCTTCCGCGCGCCTGACCCCCGGCTCGAAGCGAGCGTCCTTCGCCGATGCAGCTCAACCTCGAACATCCCGACCAGGCGTTCTACCTGCGTGCCGCCGACGGCGCCTCGGCGCTGGTCAACGATCGCCGGCTGTATTCGAGTTTCATTCTTTCGCCCGACCGCCTGGTCGAGGACTGGCCCGTGCTTTCGGTCAAGGCGATCACCGCGCAGGACCTGGAGCCGGCGCTGGCGCTGGATCCGGAAGTGATCCTGCTCGGCAGCGGCGCCACCCAGGTGTTCCCGACGCCTGCCGTCATGGCCGCCTGCCTGGGCCGCGGCGTCGGCCTGGAAACCATGACCAATGCCGCCGCCGCGCGCACGTTCAACGTGCTGGCCGGTGAAGGCCGGCGCGTGGTCGCGGCCTTCGTGCTCAATCCCTGACGGCGGCGGTTACTTCTTCGGCAGGTACAGCAGCGGGTCGACCGGCTTGCCGTTGTAGCGGACTTCGAAGTGCAGCATCTCGCGCGGTGCGCCGCTGCGGCCCATCTCGGCAATCTGCTGCCCGGCCTTGACCAGCTGGCCTTCGTTGACCAGGCGATTGCGGTTGTGGCCATAGGCCGACAGCCACTGTTCGTTGTGCTTGATGATGATCAGCTCGCCGTAGCCGACCAGGCCCGAACCGGAATACACCACCACGCCATCGGCGGCCGCGCGCACCGGTGCACCGCTGCTGCCGGCGATGTCGATGCCCTGCTTGGTGGGTTCGCCGGCGACGTAGCGGCCGATCAGCTCACCGTCGGCAGGCCAGCGCCAGTTGAATCCGCTGGCGACCGGGGCCGCCTGCGGCGGAGGCGGCGTGGTGGCCGGCGGACGAGGAGTGGCGACTGGCGGCTTGCCCGTGGATGCCGGCCGCGGTGCGGCGGCGCCACCGGAGCTGGCAACCGGGTTGTTGCTGCCCGAACCCTGCGGATACAGGCGCAGGCGCTGGCCCGGATAGATCGTGTAAGGCGCGGGAATGCCGTTCCAGGCCGCCAGGTCGACGGCGCGGATGCCGTTGCTGGAGGCCACGCGGTACATCGTGTCGCCGCGCTGCACGACCACCGTCTTGCCGTATTTCGGAACCGAGGGCTTCACGGTCGTGGCGGTGGAACCGCCGCCCGGAGCGCGGGTGACCTTCGTGCTCGCGCAACCGCCCACGGCGGTGGCCAGCAATGCGGCGATGAGGAATGGGCGTGCAACTGCGCTCATGCGTGCTGGTGTCCTGCTTGCGCTCATGCTGCGAACTTGGCCTTCCATACCAGCCACGCCACCAGCGCGGCCAGCAACAGCAGCGCCGCCCAGCCGATCGGTTCGATATAGCGGCGCAGCGCCGTTTCCGCACGCGGCCCGCCGATGCGGATCGCGGCGGCGAGCAGGAACACGCGCTTTCCGCGGCCGATCGCCATGCTCAGGATGTATTGCAGCATGGGCACGCCGACGATGCCCGACGCCCAGGTGAAGATCTTCATCGGAATCGGCATGAAGCCGCCGAGGACGAGGAAGGTGAAGACCGCCCACGGCGACTCCGCCATCTTCGCCTGGACGATGCGGATGCCAGCCTCGATGGAATCGAGCATGCCCAGCGAGGCAAACAGCGGCTTGATCGCCTCGAAGGCGTAGTGGCCCAGCGCGTAACCGACCAGCGCCCCCAGCATCGAGCCGGCGAGGCTGAGCGTGGCGAACCAGAACGCACGCTGGGGCTTGGCCACGCACATCGGCGCGAGCATCACTTCCGGCATCACCGGGAAAATGATGGCTTCGACGAAACTCAGGCCGAAGAGGTAGGCAGGTGCATGGCGATGGCGCGCCCAGGTGATGGTGCGCTCGTACAGCGGTCCAAAGATCTTCAACGCCAGTCCTTCCGGTGCGTTACCTGGGTGGTTGCCGGTGCGGTGTTCAATCGATCATCCCTGACAGCAGCGGCACGAATACGACCGGAGCCAGCGTGTGCTGGGTGATGACGCCCTCGGCGTCCTTGTGCAGCTTGAGCAGCGATTGCGACGATGCACCGCCGACCGGTGCGATCAGCGTCCCGCCCGCGGCCAGCTGCGTGGTCAGCGACTCGACCAGTGCAGGCGCGGCCGCGGTGACGATGATGGCGTCGAACGGTCCGTTTTCGGCCCAGCCGATGCGGCCGTCGTCGTGCTTGCTGCGGATGTTCATGCCGAGCTGGCGGAAGCGCTTGCGCGCGGTGCGCAGCAGCTCGCCGATGCGCTCCACGGTGTGCACCTCCAGGCCCAGCGCGGCCAGGACGGCGGCCTGGTAGCCCGAGCCGGTGCCGATCTCCAGCACCTTCTTCGGTTCGGCCTCGAGCACGGCCTCGGTCATCTTCGCCACCACCCAGGGTTGCGAGATGGTCTGGCCGTGGCCGATCGGCAGCGCGGTGTCCTCGTAGGCGCGGGTCGCCAGCGCCTCGTCGACGAACAGATGGCGCGGCACGGTGCGGATGGCGTTGAGCACGCGCTCGTCGCGGATGTCGTTCTCGCGCAGGCGTTCGACCAGCCGGTCGCGGACCCGCTGCGAGGTCATTCCCGAGCCGATGGCTTCGGGCTGCAGGCGCATGCGCAACGTCATGCGCCCTGCCCCTGCCGGACCGTGCCGCGGTCGAGCGACACCGCCAGCCCGTCGACCCAGCTGGCCACCTGGTCGAGCGCCTGGTAGCGGGTCAGGTCGACATGGATCGGGGTGATCGAGATGTTGCCGGTGCGCAGCGCATGGAAATCGGTGCCCGGGCCGGCGTCCTGTTCCTGGCCTGCAGCGCCGATCCACCACCACTCGCGGCCGCGCGGATCGTGCTGCGGGATGCAGGCCTCGGCACGATGGCGATTGCCCAGGCGGGTGACTTCGAAGCCACGGACCTCGTCCCAGGGCAGGTCGGGCACGTTGACATTGAGGATGGTGTCGGCCGGCAGCGGGTCCACACGCAGGCGGGCAATGATCTCGACCGCGGCGCGCGCGGCGGTCTCGTAATGGCGGCCGGTGTGGTCGACGGTCTGCAGCGACATCGCCACGGCCGGCAGGCCGAGGAAGCGCCCTTCCATCGCCGCGGCGACGGTGCCCGAATAGATCACGTCGTCGCCAAGGTTGGCGGTGTTGTTGATGCCCGACACGACGATGTCCGGCTCGACCTCGAGCATGCCGGTGATCGCCACGTGCACGCAGTCGGTGGGGGTGCCGTAGACGCGCCAGGTCGATTCGTCGAGCCGCTGGACGCGCACGGGCGCATCCAGGGTGAGCGAATTGCTGGCGCCGGAGCGGTCCCGGTCGGGGGCGACCACCAGCACCTCATGGCCGGCGGCACGCAGGCCTTCGGCGAGGACGCGGATACCGGGGGCGTCGACGCCGTCGTCGTTGCTGACCAGAACTCGCATGAACTCCCTTGATGGTGGATTGACCGCCGGATGCAGGCGGCCCGGCGCGATGTGAATGCGCCTGCCGGACCGTGCGGTACCCATGATAGCCGATGGGGATCGGCCGGCATGCCCGGCGCCGGCGCGCGATCCACTTCGCCTAGACTTGCGGCATGTCCGACAAGCGCGACGAAGACGACGACGCCGAACTGTTCCGCGCCGCGATTGGCCCGGTGCGGCGGCTGCGCGACACCACGCCGCCACCGGCCGCGCCCAAGCCCCGTCCGCGCGCCCGTATGGCCGAGCGCGACGAGGCCCACGCCCGCGAACAGTTCCGCCATGCCCTGGATGAACACCCGCTCGATGCCGGCGACGCCCTCTCCTACCGCCGCGATGAAATCTCGCCGCGGCTGCTGCAGAAGCTCAAGCGTGGCGAGATCTCGGCGCAGGAGGAACTCGACCTGCACGGCGCCGACGCGCGCGAGGCCGAGCAGTTGCTGCGCGCATTCCTGCACGACGCCCGCCTGCACGGCGTGGGCTGCGTGCGCGTGATTCACGGCAAGGGGTTGCACGGCAAGGCATTGCACGGCGCCGCCTCGATAGCGAGCAGCGGCGCGCCCGTGCTGAAGAACCTGGTCGACCGCATGCTGCGTCAGCGCGCGGACGTCCTGGCTTTCCACTCCGCACCGCCCCCGCAGGGCGGCACCGGAGCGGTGCTGGTACTGCTCGCGCCCCGTCGCCTTCGCTCGTCCTGAGCCCGGCAACCGGGACGCCAGGCAGTGGTGTTACTGGTGACCGGTTTCCTGCGCGACCTGCTCGGCCGTCTTGCGCGGCGAGTTCACCCACACCACGTCGATACCGCGGCGGCGGGCGACGCGTTCGACATAGGCGATGTAAGCCTCGTCGTTGTCCATGATCGACGGTGCTTTCGGCTCGGGCACATAGGCGGTCCTGCTCTGCATGCCGGCACAGGCCGCCAGGCCGAGGACCGACACCAACACAGCCATGCGTAACGATGCGTTCATGACGACATCTCCATGACGTGATCGCCGTACCCGACGGGTACGACGGCACAAGGCCAAAAACACCTTGTACGATTTCGGCTTATACGCCGGCGCTTTAGGCGCACCAGTGCCAGCAGATGCTTTCCGACGAACGGTCGAAGTTACCCGTTCAGCCGCCACGACCGAGCGCGAGAACGTCACCCAGTTCGGCCAGAACGACAGTGGCATAAGTACCGGGTGGAAGGCTGAAAGCCAACTGGAGTACATCGCCGTCGAGCCACTGCCAGGTCAGGTCGGCCGGCTTCAGGCGCAGCGCGCGCCGCTCCTGTTTCAGGCCTTCGGCCTCCAGGCCTGCACGCAACGCGACAGCGTCTTCGTCGGACATCGCCGCAAGTTCAACGGCCGCCGCCGCACCCTGGCTGCGCAGGTCGCCCTTCCCCCACAGCGCGCCGCTGGGATGGATGTCGAACGCGGCCAGGCGTTGCGCAAGTTCGTCGCTGAAAGGTTCCGGCCCGAACACGCTGCGGCTGCCGTCGAGCAACCAGACCTCACCGTCCATGGCCTGGTTCCAGCTGCCGGACTCCACGCGCGCCGCCAGTGCGCGGTTGAACAACTCCGAACGCGCGGCCGAGATCAGCAGCGTGCGCTGCTCGCGGCGCACGCGCCGGCCGGCGAACATCGCCAGCGCGTTGGCGACGTTGTCGCCTTCGCGGCCGAAGCGCTGCTCGCCAAAGTAGTTGGGCACGCCGTGCGCCGCGATGGCCTGCAGCCGCGATTCGATCGCGCCGCGCTCGCCGGCGACTTCGCGCAGCACCAGCACGAAGCGGTTGCCGGCCAGCGCGCCGCGCGGCAGCTTGCGCGAATGCCAGGCGTTATCGAGCACACGCAGGCGCTCGCCGCCGTCCTCACCGGTCGCCAGCGTCGCCAGGTCGGGCGCCACGCGCTTGGGCAGGTGCACGCTGAAACGCTGCCGGGTCACGGCATTGCGGTCCTTGAGGCCGGCATAGCCGATCGCGACCTCACCCACGCCAGCCCATTCGGCGATGCGCCGTGCGGCGAAGGCGGTGTTCACGCCGCGCTTCTCGATGGTCAGCAGCAGGTGCTCGCCGCTGCCGCTGGGTTCGAAGCCGGACAGCTCCTCGACCAGGAAATCCTCGGCCGTGGTGCGCATGTTGGCGCTCAGCACCGGCTCGCCGTGCGCGCGCGGCAGCCTCGGCTCCTGCGCGTTCACGCGCGCACCAGCAGGCACACGGCCATCGCCGCGATGCCCTCGCCACGACCGGTGAAGCCGAGCTTCTCGGTGGTGGTGGCCTTGATGCTGACCGCGTCCTCGGCCAGGCCGAGATCGCCCGCCAGGAGGTGCCGCATCGCCGCAGCATGCGGGCCGACCTTGGGGCGTTCGCAGATCACGGTGATGTCGGCGTTGCCGAGCAGCCAGCCGCGTTCGGCGATGAGCGATTGGCAGTGGCGCAGGAAGGCGCGGCTGTCGGCGCCTTTCCACTGCGGGTCACCCGGCGGGAAGTGCTGGCCGATGTCGCCCAGCGCAAGCGCGCCGAGCATCGCGTCGCACAGCGCGTGGATGACGACGTCGCCGTCGGAGTGGGCCACGATGCCGCGGTCGTGCGGCACGCGCACGCCGCCGAGCATGACGTGATCGCCGTCGCCGAAGGCGTGTACGTCGACTCCCTGGCCGATGCGCATATTCATCTGTTCTGCCTCAACCCCGGTTGGAAATCAGATACCGCGCCAACGCCAGATCCGCCGGCGTCGTCACCTTGAGGTTGTCCTCGCGGCCTTCGACCAGCGCCGGATGGGCGCCAGCGCGCTCCATCGCCATCGCCTCGTCGGTGACCACGATGCCGGCCGCTTTCGCCTGCTCCAGCGCGGCCGTCAACGCGCCGCGGCGGAATGCCTGCGGCGTGAACGCTCGCCACAAGCGCTCGCGTGGCTCGGTGGCGGCGATGTTCGCCGCGCCGTCCGCGCGCTTGAGGGTGTCGCGCACCGGCGCGCCGAGAATGGCGCCGTCGGCATGGGCACTGGCCGAGGCGATCAGGCGATCGAGGTCCTCGCGGCGCAGGTTCGGCCGCGCCGCGTCGTGCACCAGCACCAGCGCGTCGCTGCCGACATCGGCGGGCAGCGCCTGCAATGCCGCCAGCACCGAATCGGCGCGCTCGCCGCCGCCGACGCAGCGCAACACCGGCTTGCCGTGCAGGTTGGCCCAGCCGGGCCAGAGCGCGTCATTGTTCGACAACGCGACCACGGCGCCTGCAATGCGCGGGTGCGAGAGCAGCGCATCGAGTGCGTGTGCGATCAGCGGGCGACCGGCGATCTCGAGGTACTGCTTCGGGGTCTCGCCGCCGAAGCGCGAGCCACGACCGGCAGCGGGAATGACGGCCCAGATCACGGGGCTACTCGCTTTTCGGCTCGGTGCCCGCTTCCGGCGCCGGCGCCGTGCCTTCCGGCTCGACCACGCGATAGAACGTCTCGCCCGGCTTGATCATGCCCAGCTCGCTGCGCGCGCGCTCCTCCACCGCCGCCTCGCCGGACTTGAGGTCCTCGACTTCGGCGGCGAGCGCGTCGTTGCGCTGCTGCATGCCCTGGTTCTCGTGCGACTGCTGCTGCACCTGCTGCTGCAGGCGGGCGACCGAGCGGCTGCCGCCCTCGCCCACCCACAGCCGGTACTGCAGGAACACCAGCAGTCCGGCCAGTGCCAGCAGCAGCAGTCGCAAGCCGCGCATTCGCCGGGTCTCCTGGCTCAGCGCTTGAGCGAGATGAAGGCGTCGCGGCCGGCGTACTTCGCCGCCGCACCCAGCTGCTCTTCGATGCGCAGCAGCTGGTTGTACTTGGCGACGCGGTCACTGCGGCACAGCGAGCCGGTCTTGATCTGGGTCGCGGTGGTGGCCACCGAGATGTCGGCGATGGTGGTGTCCTCGGTTTCGCCCGAGCGGTGCGAGACGATCGAGGCGTAACGGTTGGCGTCGGCCATCGCGATCGCTTCCAGGGTCTCGGTCAGGGTGCCGATCTGGTTGACCTTGATCAGGATGGCGTTGGCCACGCCCTTGTCGATGCCTTCCTGGAAGATCTTCGGGTTGGTCACGAACAGGTCGTCGCCGACCAGCTGCACCTTGTTGCCCACGCGCTCGGTCAGCAGCTTCCAGCCGGCCCAGTCGTTCTCGGCCATGCCGTCTTCGATGGTGATGATCGGGTACTGCGCGGCCCAGTTGGCGAGGAAGTCGACGAACTGCTCGCTGGTCAGGCGCTTGCCTTCACCGGTGAGGTTGTACTTGCCGTTCTCGAAGAACTCGCTGGAGGCGACGTCGAGGCCGAGCAGGATGTCTTCGCCGGCCTTGTAGCCGGCCTTGCCGATCGCCTCGAGGATGGTCTCGAGGGCTTCCTCGTTGCTGCGAAGGTCGGGGGCGAAACCGCCTTCGTCGCCCACCGCCGTGCTCAGGCCGCGGCCCTTGAGCACCGACTTGAGCGCGTGGAACACCTCGGTACCGGCGCGCAGCGCCTCGGCGAAGTTGTCCACGCCCACCGGCAGGATCATGAATTCCTGCAGGTCGACGTTGTTGTCGGCGTGCGCACCGCCGTTGATGATGTTCATCATCGGCACCGGCAGCACGGCCTCGCGGCCACCAGCCAGGTACTTCCACAGCGGCAGCTTCTTCGATGCGGCCATCGCGTGGGCATTGGCCAGCGACACGCCGAGCAGCGCGTTGGCGCCCAGGCGGCCCTTGTTCTCGGTGCCGTCGAGGTCGATCAGGCGGCGGTCGAGGCCGGCCTGGTCGGCGCCGTCGAAACCGGCCAGCGCCGTGGCGATCGCGCCGTTGACGTTCTCGACCGCCTTGCGCACGCCCTTGCCCAGGTAACGGGTCTTGTCGCCGTCGCGCAGCTCGACCGCTTCCTTGGTGCCGGTGGAGGCGCCGGACGGCACCATCGCGCGGCCGAAGCTGCCGTCGGCCAGGGTGACCTCGGCTTCGAGCGTGGGATTGCCGCGGCTGTCGAGGATCTCGCGGGCGTGGACTTTGGCGATGGTCGTGGTCATGTCTTCGAGGGAATGGTCGTCGTGGGAATGGTCAAAGGGGGGCCGTGGCCAGAACGATGCCGGCCGGTCGGGCGCCAGCCGGGGACGATAGCCGAGTTGGGGCGGCGCCGCGCGGTGGCGGCGCCGGAACGAGGTCGCAGGAGGCGGCGGCGCCCGGCATGATCAGGCGTCGGATTCCAGGAAACCGTTGCGCTTGGTGATCTCGTCGAGCTGCTTGAGCGTCTCCAGCAGCGCGCGCATCTTCGGCAGCGGCCAGGCGTTGGGGCCGTCGGACAGCGCCTCGTCCGGGACCGGGTGGGTCTCCATGAAGATGCCGGCGATGCCGACCGCCATCGCCGCACGCGCCAGCACCGGCACGAACTCGCGCTGGCCGCCGCTCTTGCCGTCGGCGCCGCCGGGCAGCTGCACCGAGTGGGTTGCGTCGAACACCACCGGGCAGTTGGTATCGCGCATCACGCTCAGCGAGCGCATGTCCGAGACCAGGTTGTTGTAGCCGAAGCTGGCGCCGCGCTCGCAGGCCATGATCAGCTCGTTGCCGGTCGCCTTGGCCTTGTTGGTGACGTGCTTCATCTCCCACGGCGAGAGGAACTGGCCCTTCTTGATGTTCACCGGCAGGCCGGTACGGGCCACGTTCTGGATGAAGTCGGTCTGGCGGCACAGGAACGCCGGGGTCTGCAGCACGTCGACGACGCTGGCGACCTCGTTCATCGGCGTGTATTCGTGCACGTCGGTCAGCACCGGCACGCCGATCTGCTTCTTCACTTCGGCCAGCACCTTCAGGCCCTCTTCCAGGCCGGGGCCGCGGAAGCTGGTGCCGGAGGTGCGGTTGGCCTTGTCGAAGCTGGACTTGAAGACGAAGTTGATGCCCAGCTCGGACGTGATCTCCTTGAGCTTGCCGGCAACGTCGAGCTGCAGTTGCATCGACTCGATCACGCACGGACCGGCGATCAGGAAGAAAGGTTGGTCGAGGCCGACTTCGAATCCGCAAAGTTTCATGCTTTGTGCTCTGAAGCCCTCCCCTTCAAGGGGAGAGTTGGGAGGGGATGGGTTACAGGCGTCGAATCACTCGGTCGCTTCTTTCAGCAGCCTTCCACCGGCCTGCGCCTTGTGCTCGCGCGCAGCGCGGACGAAACCGATGAACAACGGATGGCCGTCGCGCGGCGTCGACAGGAACTCCGGGTGCGCCTGGCAGGCCAGGAACCACGGGTGCTTGTCGCGCGGCAGCTCGACCATCTCCACCAGCAGGTCGTCCATCGACTTGGCCGAGATCACCAGGCCGGCGTCCTCGAGCTGGCTGCGGTAGCGGTTGTTGAACTCGTAGCGATGGCGATGGCGCTCGGCGACCACGTCGGCGCCGTAGACCTCGCGCGCCAGCGTCGCCGGCTTCAGGCGCTGCTCCTGCAGGCCCAGGCGCATGGTGCCGCCCAGGTCGCTGTCTTCACTGCGGCGCTCGATCTCGCCGGTGGCGGTGCGCCATTCGGTGATCAGGCCGATCACCGGATGCGGGCTGGCCTTGTCGTTCTCGGTGCTGTTGGCGCCGTCGAGACCGCCCAGGTGGCGGGCGACGTCGACCACCGCCGCCTGCATGCCGTAGCAGATGCCGAAGTACGGCACGCCGGCTTCACGCGCGTACTTGGCGGTGAGCACCTTGCCTTCGAAACCGCGGTCGCCGAAACCGCCCGGCACGAGGA
The DNA here is from genome assembly GCF_052113485.1 of Lysobacter sp. TAF61. Classification (NCBI taxonomy): domain Bacteria; kingdom Pseudomonadati; phylum Pseudomonadota; class Gammaproteobacteria; order Lysobacterales; family Lysobacteraceae; genus Lysobacter; species Lysobacter sp. TAF61. Next base: position 156,426 of record NZ_JBFRDH010000007.1, read on the forward strand.
TGCCGTCGACGTCCTTGAGCGAACTGACGCCCTCCTCTTCGATCTCGCTCGATTCGAGCCACTTCAGCTTGACCTTGGTGCGCTGGCGCAGGCCGCCGTGCTTGAGCGCCTCGGCCAGCGACTTGTAGGCGTCCTGGTGGTCGATGTACTTGCCGACCACCGCAATGCGGACTTCGTCGACCGGATGCTCGCTGGCATCGACCACTTCGTCCCATTCGGTCAGGTCGGCCGGGCCGGCGTTGATGCGCAGGCGGTCGAGCACGATCGCGTCCAGGCCTTCCTCGTGGAAGCGGCGCGGCATCTTGTAGATGTTGTCCAGGTCGACGGCCGAAATGACGGCGCGCTCGGGAACGTTGGTGAACAGCGCGATCTTGCGACGCTCGCTGTCGGGCAGCGGCTGCTCGCTGCGGCACAGCAGCACGTCGGGCTGGATGCCGATCGAACGCAGCTCCTTGACCGAGTGCTGGGTCGGCTTGGTCTTGAGCTCGCCGGCGGCGGCGATGTACGGCACCAGGGTCAGGTGCATGAACAACGCGCCTTCCGAGCCACGCTCGCTGCGGATCTGGCGAATGGCTTCAAGGAACGGCAGCGACTCGATGTCGCCGACCGTGCCGCCGACCTCGACCAGGGCCACGTCGAAGCCTTCGGTGGCCTCGATGATGCAGCGCTTGATCTCGTCGGTGATGTGCGGGATCACCTGCACGGTGCCGCCCAGGTAGTCGCCGCGGCGCTCCTTGCGGATCACGTTGTCGTAGATGCGACCGGTGGTGATCGAATTCTTGCGGCTCAGGCGGTTGCGCAGGTAGCGCTCGTAGTGGCCCAGGTCCAGGTCGGTCTCGGCGCCGTCGTCGGTGACGTACACCTCGCCGTGCTGGAACGGGCTCATCGTGCCCGGATCGACGTTGATGTAGGGGTCGAGCTTCATCATCGTCACGCGCAGGCCGCGTGCTTCGAGGATGGCCGCCAGCGAGGCTGCCGCAATGCCCTTGCCAAGCGAGGACACCACGCCGCCGGTGACGAAAATCAGGGGAGTCATGGTTTTGCTACCGCTGGAAAGCCATAGTCTACAGGCTGCGTCGCTTTCCGGCGAGCCGTCCGGGCTCCGCAGGGCCGTTCAGATGGCCTGAAAACACTTCCACCCTTCGACTTCGGCCTGCGGCCTACGCTCAGGACGAACGGTGGTGGGAAGGCTACGGCCTGCGCGCTCAGGACGAACGGTGGGGGAAGGCTACGGCCTGCGCGCTCAGGACGAACGGTGGGGGAAGGCTACGGCCTGCGCGCTCAGGACGAACGGTGGGGGGAAGATTCCGTTCGTCCTGAGCGTAGGCGCATGGCGCCGAAGTCGAAGGACCTGCCGCAACCTCACAAACGGCGACGCCCCGGCAAGCCGGGGCGTCGCGGGTCAAGCCTGTTGAGCCGGACGGCTCAGCGGTCGTCCTCTTCCTCCGGCTCGACCTCCGGCCGGGACTTGGACTTGTCCTTCTTGCCGGCCTTGTTGGCGTCGGACTGGCCCTTGTCGGCCTTGCCGGCCTGCGCTGCATCGGCCTTCTGGGCCTGGGCAGCCTGTTCCTTGGCCTTGGCGTCGGCCTGGGCGTCATGCTGCTGCGCGAGAGCCAGCGGCGACGCGAGGATCGCGGCGATCAGGCTGGGGAGCAGAAGCTTGCGGGTATTCATGCGAAGAACCTCCTGGGGAACAGTTGCGACTTCGGCGTCACCATCTTACTTGCGTAACGCGTCACGGGACGCGGGGTTGACGACCGGGCGAACCCTAGCCGCGCGCACCCGAGCCGGGACTGAACGGCCTGCGCGAACTCGCCTGGACGCCGTCGCGGCACCCTCCCGATGTGCGGCCGGAACCCTGATGCTTCAAGGGCGCACGTCGCGGGCCGGAGCGCGCGGTTGAATTTCCGTCGCCACACGCCGACCATCCCCGCTCCTGTCCCCCGCGCTGTCGTGCCCAGAATGAGTTCCCGTTACAACGCAGCTGATATCGAAGTCCTGTCCGGCCTGGATCCCGTCAAGCGCCGGCCCGGCATGTACACCGACACCACGCGCCCGAACCACCTGGCGCAGGAAGTCATCGACAACGCGGTCGACGAGGCGCTCGCCGGCCACGCCCGCTTCATCGAGGTCACCCTGCACAGCGACGGCAGCTGCTCGGTCGGCGACGACGGCCGCGGCATGCCGGTGGACATCCACCCCGAGGAGAAGATCCCGGGCGTGGAGCTGATCCTCACGCGCCTCCACGCCGGCGGCAAGTTCAGCAACAAGAACTACACCTTCTCCGGCGGCCTGCACGGCGTCGGCGTCAGCGTGGTCAATGCGCTGTCGACCCTGGTCGATGTGCGCATCAAGCGCGACGGCAACGAATACCGGATGACGTTCAACAACGGCGACCGCGCCACGCCGCTGGAAGTCATCGGCACCGTCGGCAAGAAGAACACCGGCACGCGCGTGCACTTCTGGCCCGACCCGAAGTACTTCGACACGCCCAAGTTCAACCTGCGCTCGCTGCGCCACCTGCTGCGCGCCAAGGCCGTGCTGTGCCCGGGCCTGACCGTGCGCCTGTTTGATGAGGCCAGCGACGAGCGCAACGAGTGGTACTACGAGGATGGCCTGCGCGACTATCTGCGTGGCGAACTCAGTGAACGCGAGCTGCTGCCGCCGGACCTGTTCGTCGGCAAGCTGACCAAGGACACCGAGACCGCCGACTGGGCGGTGGCGTGGGTTCCCGACGGCGAGCTGGTGCAGGAAAGTTACGTCAACCTGATCCCGACCGCGCAGCACGGCACCCACGTCAATGGCCTGCGCACCGGCTTCACCGATGCGCTGCGCGAGTTCTGCGACTTCCGCAACCTGTTGCCGCGCGGCGTAAAGCTGGCGCCGGAAGATGTGTGGGATCGCGTCGCCTTCGTGCTCAGCATCAAGATGACCGACCCGCAGTTCAGCGGCCAGACCAAGGAGCGGTTGTCGTCGCGCCAGGCGGCCGGCTTCGTCGAGGGCGCCGCGCACGATGCGTTCTCGCTGTGGCTCAACCAGCACACCGAGATGGGCGAGCGGATCGCGCAACTGGCGATCGAGCGCGCGAGCGCGCGCCTGAAGACCGAGAAGCAGGTCATCCGCAAGAAGATCACCCAGGGCCCTGCCCTGCCCGGCAAGCTGGCCGACTGCAGCAGCCAGGACCTGTCGCGCACCGAACTGTTCCTGGTCGAAGGCGATTCGGCCGGCGGCAGCGCGCGCCAGGCCCGAGACAAGGACTTCCAGGCGATCCTGCCGCTGCGCGGCAAGATCCTCAACACCTGGGAAGTCGCCTCCGGCAGCGTGCTGGCATCGCAGGAAGTGCATGACCTCGCCGTCGCGATTGGTTGCGACCCGGGCAAGGACGACCTGTCGGGCCTGCGCTACGGCAAAGTCATCATCCTCGCCGACGCCGACTCCGACGGCCTGCACATCGCCACGCTGCTGACGGCGTTGTTCCTCAGGCACTTCCCGTCGCTGGTCTCGGCCGGGCACGTGTTCGTGGCGATGCCGCCGCTGTTCCGCGTCGACGTGGGCAAGCAGGTGTTCTACGCGCTGGACGAGGAAGAGAAGCGGATCCTGCTGGAGAAGATCGAGCGCGAGAAGGGCGACCGCAAGAAGGGCTTCAGCGGCCAGGTCAACACCACCCGCTTCAAGGGCCTGGGCGAGATGAACCCGTCGCAGCTGCGCGAGTCGACCATCCACCCCGACACCCGCCGCCTGGTCCAGCTGACCGTCGACGACGACGTGGAAACCCACTCGCTGATGGACATGCTGCTGGCCAAGAAGCGCGCCGGCGACCGCAAGCAGTGGCTGGAAACCAAGGGCGACCTGGCGACGCTGGAGGTCTGACGCTGCACCGCGCTGCGCCTCAGCGCACCGCGGCCAGTTGTGTTTTCACCATGCGGGCGAACGATGCGGGGCGGCACCGCCCCAGCGTGACCCGCGGTGTGCCGTGCCAGCGCGCGCAATTGTCGATGGCGCGGGCGATGTCTGCGGCCAGCGCGTCGTCCGCCACCACGCCTTCCTCAAGGTAAAGCGCCTTCACTTCGAACGTGCCGTCCCGGCGATGCGCTTTCGCATCCAGCCGGCCAACCAGCCGTCCACGCACCAGGATCGGCAGCACGAAGTAGCCATAGCGACGCTTGGGTTCGGGCGTGTAGCACTCCAACGTGTAGTCGAAGCCGAAGAACTCGCTGACCCGCTCGCGATCCCAGACCACAGGGTCGAATGGCGACAGCAGCGTGGTGTGGCTGGGGCGCAACTTGCCGGCGCGGGCCAGCGCCAGTTGCGGCGCCAGATCCGGGTGGACATAGCCGGGCGCCTGCCAGCCCTTGACCTCGACGCGCAGCAACGCGCCCTCCTCCACCAGGCCGTCCAGGTCGGCATCGCGCAGGCGCGGGCGCAGCCGGTAGTAGTCGGCGATCCAGCGTGCCTGGGTGATGCCCAGTGCGCGTACCGATTTCAGCAGCAACTCGCGCCGCGCCAACGCGGTGTCCAGCGACGCGCGCTCCCAGTCCGGCTGGACCTGACCTACCACACGCTCGGCCAGGTCATAGACGCGATGGAAGTTCTCGCGCCGGGTGACCATCAGCCCGCCCAGGGCGAAGGCGGCCTCGAGCCAGCGCTTTTCGTTCTTCCACTCCCACCAGCCGCCGCCCGTGCCGGCCTCGCGCTCGAAATCGGCCGCCTTGACCGCGCCGTGGCTGCGAACGTGATCGAGCAGGCCGGCGATGTCGGCGCCATGCGCCTCGTGCGTCCTGCGGGCGCTACGGATGGCCCAATGGTGGTCGCGGTGCTCGATCGCGCTGCGCATCAGCGTGTAATCGGCGATCGGGGCGAAACACGCCTCGTGCGCCCACAGCTCGAAGATGTCGCGCTGCGCCAGCAATTCCTCCAGCCACGCCGCGGGATAGTCCCCCACGCGCGAAAACAACACTAGATAAGGACTGCGCGCGACGACGTGGATGGTGTCGATCTGCAGCAACTGCATGCGCGCGATCGCCGCCAGCAGATCGGCCTTGCCGGCGCGCCGGCGCGGGCGGGTGGCCAGGCCCTGCGCGGCAAGATGCAGGGCGCGCGCCTGTGCCGGCGGCAACGGCGGCAACGCGACGGCAACGGTCACGCCGCGGCCTTCACGACTTCAACGTGGCCTGCAACAGCGCCGAGATCACCTTGCGCAGGTGCCCGGCCTTGGTGGCGTCATAGGCGAAACTGTCTTCGTCCATGTAGTTGCGCTGGCTGATTTCCAGTTGCACCGCGTCGATGCCACGCTCCGGCTGGCCGTAGTGGCGGGTGATGTAACCACCCTTGAACCGGCCGTTGACGACGAAGTCGTACTCGTCCTGCGCCGACAGCACGGTTTCGAGCCGATGCTGCAGGACCGCCGCGCAACTGACGCCGGCAGACGTGCCCAGGTTCAGATCGGGCAGCCGTCCTTCGAACAGGAACGGCAGGTCGCTGCCGCGGATCGAATGCCCTTCCCACAGCACCGCGTGGCCGTGCTGTCCCTGGATGCGGTCGAGCTCTGCGCGCAAGGCTTCGTGGTAGGGGCGCCAGTAGGTTTCCACGCGCTGCGCCACTTCGTCCGGCGACGGCGCCTGTCCTTCAAGGTACACCGGCTCGCCGCTGAACTGCACCGCCGGGCACAGGCCGGTGGTGTTCTGCCCCGGGTACAGCGAGGTGTCGTCGGGCGGGCGGTTGAGGTCGACGACGTAACGCGAATGGCGCGGCACGATGATCGACGCGCCAAGCTCGCGGGCGAAGTCGTACAGGGTCGAGACGTGCCAGTCGGTATCGGGCGCGATCCGTGCACGCGCGGTCATGCGTGCGGCCAGTTCCTGCGGAATGTGGCTGCCGTCGTGCGGCAGGCTGACCAGCAGCGGCGCGGTGCCGCGGTGCAGGGTGTAGATGTCGGTGCTCATTGCGGTGTTTCCTGGGCTCGTCCGGGACACATGGTGGCGGCGCGTCAGCGCATCAACACCACTTCCTCGGCGCTGGTCGGGTGGATCGCCACGGTATCGCGCAGGTCCTGCAGGGTGATGCCGCGCTTGAGCGCGACCGCGAAGCCCTGCAGGATCTCGTCGGCGGCTTCGCCCATCAGGTGGATGCCCACCACGCGCCGCTCTTCGCCGATGCAGACCAGCTTGAACAGGCTGCGATGCGGCACGTCGGCCAAGGCGAACAGCATCGGCCGGAACTCGGCGCGATAGACGTGCACTGCCGCATCGCCGTGCTCGGCGCGCGCCTGCGCTTCGGTCAGGCCGACCTGACCGATCGGCGGGTGCGAGAACACCACCGTCGGGATGTCGCGCTGGTCCAGCACGGCCTGGCTGCCGCCGTAGACGCGATCCATCAGGCGACGGGCGGCAGCGATGGCGACCGGCGTCAACTGCGCGTTGGCGGTGATGTCGCCGACGGCGTAGATGCCCTCAACGCTGGTCTCGTGACGCTCGTTGACCACGATGCAACCATCGGCATCGGTGGCGACGCCGACGGCCTCCAGACCCATGCCCGCGCTGTTGGGACGGCGTCCGGTGGCGAACAGCAGCGCATCGAAGCGACCGCTGGCGTTGCCGTCGGCGCCGCGCAGGCGCACGCCGGCCGCCGCACCCGCGCCCGCGCCCGTGCCCGCGCCATCGGCCTCGACTGCGACCAGCCGATGATCGAAATGCAGGCGCACGCCCGACTGGCGATAGTCCTCGGCCAATTGCGCGGCCACTTCGTGATCGAACTCCCTGAGCAGGCGCGGGCCGCGCACGAACATCTCGACACGGCTGCCGAGCGCCTGCAGCACGCCGGCCAGCTCCACGGCGATGTAGCCGCCCCCCACTATCGCCACGCGTTCTGGCGCGGCGCGCCACTGGAAGAAATCGTCGGAGACGCCACCAAGTGCGGCGCCTGGGATGTCAGGCCGCTCCGGCCGCCCGCCGGTAGCGATCAGCAGGTGCCTGGCGCGCAACCGCGCACCGTTTTGGCATTCGATGGTATTCGCGTCGACCAGGTGCGCGCGCATCGGCGCCAGTACGATCCCGGCCGCGTCGAGGCGGCGCCGGTAGCTGGCGTGGATGTTTTCGATGTAGCGCTCGCGGTGGACGATGAACTCGGGCCAGTCCAGCGGCGCCGGCTGCACCGGGAATCCGAGGGTCGGTGCAAGTTGCAGCCTGGCGGCCACATCCGCGGCCAGCCACATCGCCTTTTTCGGTACGCAGCCGACATTGACGCAGGTGCCGCCGAGCAGGTGCGGCTCGAGCAGGGCCACGCGCGCGCCGTGCTCGGCCGCGCGGAAGGCTCCGGCCAGTCCACCCGAACCGCCCCCGATCACGATGAGGTCGAATTCGCTGGTGGCTGGCTTGGCATTCATCCGAATCGCTCGATGCGGTAGGGCGTGGGGTCGATCTCCGGCGTGCGCCCGGAAATCAGGTCGGCGACCAGCTGGCCGGTCGCCGCGCTCATGCTGACGCCCATCATGCCGTGACCGGTCGCCAACCAGATGTGATCGCGGCGCGGCACGCGGCCGATGATCGGCACGTCGTCGCAGCTCATCGGCCGCCAGCCGAACCATTGCTCCTGCTTCTGCGCGCCGACCGGCTCGTGCAGGTATTCGCCGGCACCGCGCTCGAGCGCGGCAAGCCGGCGCGGGTTGAGGCTGTCGTCGTAGCCGCTGAACTCCATGGTGCTGCCGAGGCGGTAGCCGCTGCCCCAGGCGGTCACGCAGACCTGGCGCTCGCGCAGCACCAGCGGCCGCTTGGGCACCAGGGCCGGCGACGAATAGGTGATCGAGTAGCCCTTGCCGGGCTGCATCGTGCGTTTCAGCGACGGCGCGCCAATCTCGTCGGCCAGCTTCGGCGACCACGCGCCCAGCGCCATGACGACGTCGCCCGCCAGGACGCGGCCGTGTGCGGTGGTGACGCGCACGCCGCCCTGTTCCGGTTCGGCACCGATGAACGCGCAGTCCTCGACGATGGTGCCGCCGCGTGCCCGCACCACCCGCGCCAGTTCGGCGACGTAGCGGTCCGGGCGCAGCACGGCGTCGCCGTTGAAGCGGATTGCCCCCGCCAGGCCGGGCTTGAGTGCCGGCTCCATTGCCTCGTAGGCGCGGCCGTCGACGACATCGACCGACACGCCCAGCTCGCGCAGGAAGCCGACTTCGTCCTGGGTGTGTTCGAAATAGTCCTGGGTGCGGAAGATGTAATCCTCGCCGGACGGGGCGAACTCGCAGGCCAGTTCGTAGTTCTCCACCCAGTGCGGCAGGCGCGCGCGCGAATCGTTGAGGATGGCCGACTTGGCCACCGCGCTGGCGCGCCAGTCGCGCTCGTTGCAGCGCAGGGCGAACCGCAGCAGCCAGGTCCACAGGCGCGGATCGAAGCGCGGCGGGACGTACAGCGGCGCGTCGGGCGTCAGCATCCAGCGCAATGCCTTCAACACCACGCCGGGCGCAGCCAGCGGCGGCGCATGGCTGGGGGTGATGGTGCCGCAGTTGCCGTGCGAGCTGCCGCCGCCGATGCGACCGGCATCGATCACCCGCACGCTGCGACCGGCTTCGAGCAGGGCCACGGCGCAGGCCAGGCCGATCACGCCTGCGCCGACGATCAGGACATCTTCGCGTTGTTCCATGGGGGCAAGTTTAGTCGCTTGGGAAGGCTCATGGCTGGGCCGGTGCAGTGCCCTTCCAGCCCGGACCGCGCACCACGCGTCCCGGCTTGGCGCCGGTGTGTTCGCCGCCGCCGAGCACCTGCACGCCGTTGACGAACACGTCGCTGACGCCGGTGGCGTACTGCTGCGGCTTGTCGTACGTGGAATGGTCAGCGATCGCGGCCGGATCGAACACGGCGATGTCGGCAAAGCAGCCAACGGCGAGGCATCCGCGATCCTTGAGTTTCCAGTTGCGCGCCGGCAGTCCGGTCAGGCGGAAGATCGCCTGCTCCAGCGGCATCAGCTTCTGCTCGCGCACGTAGTGGCCGAGGAAGCGGGCGACGTTGCCGTAGGCGCGCGGATGCGTGCTCGACTTCAGGAACACGCCCTCCGGCGCCGACGACTCGGCATCCGAGCCCAGGCTCACCCACGGCTGGCGCAGGCCGAGCGCGACATTGTCCTCGCTCATCAGGAAGTAGGCGGTGTCCACGCGCGAATCGTCCTCGACGATCAGGTCGATGGCGGTGTCCTCCGGCGACGTGCCACGGCGCTTGGCGACATCCGCCAGGGTCAGGCCGGTCAGCGGCTTGAGCTTGTCGCTCTTGAAGCCGATGAACAGCACGCGCTCGGGCGAGCCGGCCTGCAGGCGCAGGTTCTCCCAGTCGCCGTCGCTGCGCTTCATCTCGGCGATGATGCGCGCGCGCGTGGCCGGATCCTTGAGTCGCTTGATCATCGCGTCGTGGCCGCCGTCCTGCACCCACGGCGGCAGGCTCGCGTCCAGGCCGGTCGCGCCGGCGGTGTAGGCATACATGTTGGCGGCGATGTCGACGCCCTGGCCGCGCGCGGCATCGATCCGTTCGATCGCCTGCGCCATCTTCGGCCAGTTGCCCTGCCCGGCCGCCTTCAAGTGGTAGACCTCGACATGCCGGCCACTGGCGCGACCGATCGCGATCGTCTCGTCCAGCGCTTCGAGCATGCCGTTGGCCTCGCTGCGCATGTGCGCTACGTAGCCGCCGCCGGATTCGGCCGCGGCCTTGCTCAGCGCGATCAGCTCGTCGGTGCGCGCGTAGAAGCCCGGCGGATAGATCAGCGAACCGCCGACACCGAGCGCGCCCTCGCGCATCGCCAGCCGCACCTGGTCCTGCATGCGCGCCAGTTGTTGCGCGTCGGGCTGGACATCGGCTTCGCCCAGTTCGTGGATGCGCACGGTGGCGGCACCGACGAACGAGGCCACGTTCGGGGTGATGCCGCGGTGCTGCAGATAGTCCAGGTACTCACCGAGCGTGGTCCACTCGATCGGGTAACGGATGTCGCCCTGCTGTTTCACCGCCTCGGTCTTCATTGCCGGCGTCAGCGGGCCCATCGACCAGCCTTCGCCGAAGATCTCCAGTGTCACGCCCTGGCGTGTGTCGCTCTGGCCGCGGCCGTCGGCGATCAGTGATTCGGTCGCCCAGCTCAGCACGTTGATGAAGCCCGGCGCGACGGCGTGACCATGCGCGTCGATTTCCCTGGTCGCCTTCGCCGGCGCACCGGGCGCGAGCAGCGCGACGACACGATCGCCGCGCACGGCGACATCGACCCGCCGGGCCGGCGCACCGCTACCATCGAACACCTGGCCGTTGCGGATCAGCAGGTCGTACTGGGCAACCTCCCGCGCAGGTTCCGGGCCGCTGCAGGCAGACAGCATGACGGTGGACAGCGCGACGGCAAGCGCGGCCGCGGCAGCAACAGGTTTCAGATGCAGCACGGGCAATCTCCTCAGAGTTTCCAGCCAACCATGTTCCAGGACCACATCAGCACGGCAGCGAAGGCGAAGATCGCCACCGCGCCGGTGTGCCGCAACTTGCGCCAGAAACCCCAGTGGCGCGCGCGCCACGCCGGCCACAACTGCACGATGCACACCACCGTCAGCAGCATCACCGGCAGCGCCCACCACAGCGCCAGGCGCAGTGGCACGCCGGGGTAACTGAACATCAGCGCGTTGCCACCCTTGGCGATCCCGAATGCGGCGATCGCCAGCAGCAGCGCCAGCAGCAACCACGCCGCCGCGGTGGCGTAGAGCCATTGCGCACTGCGCATGGCCGACATCGCCTCGCCGTTGCGGCGTTTCCAGCGGCGCATCCAGGCGCCGGTGATCACGCCCAGTGCGGTCAAGGCCGACAGCACGATCATCGCCATCAGCAGCTGCGAATCGTCCAGTGCGCCGGCGCGGTCGTAAACGTCATGCCCGCCCGGAGTGACGAAGCCGGTAATCGCGCCGTCCTGGCCAACCAGGAAAGCGAGCCGGCCAGGACCCTGCACGGCGCGGAACACGTTCGGCTTCTCTTCGACCCAGCGCGTGCTCTCCTCGCCACTGGTCAGGGTCAGGTATCCGTCTTCGGTGACCGCGACGGTGGCCGCGCTGGCCAGCAGCAGTTTCTCGAAACCGAGGAACGGGCGGCGTTCGCCCAGGTACTTGCCGGCGTAGGCCAGGCCGCGGGTCGCGAAATCCTTCGGCGGCGACGGCAGGGCGTCGTCGCGGGCCCGCGGGAAGTAGCGCTGCAGCAGCAGTTGCGGCAACTCCGCGGCCAGGCGCACGCCGCTGTCGGTATTGGTCGAGACGAACACGCCGAAGCCAAGCTCCGGCACCGCAACCAGATTGGAGTGGAAGTACATCGTCGCGCCGCCATGCTCCAGGCTCTGCACCTGGCCATAGCGCTTGCGGAAGAAGCCATAGGCGAAGCCGGTGGCATCGGGCGCGTTGCGGAACAACGGCTCGCCTTCCAGGCGCGCGAAAGCCGCGGCAGGCACGATGCGCTGGCCATCGAGCTCGCCGCGGTTGACCAGCATGGTAAGGTAGCGCGCCATGTCGGCGGCGTTGCTGGACACGCTGCCGGCCGGGGCGATCTGCGCAATGTATTCGAACGGTTCGCTGGCGTAGCCGCCGCCCTCGCGCTTGAAGCCCTGCGACCACAAACCCTGGAACCGCGCGTCGGCATTGCGCGCGTCGCCCTGGCCGAGCGGCTCGCGGAAGGTGGTGAGCTGCATGCCCATCGGTTCGAACAGGTCGCGCTCGGCCAGCGACTCGAACGGAACGTCGTTGACCTTTGCCAGCACGGCGCCGAGCAGCGCCAGGGAGTAGTTCGAGTAGACCGCATGCGTGCCGGGGGCGCGCACGCGTGCCGGACGGTGGTGCAGCAGGTAGTCGTGCAGGCTGAGGGTGGTTTCGGGCTTGCTGGCGAACAGGTGGCCGAGCGCGGTGTCTTCGTAGCCTGCGCTGTGGGTGAGCAGGTGGCGCACCAGCACCGGCGGGTAGCCGTCGTCGGGCAGGTGCAGGTCGGACGGGAGGTAGTCGTTGACCGGGGCATCGAGCAAGAGCTTGCCGGCATCGATCAGCTTGAGTGCCTCCAGGTAGGTGAAGGTCTTGGACACGGAGCCGACGCGGAAAAGGGTCCGCGCGGGGTCGACTTCGCGGTGTGGCGATTGCGCGGCCATGCCGTAGCCGCGAAGCAGGAGCGGGCCCTGCTGGTCGACCACCGCCACGGTGACTCCGGCGATGCCCAGGCGGCGCATGTAGCCGTCGATCACGCCGTCGACGTAGGCCGACAGGTCGGTGGCATCGACTGCGCGAGGTGGCGGGAGTGGTGTGGTGGCGTCGGTGGCCGGCGTTGCGGTTTGCGCTGCCGGCGCTGCGGCGGTTGCCACCGCCGTTGCGGTCAGTGCCATCGCCAGTGCGATTGCGCGCGCCCAGTGCGTGCGTGCTGCTGCCATCGACGCTACCCCTCCCCAGGAGAAGGGCCGATTAAAGCACGCTCGGGCGGCGATCTCCGGAGTGACGTTGTCCACAGGAGCGCAAAAACAAAACGGCCCGCTTGCGCGGGCCGTCTGCCATCCCGGTGAGGGAGCGCGGGTCAGTGCTGGTGGCCGCCTTCACCGTGGACATGGCCGTGCTCGACTTCTTCGGTCGAAGCCTCGCGCACTTCGACGATCTCGATCGCGAAGTGGAGGTCCTTGCCGGCCATCGGATGGTTGAGGTCGACGTCGACCACGCTCATCCCGACCTTCTGGATCGTGACAGCGCGCGGACCGAAGTTGGTCGGCAGCACCGCCTGCATGCCCGGCTCCAGGCGCGCACCCTGGAAGTGCTTCTTCGGCACGCGCTGGGTCAGGCCCTCGCGGCGCTCGCCGTAGGCGTCGACGGCAGCGACGTCGACTTCGAACTTGTCGCCGGCGACGTGGCCTTCCATCGCCTTCTCCAGGCCCGGGATGATGTTGCCGTGGCCGATCAGGATCGCCAGCGGCTCGCGGCCTTCCGAACTTTCAAGCGTCTCCTGGCCCTGCTCGGAGACGGAGTAGTGGAACAGGACGACGCGATCTTTCTCGATGTTCATTGCAAGGGGGCTCGGCATGGGGTGCCGCCAGTCGGTACGGTTCGGCGGCAGGGGGCGGCGACGGCTTGACCGTCGGCAACATGAACGGCCAAGCTAATGGCCGTGACGAAAGCGCCGCATTATCCCGGCAAGACCGCCCCCGCGCCACTGCGCGGGGCGCGCGCCGTCTGGGCCACAACCTCCCTTGCGCTCCTGTGCCTGGCGCTGGCCGCCTGCGGCGGCAGCCACGAAGTCGTGCGCCGGTCGCGGCCGCCGGCACGGACCTGGCCAGTCGTGCAGCCGCAGGACCCGGCGGCGGCCAACGCGGTCCTGATGCGGGCGATCAGCCTGGTCGGCACGCCCTACCGCTACGGCGGCAATACGCCGGAAGGCGGCTTCGACTGCAGCGGCCTGGTCAACTATGTCTACCGCGACATGCTCGACCTGCGCCTGCCGCGGACCTCGCGCGAGCTGGCCGGCTTCCAGGGCCCGCGCATCGTCCCCGAGCGGCTTGCCGCCGGCGACCTGGTGTTCTTCGGCCAGGGCGGAAACGTCAGCCACGTCGGTATATACGTAGGTGAAGGCCGCTTCGTGCACGCCCCCAGCACCGGCGGCACGGTCCGCCTGGACACCCTCGACGGCAGCTACTGGCGCGACCATTACAGCGGCGCCAAGCGTGTGCTGAATCAGGCGGCTCGACCAAATTCCTGAACAGGGACTTGGGGTTAGCGGTGGCATGATTTGTGACAACCCGCCCGCCCGTTAATGCATTTTTAACGAAATCTGAACCCAATCCACCTGTTTCACAGGCATGATCGCCCGGTCGACGACTTCGTGATGACCGCGTGACGCCCAACCCGCTCCGCCCCGGCCAAGCCGCCGCAAATCCCCGCCGCCCGTTCCGGGTGGGTGTTCAATTCTTCCTCGCCGCCGCACTGGCCCTGCTGGCCGTGCCGGCGCTGGCACAGCAGATGCCGTCGTCGTCGCTGGCCGCAGACTCCGCCGATGGCCCGGCCGCTGCCACCAGCACGATGCTGCCGGAGGCGATGAGCCTGTCCGACCGCGCCCTGCTGCTGGCAACCGACCTCAACCGTCTGCTGGCCCCGGGCTCCTCCGACGCCGCCGCCAACGTGCCGCCGGCCCAGCAGGGCAAGATCGCCTCGGTGCTGCAGCGGGCCATGGCCCTGCTCGGCACCCCGTACGTCTGGGGCGGAACCGACCCCAACAAGGGCTTCGACTGCAGCGGCCTGGTCGGCTACGTGTTCCACAACGCCCTGGGCATCGACCTGCCGCGCGTCTCGCGCGAAATGGCCAAGAGCGGCGAACTGGTCACCGACCGCGCCAAGCTCAATGCAGGCGACCTGGTCTTCTTCGGCCGCCGCGGCCGCGTCGACCATGTCGGCATCTACGTTGGCGAAGGCCGCTTCGTGCACGCCCCCAGCCGCGGCAAGGACGTCCAGGTCTCCAACCTCGACACCGGCTACTGGAGCGCCAAGTTCATGCAGGCCCGCCGCCTCGACGGCATCTGACCGCCTCCGCCCCCGTTCCCGAAAGGCCGCCCCAGGGCGGCCTTTTTCATTGGCGCCTCCGGCCACCGCGAACAACGTCCATGGATCCCCGGCCCGGCGGACGACGCCCTTCGAACGACTCACCCCGCCAGGCGCAGCCCGGCAACTCAGACCACCTGGGCCGCCTTGCTCAACTCATTCATCGTCGCCTCGATGCCCTTGCTCAACTCCATCACCTTGAGCGCGTACTCGCCCAGATGGCGATCGACATCGTTGACAGGATTCCAGGTCGGCACCGGCGTCGGCTTGCCGTCGGCCCCGTCGAGCGCGACGAAGACAATCACGCAATGCGTGCACAGACGATCCTCCTCCGGCCCCTGCATCGGATCGCGCGCCTTCACATCGACCGCGAAATGCATGCTGGTCGTGCCCGTGTGCACCAGCTTGGTGTGCACCGTGACCATGTCGGAAATGCGGATCGGCGCCACGAAACGGATGCCGCCCACCGCCACCGTGACACTGTAGGTACCCGACCAGCCCACCGCCGCCGCATAACCGGCCTGGTCGATCCACTTCATCACCACGCCACCGTGGACCTTGCCACCGTAATTGACGTCGGACGGCTCGGCGAGGAAACGCAGGTTCAATTCACGCTGTGTACCGCTCATGACGGGGCTCCGGTGGAAGGATCGGAAAGAGTCGCGCGCAGGTGGCGCACCACGGCATTGGCCACTCCGTGCACACCGTTCCTGAGGCGATCGTCGTTGAGGATGCCGTAGTCGGGCAGCTTGTCGGCCGCCTGACCTACCGCGACCTGCTGCGGCACTACCAGCAACCCGAGTTTGGCAAGCGCGTCGCGCAGCACCAGCAGCGAACGCAGGCCACCGAGCGGCCCGGGCGAGGCCGACACGATGCCGGCCACCTTGTCCTGGAACAACGCGACGCCGGACCCGCCGGCGTCGGTCGGCCGCGAAATCCAGTCCAGCGTGTTCTTGACCAGCGCCGGCATCGAACCGTTGTACTCCGGCGTGCTGATCAGCAACCCGTCGTGCCGGCCCATCAACGCCTGCAACTGGCGCACCGCATCGGGCATGCCGGCGGCCTCGATGTCGCCGTCGTAGACCGGCAGCGAATAGTCGCGCAACTCGATCAGCGTGACCTCGGCGCCGGCCGCGCGCGCACCGTCGGCCAGCACATGGACCAGGCGCCGGTTGTAGGACCCCTGGCGGAGGCTTCCGGCAAAAGCGAGCAGGCGTGGAACGGCAGCAGGCATCCAAGGCTCCGGAGGAACGGCCACACACCGGCCGCAGGCGCTCGATTATGCGCGGCGCGCGTGAGCTTGCAGCATGCGCGCCCGCGGGCGATCCTCGCGGCCTGGCAAGGACAGGCAACGCGAGGAGCACACAATGGGACGGACGATTCTGGGCATGCTGGCCGGTGCCGTGGTTGCCGTGGCGGTGATCCTGCTGGTGGAACTGATCGGCCACGCGGCCTATCCGCCGCCGCCGGGCCTGGACATCACCGACCCGGCCAACGAGGCCGCATTCGCCGCGTTCGTCGCGCAGATGCCGTTCGGCGCCAAGGCCACCGTGCTCGTGGCCTGGGTGCTGGGCACCTTCACCGGCGCCCTCGTCGCGGCGAAGATCGCGCGCCACCAGACCGCCGCCGCGCTGCTGGTCGCGCTGGTGGTGATCTCGGCGGTGCTGGCGATGATCCTCAAGTTCCCGCATCCGACCTGGCTGGCGATCGCCGGCCTGGTACTGCCGATCCCGGCGGCGTTGCTTGCGGTGCGACTGGTCTACCGGCGCAGCACGCTGCCGCGCTTGTGATCGCCGCCCGCGCAACCACGGGGTGAACACCGGCACATATCGGCAGGGTCGAAATCGCCGAAACTGTGCGCCCCCACGCGAGCCGTCGCCGATGCCCCTGCTGCGAATCTCCACTGTCGCTTCCGCGATTCTGCTCGCGGCCTCCGCTCCCCTGTTCGCCGCCCCGGCGAAGCGGCCCGAGGCGGTCCTGCCGCCGTCGCACGCTTACGAATCCTCCGACGAATGGCGCCAGCCGGTCGCGCCGTTCCGCATCGGCGAGCACACCTGGTACATCGGCACGGCCGGCCTGAGCGCGCTGCTGGTGAAGACCGACGCCGGCGCCGTGCTGATCGACGGCGGCATGCCGCAGGCCGCCGACATGATCCTGGCGCACATGCGCGAGCTCGGCGTCGCCCCATCCGACCTCAAGCTGATCCTGCACAGCCACGCCCATGTCGACCACGCTGGCCCGCTCGCCGCGATCCAGCGCGCGACTGGTGCGCGCGTGATCAGCAATGCCGAATCGGCTGCACTGCTGGCGCGCGGCGGCAGCGCCGACCTGCACTTCGGCGACGACATGCTGTTCCCGCCGGTGCACGCCGACCGCCTGGTGATGGACGGCGAAACGGTCGAGCTCGGTGGCATCGCCTTCACGGTGCATTTCACGCCCGGCCATACCCCGGGCAGCATGAGCTGGACCTGGGACGACGTTCGCGAACGCAAGCCGTTGCACATCGCCTATGTCGACAGCCTGTCCGCGCCCGGTTACCGGCTGGCCGGCAATCCGCGCTATCCGCACATCGTCGACGACTACCGGCGCAGCATCGAAACCGTGCGCGCCCTGCCCTGCGACGTGCTGATCACGCCGCACCCGGATGCCAGCGGCTGGACGCCCGGCAACACCGGTGCGCCGCACCCGCAACCGCTCACCTGCGCCGACTATGCGAGCCGCGCAGCGGGTAGGCTCGATGCCCAGCTCAGGACCGAATCCGAGGCGAAACACTGATGCCGTACACCCCGATCGTGGCCACCTTGGGCTACGTGCTTTCGCCCGACGGGCGCCAGGTGCTGATGGTCCACCGCAATGCGCGGCCGGATGACCACCAGCTCGGCAAGTACAACGGCCTGGGCGGCAAGCTCGAGCCGCTCGAGGACGTGGTCGCCGGCATGCGCCGCGAGATCCACGAGGAAGCCGGCATCGACTGCGAGGAGCTGCAATTGCGCGGCACCATCAGCTGGCCCGGCTTCGGCAAGCACGGCGAGGACTGGCTCGGTTTCGTGTTCGTGATCACCCGCTTCAGCGGCACGCCGCACGCGAGCAATCCGGAGGGCACGCTGGAATGGGTGCCGCTGGACAAGCTGCACGAACTGCCGATGTGGGAAGGCGACCGCAACTTCCTGCCACTGGTCTTCGACGGCGACGCGCGCTCGTTCCACGGCGTGATGCCATACCGCGACGGCCGCATGCAGTCGTGGAGCTACTCGCGGGTGTAGCTCGTCACAGCGTGCGCATCACTGCGGACGCATCACAGCGTGCGCATCACAGCCGGCCGATCTCGGCCTTCTCGCCCTCGGCGATGCCCAGGTTGCTCGACGCCGCCTCATACACCTCGCGATCGAGCAGCCCGGTTTCCTTGGCCACCAGCACCGGCACCAGCATCTGCCCGGTGACGTTGGTCATCGTGCGCATCATGTCGAGCACGCGGTCGATCGCCACCAGGTAGCCGATGCCTTCCAGCGGCAAGCCGGCCGCCGACAGCACCAGCGTCACCATCACGATCGCCGTGCCCGGCACGCCGGCGGTGCCGAAGCTGCCCAGCACGGAGGCTATGAGAATGGTGAAGTACTGGCTGGGCTCCAGGTGCAGGCCGAAGTACTGGGCGACGAACATCGACGTCAGCGCCGGATAGATCGCGCCGCAGCCGTCCATCTTGATGCTCGCGCCCAGCGGCACGGCGAACGCGGCGTAGTCGCGGTCGACGCCGAGGTTGTGGGTGACCGAGCGGATCGCCGCCGGCATCGCCGCGAAACTCGACGAGGCCACGAACGCGACCTGCATGCCCGGCGCCGCACCGCGGAAGAACTTGAGCGGATTGAGCCCGTGCAGCAGCAACAGGCTGCCGTAGACGAAGACGATGTGCAGCGCGCACGCCAGGTACAGCGCGAACACGAACGTGCCCAGCGGCAGCAGCTTCTCGAAGCCGTAGGCGCCGACCAGCGAGGCGATCAGCCCGAAGGTCCCCAGCGGGGTCAGTTCCAGCACGAAGCGGGTGACCTGCACCATCGCGTCGCTGGCCTCGGCGGCCAGCTTGCGCAGGTTGGCCGTGCGCTCGCCGAGCCTGACCATGGCGAAGCCGAGCAGGCCAGCGAACACGATCACCTGCAGGATCTTGCCGTCGCTGAGCGCCTTGAACGGATTGGTCGGGATGACATCGAGCAGCACCTGCGTCGGCGTCGGCACTTCGCGCACGGTGTAGTCCGGCGCCACCGTCAGACCGGCCAGGCCATGTCCGGGCTGCAGCAACCAGCCCATCGACAAGCCGACACAGACCGCCAGCGCGGCGGTGATCGCGAACCAGACAAAGGTGCGCCCGCCCAGCGCCGCCACGGACTTCTGCCCGTGCAGGCTGCTGATGGCGTTCATCACCGCGAAGAACACCAGCGGCACGGCGATCATCTTGATGCCGTTGACGTAGATCGTGCCGAGCGGACCGAACCAGGTTTCGGCGGAATGGCCGAACAGCCAACCTGCGAACGCACCCAGGACGAATCCGGCCAGTACGCGCTGCCAGAACGGGATGCGGAGCCAGGCCGAAACCACCTTCATCGAGACCTTCGCTTTGCCTTGCTTGTCGGTTTTGCACGATATCCCAGCCCGGACAGGCCTGCGACCCCGTGAATGCAACGCCGGTGTCCCAGCACTGCAATAACGCCCTGCATAATCGCGGTTTGCCTGTCGACGCCACGTGCCCATGCCCCGACTGTCCAGTGTTTGCCTGACTGCCGCCCTCACCCTGCTCGCCAGCGCCTGCTCCAGCCAGGGCGTGCGCAACGAAAGCGCATCGACGCCGCTGAACGTCGAGGTGCCCACCATCCAGCGCCCCGGCGGCGAGACGCCGGCCTGGTGGTTCCGCGACGGCGCGGCCCAGGCGGCGCAGCGCGGTGCGATGTCGGGCAAGGCCCGGAACGTGATCCTGTTCGTCGGCGACGGCATGAGCCTGACCACCGTCGCCGCCGCGCGCATCCTCGATGGCCAGCGCAAGGGCGGCTCCGGCGAGGAGAACCGACTGAGCTGGGAGCGCTTCCCGGCCACGGCACTGAGCAAGACCTACAACACCAACTCGCAGACGCCCGATTCGGCCGGCACGATGAGCGCCATGGCCACCGGCGTGAAGACCCGCGCCGGCGTGCTCAGCATCGGCCAGCAGGCAGCGCGCGATAACTGTCCGCAGGCATTGCAGGCACCGGTGCTGACGCTATGGGAACTGGCCGCCAGCCAGGGCCTGGGCACCGGCGTGGTCACCACCACCCGCGTCACCCATGCCACGCCCGGCGCGACGTTCACCCACTCGGCCGACCGCAACTGGGAAAACGACACCGACCTGCCCGACGACGCCAAGGCCGCCGGCTGCCTCGACATCGCCCGGCAATTGATCGAAACGCCCTACGGCAACGGCCCCGACGTGCTGATGGGCGGCGGCCGCGGCGAGTTCATGACCGCGCAGCAGTCCGATCCCGAGTACGACGACAAGGTCGGCCAGCGCCTCGACGGCCGCGACCTGATCGCGCAGTGGAAGCAGCGCCACCCGGACGGCAACTACGTCTGGAATGCCCAGCAGTTCGCCGCCGCGCCGACGCAGGGCCCGCTGCTGGGCCTGTTCGAACCCGACCACATGCAGTTCTCCTACGACCGTCCGAAGGACGGCGCCGGCGAGCCGACGCTGGCCGAGATGACCCGCGCCGCGATCACGCGCCTGCAGCACAACCCCAACGGCTACGTGCTGCTGGTCGAAGGCGGCCGCATCGACCACGCCAACCACTACGGCAACGCCTACCGCGCCCTGACCGACACCATCGCCCTGAGCGAAGCGGTGCAGGCCGCCGTCGATGCGACCTCGGCCGACGACACGCTGGTCCTGGTCACGGCCGACCACTCGCACACGCTGAGCTTCGTCGGCTACCCGGTGCGCGGCAATCCGATCCTCGGCAAGGTCCGTGGCGCCAGCGGCGAGGAAGGCGAAGCCGGCGACTATGCCCTCGACTCACAGGGCCTGCCCTACACCACGCTCAGCTACAGCAACGGCCCGGGCTATGTCGGCGCGAGCGCGCAGCAGGGCGAAGGACCGAAGAGGTTCCAGCACACCGTCAGCGGCGTGCAGGTTCCCAAGCGCGGTCGCCCGAACCTTCGCAACGTCGACACCGAGGATCCCGACTACCTGCAGGAGGCGCTGGTACCGATGAGCTCGGAATCGCACGGCGGCGACGACGTCGGCATCTGGGCGCGCGGCCCCGGCAGCGATGCCGTGCGCGGCAGCGTCGAGCAGAACGCGATCTTCCACTTCATGCTGCAGGCGATGCCGAAGCTGCGCGATGGCCTGTGCAAGGCCGGCGACTGCGATCCGCACGGCGTGCCGGTGACGCTGCCGGACCCGGCGAAGTTCCGCTGAGGCCGGCCCGCCGTCGCGGCCTGATCAGAACGGCCTGATCAGAACGGCCTGATCAGAACGGCCTGATCAGAACGGCCTGATCAGAACAGCTTGATCAGAACGGCTTGGCGATCACCAGGTACACGATCGCCACCAGCAGCAACACCGGCAACTCGTTGAACCAGCGCAGTGCCTTCGACGAAGGCAGTGCGCGACCGGCGTCCACGCCCTTGAGCCAGCGCCCGGCGACGATGAAGTACGCCAGCATCACCGCGACCAGCGCGAGCTTGGCGTGCAGCCAGCCGCCGCTGATCCCGAAGTGCAGCCACAGCGTCAGGCCGAGCACGAAAGCCAGGCCGAACATGATGTGGCCGAAGCGATACAGGCGCTTGCCCATCAGCACCAGCCGCGCGCGCACCGCCGCGTCGTCGCCGGCCTCGGCGATGTTGACCAGGATCCGCGGCAGGTAGAACACGCCGCCCATCCAGGCCATTACGAACACGAGGTGGGCGGTCTTGGTCCAGAGATAGGCCATGGGTTCTGCTCCGAAATGCGGGCAATAGGATGGCATACCCGATCTGCGTCATCCCGGCGTACGCGGGGATCCACCGTCCGGTTACGATGCCCCGTCCCGCGCCGGTCGCAATCCATCCAGACGATGAGCAAGCAGTACGACCAGAGTTACTTCGATCGCTGGTACCGCAAGGCCGCCAGCAAGGACCACGCCGTGGGCAGCGGTGCGCGCCTTGCACGCAAGGTCGCCCTTGCCGTGGCCACCGCCGAGTACCACCTGGAACGGCCGATCCGCAGCGTCCTCGACATCGGCTGTGGCGAGGGCGCCTGGCGCGCGCCGCTGCTCAAGCTGCGGCCGAAGCTGCAATACCTGGGGTTCGACAGCAGCCAGTACGCGATCGCCCGCCATGGCGCGCGCCGCAATCTGCACTTCGCCCGCTTCGGCGACTTCCAGCACCTGCGTCCGTGCCCGCCTGTGGACCTGGTGGTCTGCAGCGACGTCATGCATTACCTCGACACCCGCGAACTCGACCGCGGCCTGCCCGCGCTGGCCGAGTTGTGCGGCGGCGTCGCATTCCTGGAAACCTTCACCCGCGAGGACGAGACCGACGGCGACAACGACGATTTCAAGCAGCGGCCCGCGCGCTTCTATCGCCAGCGCTTCCAGGCCCTGGGCCTGATCGCGCTCGGCTCGCATCTGTGGTTGTCGCCTGCGCTCGCCGACCGCCTGGTGGCCCTGGAGCGCCCCGTCTGAAGCGCGTCCTGACGGGCTTTCCCGCCAATTCATCCAGCCATTGGACCGATCCGCTATGCTGCGATGCAGCATGCAGGCATGCCTTCGACGCACCACCCCGCCCTGATCGATAACCGGATTCGACGAATGCTCTATCAGATGCACGAGCTTGGACGCGCCTGGATGGCCCCGATGACTTACTGGGCCGAAGCGAGCGCCAAGATGTTCGGCGCCAATGGCGGGTGGATGGGGTCGTTGCCCGGCGCGGCCCAGGTCGCCGCCGGTTATGAATTGATGTACCGGATCGGCAAGGACTACGAGAAGCCCGAGTTCGGCATCCATTCGATCGACATCGAAGGCGTCGCCTACCCGGTGGTCGAACGCGAGATGCTGCGCAAGCCGTTCTGCCGGCTGCTGCGCTTCAAGCGCTATGCCGACGACGCCGGCAACCTCAAGGACCTCAAGGACGATCCGCCGGTGCTGGTCGTGGCGCCGCTGTCGGGCCATCACGCCACGCTGCTGCGCGACACCGTGCGCACCCTGTTGCGCGACCACAAGGTCTACATCACCGACTGGGTCGACGCGCGCATGGTGCCGACCAGCGACGGCGCGTTCTCGCTCGACGACTACGTCGCCTACATCGAAGAGTTCATCCGCCACATCGGCGCGAAGTCGCTGCACGTGATCAGCGTTTGCCAGCCGACGGTGCCGGTGCTGGCGGCGGTGTCGCTGATGGCTGCGCGCGGCGAGGACACGCCGCGTTCGCTGGTGATGATGGGCGGCCCGATCGACACCCGCCAGAACCCGACCAAGGTCAACGACCTGGCCACCGACAAGCCGCTGTCGTGGTTCGAGAACAACCTGATCCATCATGTGCCGCCGAACTATCCGGGCCATGGCCGTCGCGTCTACCCGGGTTTCCTGCAGCACGCCGGCTTCGTGGCGATGAACCCCGAGCGCCACTTCACCTCGCACTGGGACTACTACCAGGACCTGGTCAAAGGCGACCTCGACGATGCCGCCGCGCATCGCCGCTTCTACGACGAGTACAACGCGGTGCTCGACATGCCGGCCGAGTATTACCTGCAGACCGTGCGCATCGTGTTCCAGGAGCACCTGCTGCCGCGCGGCCTGTGGGACGTCAACGGCGAACGGGTCGATCCGTCGCGCATCCACGGCACCGCCCTGCTGACCATCGAGGGCGAGCTCGACGACATCTCCGGCCAGGGCCAGACGCGTGCTGCGCACACGCTGTGCACCGGCGTGTCCGAGGCCGATCGCGAACATCTCACCGTCAAGGGCGCCGGCCATTACGGCATTTTCAGCGGTCGCCGCTGGCGCACCGAGGTCTATCCGCAGGTGCGCGAGTTCATTGCCCGCTATGCGGTTCCGGCCGACACCACGGTGGACGTCGCCTAAGACACTGGATTCCCGCCTTCGCGGGAATGACGGTGGTCGACTGTCATCCCGGCGAACGCCGGGAACCACTTGCCGACCGTCATCCCGGCGGACGCCGGGATCCATTTGCTCTTGCTACAGCATCAGCTGTACTGCGCCGTCTTGACCAGCATGTGCTTGGCCAGCAGGCCATGCAGCTGCCCGAACAGGCGCACCAGGTGCATCGTTGCGAACAGCAGCAGCACGCCACCGACGATCACCAGCGGCCACAGCCACGGCTCGGATGCGCCGAACACCATGATGTCGTCGACGTACAGGTGCGAGCCGAAGCCCAGCAGCAGTGCGATCGGCGCGGCAATCATCGACAGCGACACGGTCAGGCCAACCACCGTCACCGTGAAGTACAAGATCCCCAGCGGCAGCATCATCAGGAAATACAGCTGCGTCGCCCACGTGCGCGGGTCGATGAAGAGGTCCTTGATGCGCTCCAGCAACGGCTGGCCGCGGCTGCCATAGAGGGGACGGCGCGGCATGCGCTCGCCCAGCATGGTCTCGACGATGCGGCCCTCGACCAGCGACAGCATCTTCACCGAACCGAAGTACAGGATCACGAACGGGATGCCGATGATCAGCACGCCAAGGCCGGCAGACATCGAGATGCCCGTCACCACCCAGGTGAAGTAGAAGATGCCGGTGGCCAGCGACAGCAGCATGTAGAACAGCGCACCGTACGTGCGCGGCTCGGCGATCACGCCGAAGAACTGGCCCAGCATCGACTTGCGCGGCGGCGGCGCCGGCGGTCGCAATGCGGTCTGCACCTTGACCTCGGTGTCGCGATAGATGTCGGCGACCTCCTCCGGCGCGCCATAGCTGCTGGCGACTGCCACGATCACCTCGGCCTCGGTCCTGCCGGGGTTCTCGGCCAGTTCCGAACGCAGGTATTCCTCGGCGTCGTACAACGCGTCCTGCACAAGCGCCGGATCGGCCCCGGCAAGGGAACGGCGCAGGTGTTCGAGGTACTCGGGGATCGTGGTCGGCAGGCCGGCGCTGCTGGAATTGAACGCGTTCATTTGTCAGGTCCTTCAAGGACGGTATCGACGGAATCACGGGTGGCGCGCCAGGCGGTGACCCATTCCTGCAGGACCGCACGGCCAGCTTCGGTGATCTGGTAGTAACGACGGGGCGGTCCCGCCATCGACGGCTCGACGTGGCTGTCGAGCAGGCCGGCGGCACCGAGGTTGCGCAACACCGGGTACAGCGCGCTCTGCTTGCCGCTCAGGACGCCCTCGGTGCGTTCCAGGCGCTTGGCGATCTGGTAGCCGTACATCGGCTCACTCGCCGCGGCCAGCACTGCCAGCAGCACCAGCGACACGGTGCCGGCACTGAGCTCCTTCTGGAATTTGCGCAGCTGGATGTCGAGATCGGTCATGGCGCGGTGTCCACGGAATGGTGCGGGTCGGGGGCCCCGCTATGCTGGTGGCAACACTACTATCAAGTTCTATATACAGAACCTGCCATTAGTAATACCCCCGTTCAGGCCGTTGCCGCCGCCTCCACCGCCACCCTGTTATGCATGGCCTGCGCCGCACTGCAGGCGGCGAGGAGAGCATCGCGATGCCACGGGGTGACAAGTCCGCCTACACCGACAAGCAGAAGCGCCAGGCCGAACACATCGAAGACAGCGAGCGCCAGCAGGGCCGCTCCGAAGAGGCGGCCGAGCGCATCGCCTGGGCGACGGTCAACAAGCAGGACGGCGGCGGCAAGAAGTCCGGCTCCGGCCGCAAGACCGCGAAGAAGGCGACGAAGAAGGCGACGAAGAAAGCCGCGAAACGGCCGGCAAAGAAGGCGGCAAAGAAGGCCACGAAGAAAGCCGCCCGCAAGGCGACGAAGAAGGTTGCAACAAAGGCAACGAAGAAGACCGCCAAGAAGGTAACGCGCAAGCGAGCCTCCAACGGCGCATCGTCCTGATCGATCTGCGACCCCGGTCGATATCCTGACCATCGGCGCGCCTGCGCAGCCGAAAGGGCTGGTGGTGGCGCGGGTGCTGGGCCAGAATCGGCCTGTTCATCTCCGGGGGTTCCATCGTGTCGAAGCCAATGAAGTCGCGTATGTGGCGCAATGCCGTGCTGTCGTCGGCGCTGCTTGCCGCAATGACCGCCATTCCTGCCGTTGCCGCCGTCCCGGAGCCGGCAGCACCGGCAGCGAAGGTCCGTTCGATGCAGGAGATCATCGATGCATCGGCGCCGTCGGACTGGCGCGTGCCTGACCCGAAGAACACGCTGTACGTCGACCTCGACAGCGGCCGTGTCGTGATAGAGCTGGCCCCGGCCTTCGCCCCGGCGCACGTCGCCAACATCCGCGCGATGGCCAAGAACGGCTACTGGAACGCGATGAGCATCAACCGTTCGCAGGACAACTTCGTCGTGCAGTGGGGCGACCCGGCCGAAGAGGACAAGGACCGCAAGCCGATGGGCCGCGGCACCAAGCCCAAGCTGCCGGCGGAGTTCGCACGCAAGGCCGATGGCCTGGCCTTCGACCGCCTGCCCGACAGCGATGGATGGGCACCGGAGGTAGGCTTCTCCAACGGCTTCCCGGCCGGCCGCGATCCGGCCACCAACACGGCCTGGATGGCGCATTGCTACGGCACCGTCGGCGCCGGCCGCGATGTCGCCGCCGATTCCAGCAACGCCACCGAACTGTATGTGGTGACCGGCCAGTCGCCGCGCCAGCTCGACCGCAACATCACCGTCGTCGGCCGCGTCATCAAGGGCATCGAGCTGCTGTCGGTGCTGCCGCGCGGCACCGGCCCGCTGGGGTTCTATGAGAACCCGGCACAGCGCACGCCGATCCGCTCGGTGCGCCTGGCCGCCGATGTGCCGAAGAAGGATCGCGAGGCCATCGAGTTGCTGCGCACCGACACGCCGCTGTTCACCGACCTGGTCGAGTCGCGGCGCAACCGTCGCGACGAGTGGTACAAGCACATGGCCGGCCACATCGACCTGTGCAACGTACCGCTGCCCACGCGTGCACCGCCGGCGAACCCGGTGAAGCCGGCGCCGGCACCGAAGGCCAAGGCGAAGCCGAAGACCAAGAAGGGCTGATCGCGCCCGGGGAAGCATGGGTCCCGGCGTTCGCCGGGACGACGGCCGGGGCAGCATGACGCGCTAGGTTTTTGTCCGCTGCTGCCTCGGTTCGCCTGTCAGCACCTCGTTCTGCAGCACCTCATTCTGGAACAGGCACATCCGCACCACGTCGTGGTAGCGGCCGTCGCTGAAGAACTCCTCGATCAATACGCCTTCGCGGCGGAAGCCGGCTTCGTCGTAGATCCTGATCGCGCGGTCGTTGTCGACGTCGACCAGCAGGTAGAGCTTGTAGAGGTTCAGCACGCGGAAGGCGTAGTTGATCGCCAGCCGCGTCGCCTCGCGGGCGTACCCGTGGTTCTGCTGTTCGGGCGAGATCATGATCAGGAATTCGGCGCGCCGGTGCAGGTGGTCGATCTCGACCAGTTCCACCAGCCCGACGCGCTCGTGCGCGCCGTCCTCGACGATGAAGCGGCGCTCGGACTGGTCATGGATGTGCTTGCGGTACAACTCTTCCAGCTCGACGAACGATTCGTACGGTTCCTCGAACCAGTAGCCCATCACGCTGCGGTTGTTGTTGAGCACGTGGACGAAATGCAGGTCGCCGCGCTCCAGCGGTCGCAGGGTAACGCCGGCCGGTGGGGTCCTGGTATCCATGCCCGCAACCCTACTCCATCGTCGTGACATCCTGGCGCAACCGGTGCGCAACCGGCGCGCCATCACGCGGTCTTATCCCGCCGCTCAATAGCCTGCCAGCGTCCCCCTCCGCAAGGTCCGCGCCATGCCCTTGATGCGTCTTCGAGTGACCGGCAGCGACGACAGTGTCCGCGCCATCAGCAACCTCCTGACGAGCCTGGACGGCATCGAGCACATCGAAGAGGTCGATGACCTGATGTCGCACCTGGACGACGACGATTCCAGTTCCGCCGGCCTAATCGACGACCAGGGTCCGGGCCAGCACGCGCTGGAGATAGAGGCGCCCAACCTGGCGACCGCTGCACGCGTGCGCGACGCGGTCGAGGCGCTCGCCTTCGACCTCGACGTGCTGGTGGAATTCGACACCGAGGAGGACTGACCGCGCGGATCGGCCTGTGGCCTCAGGGCAACGCCTTGAGGGCCGTGGCGATCCCGGGCAGCAGCGCTTTCACGCCTTTGTCCTGCGACAGGTCGGCCTCGACGTAGAGCGCTTCCAGGAACGCGTTCAGATCGTGGCGGCGCGCCAGCCATGCGCTGTCGCGCCAGGCCAGCGACGGATCGCCCAAGCGCGGCAGCAGGGCGGCGAACCAGGCCGACCAGGCCGCCTCGTCGCGGATGCCGCGCTGCGCGGCATACAGCACCGGCGCCGCCATCCGCTGCGGCTCGCCGAAGACGTAGGCGTGGGCACTGGCTGGAACGACCTGCACCGCGACCGCATCGACGATGCGATTCATCTGCGGCGCGTCCAGCGCCGGATTCAGGCTCAGCTGCATCAGCCAGTCGGCACCGTGGGCAACGCCGTGGCGCCAGCCGACATCCGGCTCGAAACCGCGGTAATCACGCACCGACTCGAAGTACACGCTCGCGCGCACCACCATCGTCGCGCGCTCGGCCGGGGTCATCCACGGCGCGATGCGATCGGTGCGCGCCACCTCCGACAGCACCAGCGCCGCGAACGGCCAGCGCACGCCAGCAGGGTCGGGCTCGGCGAGCATCGCGTACAGACGTTCGCGCATCGGTCGCAGCGTTTCAGGCGTCAGTTCGCCCTTGCGCATCCATGCCGACAGGCCTTCGAAGGCGATGCCGTCGCGCAGTTGCGGGTCGGTTTCGCCGAGGCAGTCGAGCAGACCCATGGCGAGCGTGGCGCGTTCACCGGCATCGGCAAGCGCGAACTGCGATTGCTTCAAGGCTTCAAGCAGGTCGCGGCCCCAGCCCGCGGGCGGGCACGCCTCCGCATTGGCAGCCACCGGGATCGACGACAGCAACAACAGCAGCGCGATAGACGCACGTGTACGCCACATCTCAATACCCTCCCCGACGGCGCAGTCGCCGCCATGCCCAGGCCGCGATCAACAGCACGACCGCCAGCGGGATCAGGAATGCGGCGGCGCGGATCGTCCACGCCGTGCCCACGGCCAGCGTCTGGCCGAAATCGCGCAGCGCCTGGCCAATCTCGCCGCGACCGCTTTGTGACGATGGCGGGAAGAACGAGATCGTCAGCTTCTGCGTGTCGATGCGCATGCGGTGCTGCGCCCCTTCCTGCTCGGCCGCCTGCAACTGCGCGTCGACATCGGCCAACTGCCGCGACAGCGCGATCATGTCGGCCACGGCTAGGTCGCGGCGTTGCTGGAAGGCCTGGAGCTGGCTGCGTTCGTTCTGCAGGCGCTGCCGCTGCAGGTCGTTGTCGCGCACCGCAACGGCCAGGTCTTCGGCATGGGTGCGGCGGTGGCCGACTTCGCCATCCTTGCCGGCCATCGCAACCAGCGGTTCGACACCGGCCGGTGCCACACGCACGGTCAGGCTGGCGTTGGGCGAGTCGCCGGCCTGCTGATCGACGTCGAGTACCGTGCAGTCGCCCAGGCGCTGGCTGTTGCAGGCGTCCTGGACCGTCTTCAGCCGCTGCGGAATCTGTTCGGCCGCCAGCCAGATCGAGACATCGTGTTCATAGGCCAGCATCGATCCGGCACGGTTGGCGGTGGGCCGCGCCGAGGCCGACCCGCCGGCGTCCATTGCGTCACGCTTTTCACTGCAGGCCACCAGTGCGACCAGCATCGCCAGCAGGGCTGGCAACAGGACCCCGAGCCGCATTCCGTTCCGCGCCATGTTCGGCATCCCCGCCCCTCGTCGAATGAACGGCGCGACTATGCCACGAGCGGATGCGTGCCTGTTGCCACAACCGGCCTATCATCGGCGCATGCGGGCTGACCGCCGGCACACGATCACTGCAGCGATGACCGACAACAAACCCATCGACCCCTACGACAAGCCTGCCGGCGGCTGGGATGCGCTCAGGAGCTCCTGGCATGCGCTGCGCGAGCAGCAGGTGCTGGTCAAGGGCGCCAACACCCTGTTGCGCGCCAACCAGCCGCGCGGGTTCGACTGCCCGGGCTGTGCCTGGCCCGACCGCAATGTGCACTCGACGTTCGAGTTCTGCGAAAACGGGGTCAAGGCGGTCGCCAACGAAGCCACCTCGAAACGGGTGACGCGGGAATTCTTCGCCGCCAACAGCGTCAGCGAACTGGCGCAGTGGGAAGACCGCCTGCTCGAAGCACAGGGCCGCCTGACCGAGCCGATGATCTATGACCCGGCCAGCGACCACTACCGGCCGCTCGATTGGGACGGCGCATTCGCGCTGGTGGCCGAAGCGCTCAACGCCCTGCCCTCGCCCGACGAGGCGATCTTCTACACCTCCGGCCGCACCTCCAACGAGGCCGCCTTCCTGTACCA
This sequence comes from Lysobacter sp. TAF61, assembly GCF_052113485.1. Classification (NCBI taxonomy): domain Bacteria; kingdom Pseudomonadati; phylum Pseudomonadota; class Gammaproteobacteria; order Lysobacterales; family Lysobacteraceae; genus Lysobacter; species Lysobacter sp. TAF61. Next base: position 186,536 of record NZ_JBFRDH010000007.1, read on the forward strand.
GCTGTTCGTGCGCGAGTACGGCACCAACAACCTGCCCGATTGCTCGAACATGTGCCACGAAGCGTCAGGCGTGGCGCTGACCGAGCAGCTCGGCAGCGGCAAGGGCTCGGTCACGCTCGAGGATTTCGAGCACGCCGATGCGATCTTCATCTTCGGCCAGAACCCCGGCACCAACCATCCGCGCATGCTCGGCGAGCTGCGCACCGCGGCGCGCCGTGGCTGCCGCATCGTGGTGTTCAACCCGCTGCGCGAACGTGGACTGGAACGCTTCGCCAACCCGCAATCGCCAGCGGACATGCTCGGCGGCAGTGGCACGCGCATCGCCTCGGAGTACCACCAGCCCCGCATAGGCGGCGACCTCGCGGTGGCGACGGCGCTGTGCAAGGTGGTGGTCGAGCGCGATGCAGTCGATGCCGATTTCATCGCCACCCACACCAGTTGCTTCGACGACTTCGCCGCCGACCTGCGCGCAACCGCCTGGGATGAACTGGAACGCGAGTCCGGCCTCGGCCGCGCCGAGCTCGAACAGGCCGCGCAGACCTACATCGACAGCCCGGCGACGATCCTGTGCTGGGGCATGGGCATCACCCAGCATGCGCGCAGCGTCGCCACGATCCAGATGCTGGCCAACCTGCTGCTCCTGCGCGGCAACATCGGCCGGCCCGGCGCAGGCCCGTGCCCGGTGCGTGGCCACTCCAACGTGCAGGGCGACCGCACGATGGGCATCTACGAGCAACCCTCGCCGCGATTCCTCGACCGCCTCGGCGCCGAGTTCGACTTCCAGCCGCCCCGCGCGCATGGCCACGACACCATCGCCGCGATCGAGGCCATGCACGACGGTCGCGCCGGTGTGTTCTTCGCCATGGGCGGCAACTTCGCCGCGGCCACGCCCGACAGCGCCCGCGTGATCGATGCACTGCGCCGCTGCCAGCTCACCGTGCATGTCAGCACCAAGCTCAACCGCTCGCATCTGGTGCACGGGCGCCAGGCGCTGATCCTGCCGTGCCTGGGCCGCACCGAGATCGATCTGCAGGCGTCGGGCCCGCAGGCGGTGACGGTGGAGGACTCGATGAGCATGGTGCACCTGTCGTCGGGGATGAACCCGCCGGCGTCGGAGCAGTTGCTGTCGGAGCCGGCGATCGTGGCGCGCCTGGCGGCGGCGACCTTGCCGCACAGCCGCACGCCGTGGCTGTGGCTGGTCGAGGATTACGACCGCATCCGCGACCGCATCGCCCGCGTGATCGATGGCTTCGAGGATTTCAATACTCGCGTGCGTGCCTCCGGCGGCTTCCACCTCCGCCATCCCGGACGCGAGCGCGAATTCCCGACGGCCAGCGGCAAGGCGACGTTCCACACGCATGCGCTCACGCGCGCGCTCACGCCTGACTCCCGCGCCCGCGAGCGGGAGAGCGATCGGGGTGAGGGCAAGCTGTTCACGCTGATGACCGTCCGCTCGCACGACCAGTACAACACCACCATCTACGGCCTCGACGATCGCTACCGCGGCGTGCACGGCCTGCGTCGGGTCTGCTTCATCAATGCCGCCGACCTCGAGCGCCTGGGTTTCCAGGATGGCGAGCTGGTCGACATCACATCGGTATGGGCCGACGGCGAGCGCACCGTGACCGCCTTCCGCCTGGTCGAGTACGACATTCCCGAAGGCTGCCTGGCCAGTTACTTCCCCGAGACCAATGCGCTGGTTCCGCTCGATCATCACGCCGAGCGTGCACGCACGCCGGCATCGAAATCGATCCCGGTGCGCCTTGGCCGGAGTCAGGCGGCATGAGCGAGGACACCGCCCTGGCGCTGCTGCAACTGCTCGCGCAGGAGGACGGTCAGTCGATCCATCGCGTCGCCAAGCGCCTGGGAATGAGCCTGAGCGAACTGCAGCGCCTGCTGTCGGCACTGGGCAGCGATCCGCGCTTCGACGGGCTGGATCTGGTGGAGCCGCGCGAGGATGGCGAGCGCACCGTGTTGTGGCTCACCTCGCGGGGGCGGCAACTATGCGGGACCGTGTAAGCGAACCTCTGAGCGACGTGCAGGCGCTGCGCCTGCGCGGCGACACGCGCACGCCGCACGACGACCGCGTCATCGTCGAAACGCCGGTGGCGCTGCTGTACAACGGCGAGCCGTTCGTGGTGATGATGGCCACACCCGAATCGCTGCCCGACTTCGCCCTGGGCTTCGCCCTCAGCGAAGGCATCGTCGCCAGCGCGGGCGAGTTCCGCCTCGTCGATGTCGTCCGCCACGAGCAGGGAATTTCCCTGCACGCGGCCATTCCACAGGCCCGCTTCGACGCTCTGCAGGATCGGCGTCGCGGGATGGAAGGCCGCAGCGGATGCGGTCTGTGCGGCGTCGAGTCGTTGCAGGCGGCCCTGCGCCCGGTACCACGCGTTGCCGCGCCCGCGCCGGTGGGCATGGCGACGATCCAGGCCGCACTGGCCGCCCTTGCCAGTCAGCAACCGCTGAACCAGCACAGCGGCGGCGTGCACGCGGCCGGCTTCGCCCATGCCGGGCGGCTGCTGGTGCGCGAGGACGTCGGCCGCCACAACGCACTCGACAAGCTGATCGGCGCGATGGCGGCGCAGGACCCGCCATTGCGTGCGCAGGACGGATTCCTCGTCATCACCTCGCGCGCCTCCTACGAGATCGTGCACAAGGCGGCGACCGCCGGCATCGCCGTGGTCGTGGCCATTTCCGCCCCGACCGACCTGGCCATACGCACCGCCGAAGCGGCCGGCATCACCTTGGCGGCGTTTGCACGCGGCGAGTTACTTAACGTCTACGCCCACGCCGGTGGCATCGCCGGCGCTCCATGACGGCGCGACGATAAAGCTGCCGGCGAGGAATTCCAGCACCGACTCGTAGTATTTCCTGCGATTCTTCGCGTCGTAGAATCCGTGCGTTTCATCTGACGGGAAATAGCCGCGGAACCTGATCCCCTGCGCCTCCAGGGCCGCGCGCATCTTGCGCAGGTGCTGTGGCGACACGCGGTCGTCGCGCATGCCCTGCACCAGCATCACGCGCGCATCGATCCGGTCGGCATGCGCCGAGGGCGACGCATCGCGCAACTTCGCCATGTCGTCGCCGAGGACCCTGGTGAGGTAAGTGCGCCCCCATCGCGAGCGGTGCGTATCGCCCCAATCGAATATGGTCGGCAGGTCGTAGGGGCCGGCCATGCCGATCACGCAGCGGTACGTGCCCGGCTCGCGCACCGCGCCCATCAGCGCGGCGTAGCCGCCGTAACTTTCTCCCCAGATGCAGATGCGCGATGGATCCACGCCGGCATGCTCGATCGCCCAGTGCGTGGCGTCTGTGATGTCGTCCTGCATGGCGCGCCCCCATTGTCGGTAGCCCGCCTCCTCGAAGCTGCGGCCGCGCCCGTCGGAGCCGCGGAAGTTCACCCGCAGCACCGCGTAGCCGTGCGTCGCCAGCAGCTGTGCGTCGTCGTTGTAGGTCCAGCTGTCGGACACGCCGAAGGGCCCGCCGTGCGGCATCAGCACCAGCGGATGCAATCCGTCGCCCTGCGGCCGGTTGAGCCAGCCGGCGATTTCAAGGCCATCGCGGGCCTTGAACCGCACCGCTTCCACCGGCCGCATCGACGCCGCCTGCAGCCACGGCCGAGTCCGCGCCAGCAGTTTCATGTCGCCACTGGCCGGTTCGAGCAGGTAGTAGCGCGCAGGCTCTACCGCGCTCTGCACCGTCACCAGCACCTTGCGCCCGTCGCGACTGGCGCTGGTCACGCGCGCCAGCTCGCCGGGGAACGTCTGGATCAGCTCGCGCGACAGCGCGGCGTGCGGATGGCTTTCGTCGAAGAAGGCGATGCGCGGCTTCATCCCGCCGTAGACGGCGCCGATGGGCTCGTGCCCGTCGAACGACCACACCAGCGCCTGCGGATCCTCGTTGTCGTCGCCGGCCACGGTGTCGCGGGCGCCCGTCTGCAGGTCGATGCGTTCGATGACGTCGCCGCCCTTGAGCCGCTCGCTCCAGAGAAAGCCATAACGGCGGTCGTAGCTGGTGCCGATCGGCGTGGTTTCGATCCCGGACACGGCCTCGTCATTGATCGATTGCCACTGACCATCGCGCAGCAGGAAGACCTGCTGGCGATCGTCGTCGTCGCGGTTCCAGCTGAAGCGCACGGTGCCGGCACGGTCGGCGAGGAAGTCGGCGTCCGGCACCGGCGCATCGACGATCTCCTCGCGCTGGCCCAGGCCATCGGTGCGCGCCTTGCGCACGCGCGTCCAGCAATGGCCGAGGGTGACCTTGCGGCAGTCGGCGGTCAGCACGTGCTCCGGATCGTCGATCAACGGGTCGATCACATAACCTTCGAATGCCCGACCGCTACGACCGTCGACGTCGAGTGTGTACTGGTTGGGCAAACGGTAGGGCTGTTCGAGCGAGCCAAAGCGCATCGAGACCGATGCGAACAGGCGGGTATCGGACACCCAGAATCCGGAGTCGACGAAGCCGTCCTTGCCCGGATCCAGCGTGGCAACGATCTTCAGGTCGCTTGCGCGCAGGATGACCATCACCGTTCGCTCTTCCAGCGGCACCCGCGCGGCCAGGTAGTCGCCGCGGGGCGACAGGGTCATCGATTCGAACTGCGCAAGGCGCAGGAAATCGTCGAGCGCCGGTGCAGCCGGCCTTGCCGGCGCGGCCGGCGACGCTGCCGACGTGGTCGCCGGCCACGCACAGTTGAACCCGGCCAGCAGCAGCGCCGCGGCCATCCTGAGCTTGCTCATCCTTTCCCCAATCCCCGACCCCTCCCCGGGGCCTTCCTGGCCGCGACTCTAGCGCGCCACGCCGGTCGCGCGACAGGACCCAGGGCGGCAGGGCGACAGATTCGGCAAGGTCGTCGGCGCCCGACTCAACCAACGGCCCATGCCGCCGGGTCGCCACTGGCGATACTCTGGGGAGATCGCGGCCTGCCGCCTGTTCCGAGACCTGCCATGCGTTCGTTGCGCCCCCCCCTTCTCGCCGTCGCCGTGCTCAGCGCGACCCTGGCCGCCTGCCAGCCGCAGACCCCGCCGGCTCCGGCCGACACCGCCGCCACGGCGCCTGCCGCCCCTGCCTCCGATGCCGCCACCGATGCACGCTTCGCCGAGCTGTCGCAGCGCTGGCTCGACGGCTGGCTGCAGCTCAACCCGGTCAGCGCCACGCAGATCGGCAAGCACGACTTCGACAGCGAGGTCGACGACCTCAGCGCGGCCGGCCGCACCAAGCTGGTCGACTTCAGCAAGAAGCTGCTGACCGAGCTCGATGCGATCGACACCAGCAAGCTCTCGCGCGAGAACCAGATCGACGCATCGATCCTGCGCAACCAGATCCGCGGCGACATCTGGGGCATCGAGACGCTGCAGAGCTGGGCCTGGGATCCGCAGGTCTACAGCGGCCTGGCCGGTGGCGCGATCTACAACCTGATGGCGCGCGACTTCGCGCCGATGCCGCAGCGGCTGAAGTCGGCCACCGCGCGCATGCAGAAGATCCCGGGCATCTACGCGCAGATGCGCGAGAATCTGGACCCGGCACGGGTGCCGTCGATCCACGCCGAGACCGTCGCCAAGCAGAACGCCGGCGTGCTCAGCCTGATCGACACCTTCATCGTCCCCAACGCCGACCAGCTCAAGGGCGAGGACCGCAAGCAGCTCGACGCCGCCATCGCCGGCCTGCGCAAGGCCGTCGCCGAGCAGCAGACCTGGCTCGACAAGACCCTGGTGCCCAACGCCAAGGGCGACTTCCGCATCGGCCAGACGCTGTATGACGAGAAGCTGCAGTTCTCGCTGAACTCCTCGCTGTCGCGTGCGCAGATCAAGCAGCGCGCCGAGTCCGAGCTCAAGCGCGTGCGCGGCGAGATGTACGCCGTCGCCCAGACCGTGCTCAAGGACAAGCCGAACGCGCCCGAGCTCCCGGCCAACCCGAACGCCGACCAGCAGCAGAAGGCGATCGAGGCCGCACTCGAACTGGCCTACGCCGACAAGCCGGCACGCAACGAGGTGGTCGATTTCGCCAAGAAGACCCTGGCCGAGGCGACCGACTTCACCCGCAAGCACGACCTGGTCACCGTGCCCAACGACCCGGTCAAGATCATCCTGATGCCGGAATTCCAGCGCGGCGTCGCCGTTGCCTACTGCGATTCGCCCGGTCCGCTCGACAAGGGCCTGGACACCTACTACGCGATCTCGCCGATTCCCGACGACTGGGACGACAAGCAGGCCGATTCGTTCCTGCGCGAATACAACAGCCGCATGATCCACCTGCTGTCGATCCACGAGGCGATGCCGGGCCACTACCTGGAAGGCGCGCATTCGGCCAAGTCGCATTCGACGCTGCGTTCGGTGTTGCGTTCGGGCCTGTTCGCCGAAGGCTGGGCGGTCTACACCGAGGACATGATGGCCGACGCGGGCTATCTCGATAACGACCCGCTGTTCCGCCTGGTGCAGCTCAAGTTCTACCTGCGCACGATCGCCAACGCGATCCTCGACCAGGGCGTGCACGTGGACAACTGGAGCCGCGAGCAGGCGATGGAGCTGATGACGAAGCAGGCGTTCCAGCAGGAGCGTGAAGCGGCCGGCAAGTGGGTGCGTGCGCAGCTGACCTCGGCGCAGCTGCCGACGTACTTCGTCGGTGCGCAGGAGCACTTCGACATGCGCAAGGCGGTGGAGGCCAAGCTCGGCGACAAGTTCAACGCCAAGGCCTACCACGACCAGGTGCTGTCGTACGGCGCGCCGCCGGTACGTTTCGTCCGCGAAATGATGCTGGACGAACCGATCAAGTGACGTTCTGACCCACGCGCTCCGCTTCCGCAAGCGCCCAACCCCTCTCCCGCACGCGGGAGAGGGGCTTTCGTTTCCGCTATCCTCCCGGTTCCCACGCGAGGAACCCGCCATGTCCCCCGGCAGCACGGTCATCCCCACCCTGGTCTACCGCGACGCCCCCAAGGCCATCGACTGGCTGTGCGACGCGTTCGGCTTCCAGCGCAATGCCGTCTACGCCGACGGCGATGTCGTCCTCCACGCCCAGCTCGTCCATGGCACCGGCACCGGAAGGGGCATGATCATGCTCGGCTCGGCCAACAAGGACGGCGACTGGTCGAAGCTGATGATCCATCCCGACGAAACCGGACAGCGCGCCACGCAGAGCATCTGCGTGATCGTCGTCGACGCCGACGCCCACTACGCGCAGGCGACGAAGTGCGGCGCGCAGATCGTGATCGACATCGCCGACCAGCCTTATGGCGGCCGCGGTTACGCCTGTCGCGACCTCGAAGGCCATCTGTGGTGGTTCGGCACCTACGATCCGTGGAAGGACGCCTGAGCGATGGATGAGTTCGGCAGCGGTCCCAAGGCGGTCGATGGCATCCGTGCCGGTGTCGGCGGCTGGACCTACGCGCCATGGCGCGACAACTTCTACCCGAAAGGTCTGGTGCAGCGGCGCGAGCTCGAATACGCCAGCCGCCACCTGAGCGCGATCGAGGTCAACGGCACCTTCTACGGTTCGCAGAAACCGGCGACCTACGCCAAGTGGGCCGCGGAAACGCCCGAGGGTTTCCTGTTCTCGGCCAAGGCGCCGATGCGGATCATGCAGTCGCGCACGCTGGTCAAGACCGGCCCGCAGATCGAGGACTTCCTCGGCGGCATCGCCTCGCTCGGCGACCGGCTCGGGCCGATCGTCTGGCAATTCGACCAGGGACCGCCGCTGCAGCGCGACGTTTTTGCCGAATTCCTCGCCCTGCTTCCTGCCGAAGTGGGAGGTCGGCGGCTGCGCCATGTCCTCGACGTGCGCGACCCGGCATTCGTCGACCAGGACTATGTGACGCTGCTGCGCAAGCATGGTTTTGCCGGCGTGTTCACCGACTCGTCCGAGCATCCATCGTTCGCCGACGTCACCGCCGACTTCGTCTACGCGCGGCTGATGCAGACGCGCAGCGACATCCCCGACGGCTATCCCGATGCCGAACTCGACCGCTGGACGGCGCGTGCGCGCGAATGGGCGCAGGGCGGGCAACCGGCCGACCTGCCGTACCTTGCAGCGCAGCAGGCCGGGGCCGGGAAGCGTGATGTGTTCGTCTATTTCATCAGCGCCGCCAAGGAGCGCAATCCGGCAGCGGCGATGGCGTTGCTGCGCCGGCTGGGGGCCTGAGGGCGAGCTGCCTCCCGTCGAAACCCGGGGCATGGCCGATCCCTGCCAATCGGCACTCTCCCGGCGCGCTCGCAACAGGGTCACAATCCGTCCTCCTGTGCCGGAAGAGATCACGCCATGAGCAACCGTCGCGAGTTCATTTCCACCGCCGCCCTGACAGCCGCAGGCATCGCCTTCGCGCCCTTGGCGGCGTGCAGCAAGGAAACCGAACCGGGCGCGGCGACCGACGCCGCGCCGCCGCCGTTCAAGGGCCCGCTGATTACGCGCGCGGTGCCATCGAGCGGCGAGAAGATCCCCGTCATCGGCATGGGCACGTCCGGCAGTTTCGAGGTCGGTTCCGAACCGCCGGCGCGCGCACAGTTGCGCGAAGTGCTCGACACCTTCGTCGCGGCCGGCGGCAGGCTCATCGACACCGCCCCGACCTACTCCACCGCCGAAGACGTGCTCGGCGACCTGGTCGCCGACGCCCGGGCACGCGAGAAACTGTTCATCGCCACCAAGCTGTCGGGCGTCAGCGGCAGGGACCAGGGCCTGGCCCAGTTCGAGGATTCGCTGCGCCGGCTCAAGACCGACAAGGTCGAACTGCTGCAGGTCCACAACCTGCGCGACACGGCCACGCAGATTGGAGTGGCGCGCGAGTTGAAGCAGCAAGGCAAGACCCGCTACGTCGGCCTTACCCATTACCGCGAGGAAGGCCAGTCGCAATTGGCCGAGGAAATGCGCCAGTACAAGCCCGACTGGGTGCAGATCAACTACTCGCCGGTGTCGCGCGGGGCCGAGAAGGCGATCTTCCCGCTGGCGCAGGAGCTGGGCATCGCGGTGATGATCAACCGCGCCTTCGAGGACGGCCAGCTGATTTCGCAGACGCGCGACAAGCCGCTGCCGGCGTGGGCGGCCGAGGTCGGCGCCGATTCGTGGGCGCAGCTGATCCTCAAGTTCGTCCTCAGCCATCCGGCGGTGACGGTGGTGATACCGGCCACGTCCAAGGCGCGCCATCAGACCGACAACCTGAAGGCGGGCACCGGCGAGCTGCTCGACGCAAAGCAGCGCGACGCGCTGGTCGCGGCGCTGGCCTGACGGATGGCGAACTGGACCCACAAGATCGCCGCCCTCTTCGGCGTGACCGAAGAGGAAACGCCGCCGGTGCTGGCCGGGGCCCTGGTCTTCTTCCTGCTGTTCGCCGGCTATTTCATGCTGCGGCCGGTGCGCGAGACCATGGGCGTCGCCGGTGGCGTCGACAACCTGCAGTGGCTGTTCACCGGCACCTTCGTCGCGACGCTGGCGGTGATGCCGCTGTTCGGCTGGATCGCGGCCAAGGTGCAGCGGCGACACATCCTGCCGTGGACGTTCGGTTTCTTCGCCGCCAACCTGGTGGTGTTCGCGCTGTGCTTCCAGGCCGATCCCGAGAACCTGTGGGTCGCGCGCACGTTCTACATCTGGATCTCGGTGTTCAACCTGATCGCGGTGTCGGTGGTGTGGAGCGTGTGCGTGGACCTGTTCCCGACCGCACAGGCCAAGCGTGTGTTCGCGCTGATGGCCGCCGGCGCCAGCCTCGGCGGACTGGTCGGGCCGCTGCTGGGCATCGCGCTGGTGGAGCAGATCGGCCACGCCGGGCTGCTGTGGCTGGCGGCAGCGCTGCTGGTCGCGGCCATCTTCGCCGCGCGCCACCTGCAACGCTGGCGCGACGCCCATCCCGTGCGCGAGGAACTCACCGCCGGCGCGCGTGCGCGCCCGCTCGGGGGCAGCCCGCTGGCCGGCATCACCACGGTGATGCGCTCGCCCTACCTGCTCGGCATTTCCGCGTTCGTGCTGTTGCTGGCCAGCGTCAGCACCTTCCTCTACTTCGAACAGGCGCGCCTGATCGAACTGCGCTTCCCCGACCGCGCCGACCAGACGCAGGTGTTCGGCACGATCGATGTGATCGTGCAGAGTCTGACCATCGCCTCGCAGCTGTTCCTCACCGGGCGCCTGGTGCAACGACTGGGGCTGGGTGCGCTGCTGGTCGCGGTACCGCTGGTGACCATGCTCGGCTTCCTCTGGCTCGCGCTGGCGCCGACGTTCGCGGTGATGGCGGTGGTGATGGTGGTGCGACGATTCGGCGAGTACGCCTTCGTCCGGCCGGGCCGCGAGATGCTGTTCACCGTCGTCCCGACCGAGGCCAAGTACAAGGCCAAGAGTTTCATCGACTCGGTGGTTTACCGCGGCGCCGATGCGGTCAGTGGCTGGGCCAAGACGTTCGTCGACATGCTCGCGCAGCAGCCGGCCATCGCAGCGCTGGTGGGCGCGGCCATCGCCCTGGCCTGGGCGGTGACGGGTGCGAGCCTGGCGCGTGCGCAGGCACGGATTGCCGACGAGCCGGACGAGCTATAGCCGCGCCATCGCGCGCACGGGGAACGTGCCCGCGCCCTTCACCTTCGGCGGGATCGCGCTGAAGGCGAAGCCTTCGTCCGGCAGCGCCGACAGGTTGCACAGGTGCTCGACGATGAGGATGTCGGCACCCAGCAGGGTCGTGTGCACCGGACGTTCGCCGCCGCGGGTGTCGTCGATGTTCATCGAGTCGATGCCGACCAGGGCGACGCCGCAGTCGCGCAGATAGGCGGCCGCGTCTTCGGTCAGGAACGGGTGGTCGACGGCGTAGGCGGCTTCGCGCCAATGGGCGTCCCAGCCGGTGTGGACGAGCACGGCGCGGCCGCGCAGTTCCTTGTCGCGGAACCAGGAAGCTTCGATGGCGCGGACTTCGCGATGGTCGGCACGGACGACGATGCCGTCGAGGTCGGCGAACGCCGCGATTCTCACTTGCGACAGATCCTTGCCGTGCGCGTACCGGTGCGACGGGCAGTCGATGTAGGTGCCGGTGTTGGCGACCATCTCGATCTTCGCGATCTGGAACTGCGTGCCCGCCGCGTACTTCTCGCGCGATTGCTCGCGGCTGAGGTAGTCGCAGACGCGTGCCGCCGGCAGGCCGGGGTAGGTGACCAGGCCGTCCTCGATCACGTGGCTGAGGTCGACGTACACGCGGCCGCTTGATGCGCTTTCCGCCTTGCGCTTGTGCGGCTCGGTGATGATCTTCTTGTTGAGGATGCGGGCGGGGCCGACCATCAACAGGCGCAGGTCGCGGACGATGTAGTCGACCAGGGCCGCATCGGCGATGTCGTCGCCATCGATGTCGAGGCGGAAGTCCTGGCCCTGGATGCCGCCGCCGTTGGTGAATTCCAGGTCGAAGTCGAAAACTACGCGCTTGTCGGGCATGGGGTCCGTTCCATGGATTGTGTGGTGGATCCCGGCTTTCGCCGGGATGACGCATTGGCAAAGCCGTGCGTGGAGCGCACGGGCCAATGCGTCACTTCGCTGTGCGCTGGCTCAGGGCCACGCTGCCCAGGATCATCGCGCCGGCAATGCCCATCTTCAGCGTCAGCGGCTCGTCCAGCAGCATCCAGGCCCACGCCACGCCGAACACCGGGATCAGGTAGGTCACAGTCGAGGCGCGACCTGCGCCGATCCGGGCGATCAGGCGGTAATACATGACGAATGCCAGGCCGGTACAGAGCACGCCGAGCATGCCCGCCGACAGCCACGACTTCGTCGCGATGGCATGCGTCGGCCAGTTGGCGATGGCGAACGGCAGCGTCAGCAGCGCCGAGGTGCCGAGCGTCGCCGAGGCCACGGCCGCCGGCGGCAGGCCGGTCAGGTGGCGGCGCACCAGGTTGAGGCCGAGGCCGTACAGGAACGACGCGCCGGCACCGGCCGCCACCGCCCAGCCGATGCTGGCGCCGGCAGTCTTGTCGCTCGCCAGCACCACCACGCCGAGGAAGCCGACAAGCAGCGCGATCGCGCGGCGCGAGCCGATCTTCTCGCCGAAGAACAGGAAACCGACCAGCGCGGTGAACAGCACCGTCATCGCATTGGTGATCGCGCCCACGCCGGCCGGCGCGGACTTCGCCGCCCACGCGAACAGCATGAACGGCATCGCCGAATTCAGCGCGCCGATGATCGCTATCTTCGGCCACAACCGCGCCGGGAACTGCGAGCGCGCGCGCAACAGGAACGGCAGCAGGACCAGCGAGCCCAGCGCCAGGCGCATCTCCACCAGCGCCATCGCGCCGAAGTCGCCGACGGCCACGCGCATGAACAGGAACGAGCCGCCCCAGATGGCGCCAAGCACGCCCAGTTCCAGCGGCGTGATCCAGCCGCGCTCTTGCGTGTCGGGAAGCGTCGAAGCAGATGCAATGCTGGTCATGCCAAACCTCTTGATGAGGACGTACTCGTGGGGGAGGACGTGTGCGGGAACGAAGGCCAGCGCGCGGGCGGATCAGCCCTGCGTCGGGTGGTAGCAATGCGTGATCGATTCGGGGCTGCCGCCGGCAGCAAGGAACGAAGCGTAACGAAGGTTGACGCCGATCATCTGCACGCCGGTTTCGGTGCGCGGACGGTGCCGGCTGTCGGGCGCGAAGTACACGTATGTCCCGGCGCCGTGACGGGACTCGCCCTCGATCACTTCGCCGCTGATGACGTAGTAGGACTCGCCGGTCTCGTGATGATCCAGCACCGGCCACTCCGCGCCGGGCGCCATTTCGACCACCCACATGCGCAGGCCGGGGCCGGCCGGCAGGTCGCGGCGCAGGCAGCCCGGGCCGACCTCGATCGCCGGTACGGCATCGATCGACAGCGCCTGCATCCGTGATACCGCCATGACTTCGTGCAGCTGGCCCATTGTCTTCCCGCTCCTGCGTTCCGGGGCCGGGTCGGCGCCCATCGACTAATCTGGCTCTTGCCAGATCGCTATTGTGATTCCGTCCGCGCGCCGCACAAGCGCATACTTTGGCTGTCAGACACAAACCATATTTGAGGCTCGACATGGCACTGCGCGCGGACTGGCTGCCGGCCCTGACGGCATTCGAATCGGCGGCCCGGCACCAGAACTTCGCCCACGCCGCCGAGGAGCTGCACCTGACCGCCAGCGCGGTCAGCCACCACGTCCGCAAGCTGGAGTCGCGGCTCGGGGTGGCGCTGTTCCAGCGCCATGCGCGCGGGGTCGCCCTGACCGCCGAGGGCCGCAAGCTGGCCGATGCCGCCGGCAGCGCCCTGGCCGATGTCGACGGTGTATTGCGCAGCCTGCAACTGGGCCGCGAGGACAGCGACCGCATCCGCTTCACCACCCTGCACTCGCTGACCTACACCTGGCTGCTGCCGCGACTGGCGGCGTTCACCGATGCCCACCCGCACCTGCGCTTGAGCGTCGATACCGAGGTCGCGCTGGCCCGCTTCGATGACCCCGGCCCGGATTTCGGCATCCGCCACGGACCCGGGCACTGGGCCGGATTGACCGCGCACTTCCTGATGGACGAAGGGCTGCTGCCGGTGATCTCGCCGGCCTATCCCGGGCTGCAAGGGATCACCCAGGCCTCCGACCTGGCCGGGCACCCGCTGATCTCCGACCACTCGCGCCAGGGCTGGCACGACTGGTTCCGTGCCGCCGGCGTGCACGGGGCCAAGTTCGAGGAGCGGCTGACCTTCAGCGACAGCACCGATGCGATGAATGCCGCGGCGTTTGGCATGGGCATCGCACTGGCCCGTTCGCGCATCGTCGTGCCATACCTGGAGAGCGGGCGCCTGCAGCGCTTGCCGGTGCCGACCGTGAAGGCGCGCTGGGGCTACTACATCGTCTACCCGTCGCACCGCCGGCTGCGCGCAGCGGCACAGACGTTCGTGGACTGGCTGCTGGCGCTGCCGACGGACTGAAAAAAACTCTGCGGGCGTGTCGATCCCGCCCGCCCCCGTTCGTCGTCCTGACAAGAGCCCCACTGCGGCGGTTCGAAAAACAGGAGACGACGATGCGCTTCATGGTGATCGTCCGCGCCAATGCGGACTCGGAAGCCGGCGTGATGCCGAGCGAAGAACTGCTGACCCAGATGGGCCAGTACAACGAAGAACTGGTGAAGGCCGGCGTGATGGTCGGCGGCGAAGGGCTGCACCCCAGCAGCAAGGGCGCCCGCGTGCGGTTCTCCGGCAAGCAGCGCACCGTCATCGACGGCCCGTTCGCCGAGTCCAAGGAACTCATCGCCGGCTACTGGCTGTTCCAGACCGGCTCTCTGGCCGAGGCGGTCGAGTGGGTCAAGCGCGCGCCTGCGTTGTTCGACGGCGACGAGCCGTGCGAGATCGAGATCCGCCAGATCTTCGAGGCCTGCGACTTCGGCGCCGAATTCACGCCGGAGCTGCGCGCCCAGGAAGACCGCCTGCGCGAACAGATCGCCGCGCGCCAGTGATCCGCTCCCCTCTCCTTCCCCTCCCAAGACACCAGGCTTCCCCATGCAGTTCCTGATGCTCTACACGCCGGACGCCGCGCAGGCCACGCAACCTGGTTGCGACGACCACATGCAGGAGATGCAGGCTTTCATCGAGCGTAGCCGCGCTGCCGGTGAACTGCTCGCCACTGGCGGCCTGTTCGCCAGGCCCACGCGCGTGCGCCGCAACGACAGCCACTACACGGTCACCGACGGACCCTTCAGCGAAAGCAAGGAAGTCATTGCCGGGTTCGCGCTGATGCGGTTGCCCTCGGAAGAAGCCGCGCTCGATGCCACCCACAAGTTCCTCGCCATCGCCGGCAACGGTGTGTCGGAGATCCACCGCGTCGCCGGCGCCGACTGATCCTTTCACCCCCTCCATCCCCACTCCACTCTCAAGGACGTCCCATGAAGATCAACGCCTATCTCACCTTCAACGGCAACTGCGAGGCCGCCATGCGCTTTTATGCGCAGGCGCTTGGCGGCACGCTCGATCCCATCACCAGATTTGGTGACAGCCCGGCCTGCGACCACGTGCCGGCCGACCACCACGACAAGATCATGCACGCGCGCCTGCACGTCGGCGACCAGGTGCTGATGGCGTCGGATGGCATGCCGACCGACAACTACGAAGGCATCAAGGGCTGCGCGATCGCGCTCAACGTCGACTCCGCGGCCGAGGCCGAGCGCGTGTTCAAGGCGCTGTCGGAAAAGGGCCATGTGGTCATGGCGCTGGAGAAGACCTTCTGGGCGGTCAGTTTCGGCATGCTCGTCGACCACTTCGGCGTGTCGTGGATGATCAACTGCGAGCGCGAGGCATGACCGCCATGGGCAGCCAGATCTACGTCAACCTGCCGGTCAGCGACCTCGACCGTTCCGTCGACTTCTTCGAGAAGCTCGGCTATTCCTTCAACCCCGACTTCACCAACGAACAGGGCGCCTGCATGGTCGTGTCCGACAGCATCTACGTGATGCTGTTGACGCAGGCGTTCTTCCAGACCTTCACCCGCAAGCCGGTCAGCGATGCGACCCGGTCCACCGAGGCGATCGTGTGCCTGTCGATGGACAGCAGCAACGCGGTCGACAGCATCGTCGCCAAGGCCGTGGCCGCCGGCGCGAAGACGCACTTCGACGCCAGCGACCAGGGTTTCATGTACGGACACGGCTTCGAGGACCTGGACGGCCACCTGTGGGAGTTCATCCACATGAAACCCGGCGCCGTGCCGGCCAACTGCTGATCCACCCACCGCCACGGGAGCCGCCGCCATGCGATTCATGATGCTGATGATCCCCAAGGGCTACGAGTCCGCCGAGCCGGGGACGATGCCCGACGCCGATGCCGTCTCGGCAATGATGAAATACAACGAATCGCTGCAGAAGGCCGGCGTGCTGCTCGCCCTCGATGGGCTGCACCCGCCGTCGATGGGCGCGCGCGTCAGCTTCACGGATGGCAAGCCGCATGTCACCGACGGCCCCTTCAGCGAAGCCCGGGAAGTGCTGGGCGGCTACTGGATGATCCAGGTGAAGTCGCGCGAGGAGGCCATCGCCTGGGCCTCGCGCTGCCCGGCTTCCAACAACGAAGTGATCGAGGTCCGGCAGGTGCAGGAAATGGCCGACTTCCCCGCCGATGTGCAGAAGGCCGCGGCGGGATTCGAGCAGATGCAGCAGCACGCCGGACCGCCCACACCCATCGATTCGAAACCGAAACATTGACCCCCTAACGGAGCCACGCATGTTCAAGTTCATCGCCATAGCCGTCGTCGTGTTGATTGCGGCCGTCCTGCTCTTCGCCGCGACCCGCCCCGACACCTTCCGCGTCGAACGCCGCGCCCATATCCAGGCGCCGCCGGAGCAGGTATTCGCGCAGATCAACGATTTCCGCCGCTGGCAGGCGTGGTCGCCGTACGAGAAGCTCGATCCGCAGATGCAGCGCGAGATCGGCGGCGCGGCGCAGGGCACCGGCGCCACCTACCGCTGGGATGGCAACAGCAAGGCCGGCGCAGGGCGGATGGAGATCGTGCAGTCGGTGCCGTCGTCGCGGATCGAGATCCAGCTCGACTTCAGCCGCCCGATGCAGGCGCGCAGCACTGCGCAGTTCACCATCGTCCCGCAAGGCAACGGCAGCGACGTGACCTGGTCGATGAACGGCGACCAGCCGTACATGTCCAAGCTGTTCAGCGTGTTCGTGAACATGGACCGGATGATCGGCAAGGACTTCGAAGCCGGCCTGGACAATCTCAGGCAGTTGTCCGAGCGCGGCAGCTGATGCTACTTCGAGCACTTGCAACGGCATTGCGTCGGTGGTGTGATCGGTCGCCATGACGGCGACCGACATCCACCGCAGCATCGATGCCGTATGGCGCATCGAATCGGCACGATTGATCGCAACGCTCGCGCGCATGGTGCGCGACGTTGGCCTGGCCGAGGAACTGGCACAGGACGCGCTGGTCGCGGCACTGGAGCGCTGGCCCGAAACCGGCGTGCCCGACCAGCCCGGCGCGTGGCTGATGGCCACCGCCAAGCACCGCGCTATCGACCGCCTGCGCCGCAGCAAGCTGCTGCAGCGCAAGCACGAGGAACTGGCGCGCGAGCTCGAATCCGAACAGGAAAGCGCCGACGACGCGCACCTGGACAAGCTCGACGATCCGATTGGCGACGACCTGCTGCGCCTGGTGTTCACCGCCTGCCATCCGGTGCTGTCGACGCCGGCGCAGGTGGCGCTCACGCTGCGCCTGCTCGGTGGCCTGAGCACCGACGAGATCGCACGCGCGTTCCTGGTGCCGGAGCCGACCATCGCCCAGCGCATCGTCCGCGCCAAGCGCACGCTGGCCGACAAGCAGGTGCCGTACGAAGTGCCGCGCGGCGAGGAACTCGCACAGCGCCTTTCTTCGGTGCTTGCAGTGGTCTACCTGATCTTCAACGAAGGCTATGCCGCCACTGCGGGCGACGACTGGATGCGCCCGGGCCTGTGCGAGGACGCGCTGCGCCTGGGCCGCATCCTCGCCGGGCTGGTGCCGAACGAACCGGAAGTCCACGGCCTGCTCGCGCTGATGGAAATCCAGGCCTCGCGTGCGGCGGCGCGCGTGGACGGCAACGGCGAGCCGGTGCTGCTGCTCGAACAGAACCGCGCCCGCTGGGACCAGTTGCTGATCCATCGCGGGCTGTCGGCGCTGGAGCGCGCGGAGAAACTGAGCGCCATGCGTGATCCGCCGCGCGGCCCGTACACGCTGCAGGCCGCGATCGCCGCCTGCCATGCCCGTGCATTGACCGCCGAGGAAACCGACTGGGCCGGCATCGTCGGCCTCTACGGCGCGCTGGCGCGGCAGGTGCCGTCGCCGGTGGTGGAGCTCAATCGCGCGGTGGCCCTGTCGATGCTGTTCGGGCCGGCAGCCGGACTGGCCGTGGTCGACGCGCTCACCGGCGACCCCTTGCTGAAGGATTACCACCTGCTGCCCAGCGTGCGCGGCGACCTGCTGCGCAAGCTCGGCCGCTTCGACGAGGCGCGCAGCGAATTCGAGCGCGCCGCGGGCATGACCCGCAACGCGCGCGAACAGACACTGCTGCGGCAGCGCGCCGCAGAGTGCCTGGCACAAGGCTGACCGTCAGAGCGAGACGATCGGCTTGAAGCCGCCCCAGAACATGCGCTTGCCGTCGAACGGCGCGTTCTTCGGGTTCATCATGTCGGCCAGGCGCGGATCCTCCATCACCTGCTTGTTGATCTTGTCGCGCTGCGCGCGCGACTTGTAGACGATCCACGAGAACACCACGACCTCGTCGGCCTTGAGCTTCACCGCCTGCGGGAACGAGGTCAGCTTGCCTGGCTTGACATCGTCGGCCACGCATTCGTTGACCTCCAGCGCGCCGTATTCGCGCCAGATCTTCCCGGCCTTGCGCGCCATCGTGCGGTAAGCGGCCAGGTTCTTCTTCGGCAGCGGCAATACATATCCATCAACATAGAAAGCCATCGTCTGCTTCTCCTTCTGTGGTGACCGTGTGGTCGGATGGTCCGGCATGCACCGTTAGCGCACCGGCAAGAATCTCTTTGCGCTTCCCGTCAAGGCGCCTGCACCGCCTCCACCTGGATGCGCAACGTCACGTTCATGTCGAAGCCGAAATCCTTGCCGGCATCGATGCCGAACTCGTCGCGGCGGAACGTGCCCAGCGCATCGGCGCCGCACAGCTCGCGCTTGTACATGGGGTGCGGGACGCACTTGAAGCGGTCGATGGTCAGGTCCAGCGGCCGCCTCACGCCGCGCAGGGTCAGTTCGCCGTCAACGCGGGTCGGAGCACCGTCGCGGAAATCGACCAGGCGCCCCTTGTAGACCGCCTTCGGGTACTTGCCGCTGTCGAGCAGGTCGGCCTCGCGCGCCTTGTCGTTCATCACGTCCAGGCCGTAGTCGACGCTGGCGGTATCGATGGTCACTTCCACCGAACCGGTGCTGGCTGCCTTGTCGAGCGAGATTTCGCCCTGGCTGCTGTTGAACTTGCCGCGCCACACCGACACGCCCATGTGGTCGGCCTCGAAGCTCGGATAGGTGTGGGCCGGGTCGATCTCGTAGCGGACCGGTTTGGCCGATGCGGCCGCGGCCAGGACGAGAAGCGAGGCGGCAAGCAGGACGGGGGCGGAGCGATGGCAGGTCATGACGGGTTCCGGGTGTGGACGAAGTGAGGCGGCCCGGCGCTGCGCGTTCGACGCGCGGTGGCTGCCTTCACTGTCACGACGAACGGGCCGGCGCGAAATCGACATCGCCGCGCAAATTCGTTCGCCCGCCGCTACATCCGGCGCTTGGACGGGCTCTTGCGCAGCGCGGCGGCGTAGGCCAGCTCGGCCCAGGGCTTCATCGCCTGCGGCGATTCCATGGCCGCCGCCGGCACCGACCAGTAGCTCATCCTGATCGGCAGCTGCTGGCCCAGATAGATGTACGGCTCGCTGCCCGCGGCCTCGAAATGCAGGCGGGTCTCGTTGTCCACCTTCAGGTACAGGGCTTCCTCGATGACGACGCCGACCAGGGCGCCGTCGAGGTAGATGCCGTGTCCGCCGAACATGGCCCGGGTGCTGACCCGGCCCAGCCCGTCCAGCAGGTCGTGCAGATGGGCGATGAAGGCGTCGCTCATGATCGTGCGATCCCTCGGTTGTTTCTTCCTGGTGCCTACAATAGCGCCCCACGCCCCCACACGCCCCGCCAGGACCGAATGAGCCCGACCAGCAAGGCGCAACTGCAAATCCATTTCTGCGTGATGCTGTGGGGCTTCACGGCGATCCTCGGCAAGCTGATCACGCTGCCGGCGTTGCCGCTGGTGTGGTGGCGCATGCTGATCGTGGTCGCCGCGCTGGCGCTGCTGCCGCGCGTCTGGCGCGGCCTGCGGGCAATGTCGCCGCGGTTGATGCTGGCCTATGCCGGCATCGGCGCGCTGGTCTCGCTGCATTGGCTGACCTTCTACGGCGCGATCAAGCTGTCCAACGCCTCGGTCGGGGCCACCTGCATGGCGCTGGGCACCGTGTTCGTGGCGATGATCGAACCGTGGCTGACCCGCACCCGTTTCTCCAAGCGCGAACTGGCGCTCGGCCTGATGGTGCTGCCCGGCGTGGTGCTGGTGGTCGGCGGCGTGCCGGCCGGGATGCGCGCGGGCATTGCCGTGGGCGCGATGTCGGCGCTGCTGGTGGCGCTGTTCGGCTCGCTCAACAAGCGCCTGGTCGAACACGGCGATCCGCTGACCGTGACCGCGCTGGAGCTGGGCGCCGGCACGTTGACCCTCACCGTGCTGGCGCCGCTGATGCCGCTGGTGTTCCCGGCGTTCGCCGGACCGCTGCTGGTCGTTCCCAGCGGCCACGACATCATCCTGCTGCTGGGCCTGTCGCTGGCCTGCACGCTGCTGCCCTTCACCCTGTCCCTGGTTGCGCTGCGCCACATGAGCGCGTTCGCGCAGCAACTGGCGGTGAACCTGGAGCCGGTCTACGCAATCGTGCTGGCGGCGCTGCTGCTGGGCGAACAGCACGAGCTGACCCGGCTGTTCTACGTCGGCGTGGTCATCATCCTGGCTGCGGTGTTCGTGCATCCGTTGCTGGGCAAACCTCGGCGCCTGCAGCATCCGCAAGTGCTGGGAACCGCCGAAGCCAAGGGCGCGGCCGACTAGCCGCCGGCACGCGGGCACGGCCCATGGCGGCCCGCTCCACCCGGTTTTTGTGGCAGGCTTGGCGCCATCACTCCCTGCAGGTTGCGCATGTATCTCGAGCACTACGGCCTGACCGAGCCGCCGTTCTCGATCACGCCGGACCCGCGTTTCGTGTTCCTCAGCGAACGCCACCGCGATGCGCTCGCGCACCTGCTGTTCGGCGTCGACCAGGGCGGCGGTGGCGGTTTCGTCCAGCTCACCGGCGAGGTCGGCACCGGCAAGACCACGTTGTGCCGCTTGCTGCTGGAGCAGATCCCGGTGACGACGCGGGTGGCGCTGGTGCTGAACCCGCGCCTGACCCCGGTCGAACTGCTCGAGACGATCTGCGAGGAACTGCACCTGGACCTCGAAGGCCGGCGCGGCAGCCTCAAGGCGCTCGTCGACGCGCTCAACGCGTACCTGCTGGACGCCTACGCGCAGGGCCTGCGCGTGGTGCTGATCATCGACGAGGCGCAGAACCTGTCGGTCGACGCGCTGGAGCAGGTGCGCCTGCTGACCAACCTGGAAACGCCGACGCAGAAGTTGCTGCAGATCATCCTGCTGGCCCAGCCCGAGCTGCGCACGATGCTCGACCGCGCCGAACTGCGCCAGCTCGCCCAGCGCATCACCGCGCGCTACCACCTCACGCCACTGGATGCCGCCGAGACCGGCGAGTACCTGCGCCATCGTTTTCGCGTCGCCGGTGGCCAGCACTTCCCGTTCAATGCCGCCGCGGTCAGGCGCATCCACGCGCATTCCGGCGGCGTGCCGCGCCTGATCAACAACATCGCCGAACGCAGCCTGCTGGCCGGCTATGCCAACGATGCCCGCCTGGTCGACGGGCGCTGGGTCGATCGCGCCGCAGCCGAAGTGCTGCCGCGCAAGGCGCGCCGATGGTGGCCGCCGAAAGCCGTGCTGGCGATACCTGCGGCCATCGCCGCCATCGCGTTGCTCGCCCTTGCCGTGACGCTGTGGTGGCCGCGGGCTCCGGCGCTGTCGCCTGCCACCGCATCCACTCCCGCCGCGCCGGCGATGGCAAAACCGGTCCGGCCCTCGACGCCAGATCGCCTGGATGCGACAGGATTTGCCGCACGTCTCGCTGCGGCGGCGGCAACGCCCACGGCCGCCTGGGGCCAGTTGCTGGCGCGCTGGCAATTGCCGTCGGCGGCGTCCGATGTCGCCATCGCCGCGGCGTGCCCGCCGGTGCTGGCCGAAGGCGTGTATTGCCTGCGTGGCCGCAGCAGTCTCGACGCGCTGATTGCCCAGGACCGCCCGGTGCTGTTGCGCCTGCGCCAGGGCAGCGGCGAGGAGGACGGCACCGAGGCCTGGGCGTTGCTGGAAGGCGCGGATGCGCGACAGGTGCGGCTGCGGCTGGGCAACGAGGTGGTCGCGGTCGACCGGATCGCCCTGCCGCAGTTCTGGGACGGCGAACTGGCCGCACTGTGGCGCGGCCCGGCGTTCCTCGCCGAGGCGCCACGCCTGGGCAGCCAGGGCGCAGCGACCGACTGGGTACGCGCGCGCCTGCAACCGCGCTACCTGCCGGCGCAGGCAGGCGCCGCGGGTTTCGATGTCGCGATGCAGGACGCGGTGCGCAAGTTCCAGCGCGATCGCGGCCTGGCCAGCGATGGACTGGTGGGCCCGGCGACGTTGCTGGCGCTGGCCGCGATCGATGGCGACGGGCCGCGCTTGCGCGCGCCTGGCGAAGACGGGGAATGAATCGATGTCGCTGATCCTCGACGCCCTGCGCAAGTCCGAAGCCGAGCGCCGCCGCGGCCAGGCGCCGGACCTGTATGCCGAGCTGCCGCCGCTGGTGACCCGCCCGGTGATGCGCCGGCCGGCCTGGCCATGGTGGCTGGCCGGTAGCCTGGCCGTGCTGGCCACGCTGTGGTGGGTTCGCGATCTCCGGTCCACGGCCGGAGTGGTGGCCGTCAGTGATGCGCCTGCACCGCAGGCCTCGAGCCAGCCGCTCGAAGCCGCATCGGCGCCCACGTCCGCAGTGACCAGCGCCAGCGCCCGTACCGCGTCGCTGGAGCCGGCTGCCGCTGCAACGGCGCCTGTGCGCCCGATCCCTGCCGCGCTGCCGCCGCCAAGCGAGCCGACAGCGGCGACCAAGGCCGCGACGCGCGTTGCCGACACGGCCGTTTTGGCTCCTGCGGTGCCCTCGCCCTTGCCAGGGCGTGCCTCGCAGGAGCGCGCCTCGCCGCAGCCCGCCCCGCCGCAGCTTTCGTTGCCACCGCCCCCACCGTCATCCCAGCCGGTCGCCGTTGCGCCTCCCGCGCCGGCGCCTGTCAGCGCTGGAGCGGCGCCTGCCCCGATGCGCCTGGCCGACCTGCCGGTCGGCGAGCGCGAGCAGTTGCCCGCGCTGAAGATCAGCATGCACATGTGGGGGCCCACGCCTGCCCAGCGTTTCGCGATCATCGACGGCGCCCGCGTCGGCCAGGGCGACCGGGTCGGCGATGCGGTGGTGGAGGAAATTGCCGCCGACAGCGTGATCCTCAACTGGCACGGCGAGCGCGTGGCCCTGCCGATCCGCTGACCGGCGGCCCGCCGCAGTTGCGCCGGAGGCCACGCTGGCGTGACCATCAGCACGTCCGCCCCCATTCAAGCAGTCGCTTCCCGTCCTTTCAGCCAGCCACGTCCAGTCACCAAGGGGTTCCGCCATGAATAGCAGCACCCAGCAAGACTCCGGCAAGTTGATCCTGCGTATCGCGCTCGGCGCTCTGGTTTTCCTGCACGGCATCTCCAAGCTCGACGGTGGCCTGGAGGGCATCACCAAGATGGTGGAAGCACAGGGTTTCCCGGGTGTTTTCGCCTATGGCGTGCTGATCGGCGAGATCCTTGGGCCGCTGCTGGTGATCACCGGCTTCTTCTCGCGCATTGGCGGGATCCTGGTCGCGATCAACATGCTGTTCGCGCTGTACCTGGTGCACCAGGGCGACATTGGCCATCTCAACCAACAAGGTGGCTGGGCGATCGAACTGCAGATCATGTACCTGGCCACGGCCGTGGCGATCGCGCTGCTCGGGCCGGGCAAGTACGCCTTCAATCAGCGCTGACCGCGCAGAAGCCCCTCTCCCCTTTCAGGGCGAGAGGGCGCTGCTTGCGAGCCACTGGCTCGCGCGCACTCGGGGTGAGGGCGGCTACATCCGGTTGACGCGGAACTTGCGTCCCTTGATCTTGCCTTCGCGCAGCCGCGCCAGCGCCGGTGCGGCCTGCGCGCGTGCCACCGCTACATACGAGCGCGTGGCGAACACGTCGATCTTGCCGACCGCGTCGGCCTTCAGCCCGGCATCGCCGGTGAGCGCACCCAGGATGTCGCCCGGCCGCAGCTTGTCGGTTCGGCCGGCATCGATGCGCAGCGTCACCATCGCCGCCGCCGGCACGCCCGATGCCTTGCCCGCGAGCGGGGTGGCCTTGTACCAGATCAACGGCAATCCCTGGCGCTCTTCGATCGCGCTCGCGCGCGCCTGCTCGCGTGGACTGCACAGGCTCAAGGCGACGCCTTCGCTGCCGGCGCGTCCGGTGCGGCCGATGCGGTGCACGTAGATGTCCGGGTCGGGCGGCATGTCGTAGTTGACCACCATCGCCAGTTCCTTGACGTCGAGGCCGCGCGCGGCGACATCGCTGGCGACCAGCACGGTGCAGCTGCGGTTGGCGAAGCGCACCAGCACTTCGTCGCGGTCGCGCTGCTCCATGTCGCCGTGCAGCGCCAATGCGGTGAATCCGTAGTGCGCCAGCGAAGCGGCGACCTCGTCGACATCGCGGCGCATGTTGCAGAACACCACGCACGATTCGGGCTTGTACTGCAGCAGCAGCGCGGCCAGCAGCGGCGTCTTCTTCGTCGTGTCGGCTTCGTAGAAGCGCTGGTCGATGGCGGCATGCTGTTGGTCGCCTTCGACGGTGACCTCAAGCGGTTCGCGCAGCAGGCCGCGGCTGATCTCGCGCACGGCCTCGGGGAACGTCGCCGAGAACAGCAGGCCCTGGCGCGACTTGGGGGTCTTGCCGACGATCTCGCGGATCGCCTCTTCGAAGCCCATGTCGAGCATGCGGTCGGCTTCGTCGAACACCAGGGTGCGCAGCGCCGACAGGTTCAGGGCGCGCTTGCGCAGCAGTTCCTGGATCCGGCCCGGCGTGCCGACGACGACGTGCGGTGCGTGTTCGAGCGAGGCCAGTTGCGGCGCCAGCGGCATGCCGCCGCACAGGATCGACAGTTTCAGGTTCGCAATGGCGAAGGCGAGCTTGCGCAGTTGCTTGCCGACCTGGTCGGCCAGTTCGCGGGTCGGGCACAGCACCAGTGCCTGGGTCGCGCTCTGGGCGGGGTCGAGGCGGTGCAGCAGCCCCAAGCCAAACGCGGCGGTCTTGCCGCTGCCGGTCGGCGCCTGGGCGATCAGGTCGTGCCCGGCCAGGATCGCCGGCAGGCCGGCGGCCTGCACGGGCGTCATCTTCGTATAGCCCAGCGCCTGGACGCCCTGCAGCAGGGCCGGTTCCAGGGTCAGGGAGGTGAAGTCGTCGGAGAGCGTGTCGTTCATGCCGCCATGATCGCAGCTATCGACCGAGCACGGGCTCGGCGCCTTGCGCTGCTGGCTTCTCCCAGGAGAGGGGTTGGAGTGAGGGCTGACGAAGACCATGAAATGAAGTGCCGGAGCGTCGTCCGCCGGGCCGGGGATTGCGGAGCAGTGGGCCACGGATGGCCCACGCCCGGCATAAAGACAGGATGTCGTCTGCCGGGCGTAGCAATCCCCGGCCCGGCGGACGACGCCGCCCGGAATCCGCGGAAGCCTCGAAAAGCAGAGACCAGGATGGATGCCAGCGTGCGCCGGGAGTATGGGAATGAGGCGCTATGCTCCCGCCATCGGCCTGCCGGCCTGCCTGGATCGCCGTGGCATGACCACCGACCCGCAGTTCACGCATATCCGCATCGTCCTGGGCATTGTCCTGGGCCTGGCGCTGACCACGCTGCTCAAGGGCATGGCCCGCTTCGTCCAGCATCCCGGCCGCGACCAGATCTACTGGGTGCACCTGGGCTGGGCGCTGTCGATGTTCATCGTGCTGGTGCACTTCTGGTGGTGGGAGTTCGGGCTCAGCCACGTCCACCCGTGGAGCTTCATCGCCTACGCCTTCCTGATCCTGTACGTGGTGGTGCTGTACGTCCTGTGCACCCTGCTCTTCCCCGACGACCTGGCCGACTACGCCGGCTGGCGCGACTACTTCACCTCCCGACGCGGCTGGTTCTTCGGGATCATGGCGCTGCTGTACGTGATCGACTTCGGCGACACCCTCATCAAGGGTCACGAGTACTACCGCCGCTTCAGCCTCGAATATCCGCTGCGCAACCTCGTCCTGATCGGCCTGTGCCTGGCCGCGATGAAGATCCGCTCGGAAACCTTCCACCGCTGCTTCGTCGTCGCCGCCATCGTTTACGAACTGAGCTGGATCTACCGCCTGTACGACTACATCGACTGATGGCTTTCGCGCCGGCTGTGACGAATCGCCCCCGCCCGCGAATCATGCAGTCGACCAGGCAAACAACGGTATCGACATGGAGCAGGCGGCCAGCATGACGGCGGACACCCGGCAGCAGTTCCAGACCCTGCTGGAGGCCCACCGTGGCATCGTCTTCAAAGTGGCCGCGACCTACGCCAGCCATGCCGAAGACCGCGCCGACCTGGCCCAGGAAATTGCCGCGCAACTGTGGCGCGCCTTCCCCGGCTACGACAGGCAACGCCCGTTCCCCACCTGGATGTACCGCATCGCCCTCAACGTGGCGATCTCCTGGCTGCGCGGCGAGGGCCAGCGCCGGCGCCAGACCGTGCCGCTCGACGACAGCCTGCACGAGCTGCCCGACGAGCGCGGCATCGACGCCGAAACGCGGCAACGCCTGGAGGTGTTGCAGCGCTTCATCGCCGGGCTCGACCCGATGCACCGCGCCCTGCTCCTGCTCTATCTGGAGGAACGCAGCACGCGCGAAATCGCCGAGATCCTCGGCATCAGCGAAACCAACGTATCCACCCGGATCAGCCGCCTCAAGCAGCGCATCCGCCAGGGCATGGCGTGACCTCCCGTTACGCCCGGCCCCAAGCGACAAGGAACGAACATGGAACTCGATGAACTGAAAGTGGCCTGGCAGACCCTCGACCGCCGCCTGCAACAGCAGACCGCGCTGAACCTGCAGCTGCTCACCGAAACCCGCATCGACAAACTGCGCTCGCGGCTGCGGCCGCTGTGGTTCTGGCAGTTGCTGCAACTGCTGACGGGCGTGGCGCTGACGGTGCTGTTCGCGCGCTTCTGGGTGGCCAACACCGATTCGCCGGCGCTGCTCGCCAGTGGCCTGTTGATGCACGCCTGGAGCGTGCTGCTGATCATCTCGTCGGTGATGGAACTGCTGTTGATCACCCGGATCGACTACGCCGGCCCGGTACTGACCATCCAGAAGTCACTGGCGCAACTGCGGTTGTGGCGCACGCGCGTGGCGCCGTGGCTGGGACTGCCGTTCTGGCTGCTGTGGATGCCGCTGGTGGCGATCGCCTTCAAGCAGCTGTTCGGCGTGCAGATGCACCCGGTCGTGTACTACGTCGGCATTCCGATTGGCGTGGCCGGCATGCTGGCGACGGTCTGGTTCCACTTCTGGGCGCATCGCCCGCAGCGCCGCCATATCGGTGAAGCGATCGACGCCGGCAGTGCCGGGCGCAGCGTGGCGCGCGCCCAGCAGTGCCTGGATGAGATCGCGCGGTTCGGTCAGGAATGAGCCTGGCCGAACCGCAAGCCGGTCAGGCCGTCGCCCGACGCGGGAAGCCGACCATGCGCTGGGTCTCTTCGCACCACAGCTTCAACCGTGCGCTGCGCAGGCTGGTCCACATCGTCAGTCGCGGCGCCGCCTGCAGCAGCGGGCTGGATTCGAACGCCTCGCGCAGGCGGTAGTTGGGAATGCGGCTGGCGAGGTGATGGATGTGGTGGTATCCGATGTTGCCGGTGAACCAGTGCACGACCCGCGGCAGGTCGAAGTAGGAACTGCCTGCGACGGCGGCGCGACCGGAATCCCAATCCTCGCGACGGGCCCAGTAGGCCTCCTCGAAGGTGTGCTGGACGTAGAACAGCCACACACCGGCGGCGCCGGCGATCAGCACGACCGGCAGGTGCACCATCAGCACCGTGTGCCAGCCGATGCTGAAACCCAGCGCAAGGAAGGCGACCACCAGCATCAGGTTGTTGAGCAGCACGCTCGCCCATTCCTTCTTCCAGGTGAAGGGAAGGTCGAACGGGAAACGGTGCTTGATCACGAACTGGTAGAACGGACCCACGCCCAGCAGAACCGGCGTGCTGCGGTACAGGCGGTAGCCCAGGCGACGCAGGCGCGGCAGCGCGCGGTACTCGGCGACGGTCAGGGTGTCGATATCGCCCATCTCGCGGCGGTCGAGATTGCCCGAGGTGCCGTGGTGCACGGCATGGGTCTTCTTCCAGTAGCCGTACGGGAACAGCGTGACCAGGCCGAGGCAGCGACCGACGATGTCGTTGGCGCGCTGGCTGGCGAAGAACGAACCGTGTCCACAGTCGTGCTGGATGATGAACATGCGCACGTACAGTCCCGCGGCCGGCAGCACCAGCAACAGCGTCCAGCCGAAGCCCCAGCCGTCGACCACGCTCCAGGCCATCAGGGCCCACAGCGCAATGAATGGAACGAGGGTGTTGATCAATTGCCACACGGCGCGACCCAGGTGCGGTCGGGCGAAACGGGCGCAAAGCTGGCGGAGGGTGGCGGCAGTAGGTGACGCGGAGGCTGGGGCGCTCAAGGCACTTCTCGGTGTGGACGCTGCATTGTGGGTGCGCGGATCGACGGCCACAATGACGTTCGTATGCGTATGGTGATGAGATCGTTCCGAAACTGCGACGCCGGCAGCGGCGGCAAGCCCGCCCCACGGCGGTTCACGCCCGCCCTCGCCAGCGCGACCGCTCCTACGCTAGGCTGCGGCTGCATGAACGCCTGGTATGTCTATTTGCTGGAGTGCCGCGACGGCAGCCTGTACACGGGCATCACCACCGATGTCGCGCGCCGCTATGCCGAGCATGAATCGGGCAAGGGCGCCAGATACACCCGCGCGCGTCCCCCGGTCCGCCTGCTGGCGCAGTTCCCCTACCCCGACCGTGCCGCCGCCAGCCGCGCCGAATACGCGATCAAGCAACTGCGGCCCGACCAGAAGCGCGCGTTGTGCGCCACCGCCGGCTGACGCCGGCACCATTGCGCAATGCCAGCCCGGCTGCGACCCTGACCGCCCTTCACGACCCCACCGCCATGCAACAGATCGAATTCGAACTCGACCGCGACCACGTCGAACTCAACCAGCTGCTGAAGCTGGTCGGCCTGTGCGACAGCGGTGGCGCCGGCAAGGCGATCGTCGCCAGCGGCGCGGTCAGCGTCGACGGCGCTGTGGAGCTGCGCAAGACGTGCAAGATCCATGCGGGCCAGGTCGTCACCATCGACGACGTCGAGATCAGTGTGGTCCAGGCTGCGTGATCCAGGCTGCGTGATCCAGGCTGCGTGATCCAGGCTGCGTGACCCAGGCCGCGTGACCGAAGCGGGCGGATGACTCAGGCCAGCGCCGAGAAGATCTTCGCCAGCAGTTCCTTCAGCGGCACCTGCATCAGCACGACCGGCAACAGCGGCAGCGCCGAAGCAATCGCGAACTGGATCAGGATGAAGCGCTGCAGCGGCACCGTCGCCATGTTGCTGACGGTCGCGTAGACACCGGTCAGATCGCACAGCGCCGACGAATCGCCGGCTTCGAGAATGGGCGAAGCGCCGCCACGCGCGCGACCGAGCCACTTGTTCTCGAAGCCTTCCGAGCAGTCGGTGCCCAGCGCGCCGTAAGCCAGCAGGCTCAGGGACGATCATCACTCATACCCGACCCCCAAACCCGACGATTGGGCGCGACGGACCCGCGCGCGTCGGGGCATGGTGACTGCAGCGACGTGACGAACGGCTCACGCCGCGCACGCGCCGGGAGCGGCTGCGATCAGCTCTCGCCGGCGTGCGCCTGCTTGACCGCCTGCTGCGAAACACCGTCGGGCTGCTTGCCGCCCGGAACCAGCGCGGTGCCCGGATCGAACTCCGACAGCGGACTCTCTGCCGGGCATGCCTGGTCGGGGAAGCCGAAGTCCTTGCGCAGGTTCAGGCCGCAGGTATTGAGCGCATCCAGGTCGGTGTTGGGCGTCTTGCAACGCTTGTCGAAGGCGCGCACGAACGAATCGCGGCGGCTGACGAAATCCTCGCCGCACTTGCGCATCAGGCGCAGGCGGTCGAGGTCGTCCTGGGCCGGATTGACGCCGTCGAGTCCGTACAGTTCCAGTTCCTCGACGGTGAGCAGGCGCAGGCCGCGATTGGGCACGGCCATCATCAGGTCGGCCACTGCGGTCGCGGCGCCGTTGCGCTCGAGGTAATCGCGCACGCGGTCGTAGACCACGCGCAGTTCGGCATTGAGCTGCGCGCGCGTGGTCGCGGTCGAGCTCATGCGGATGATGCGATGGATGCCGACCTGCCCGGCGATCATGCGGGTGTCGCCGGCGCTGAGGATGAACACGCAGGCGCTGTGGCAGATCGCGCCTTCGCGCACCCAGATGGTCCAGCGCGACTCGGCGATGAAGTCGCCGGCCTTGATCGCATCCTCGACCTGGCCGCCGGCCGAATCGATGTCGAGCACGCGCTTGTGGATGCCCAGTTCATCGGCGACGTGCGTGACGCGCTCCATCAGCGAACCGAACTCGGCAGTGATCTTGCCCTTGTAGCGCAGGCGCGCCACGCCGCGTTCCACGCAGGGCTTGAGCGCCTCGGCTATCCCTGCCTGGTCGAACTTCGCCAGCACGTTGCCATCGCCCAGGGTGGCGTAGTCGAGTTCGCAGCTGATCGAGGCCTCGCCCGAGGTCAGGTTGAGTTCGGACCAGTCGATCTTCGGATTCTCCTGCTCCTTGCCCTTGGCCTTGTCGCGCACGCTGGTCTTGGCCTTGCGCGGGCCTTCCGGTGTCGCCGGCGGTAGCTTGACCGGCGCGGTGCTGATCGCGCCGCCGTCCTGGGGACTGTTCACCTCTTCGATGACCATGGCCTGGGTCGTGACCGGTTCGGCGCGCTGGCAGGAAGCCAACACCAGGCAGACGAGCAACGTCCAGGAAACCCTGGGCCATGAGTGCTTGAGCATGTATCGCAAGAATGTTCCGCTCGTATCGGGGATGAATGCGCGCCGCCGGCGCGTGCGTCCACCCAAGGATACGACGTGCGGGCTGACTGACGGCCTAGCGCGGGCCCCGTCGAACGGGGCTCGCGCCGACAGCGGCTAGGGCCGCCTCACGCCCGCGTCCCTGCGACCGCCGAACCGCCTCGACAGCCCCTCGCGCAACAGCTGCTGCGGCGACATCTGCGAGGCCGCCCGCGGGGCCCCGAGCGCGGCACTTTGCGGGATGCCCAGGGCATCGGTCTCGATCACGAAGATCTCGCCATCGAAGTCGACCAGGTAGACCTGGCCGGCATTGTCGGCATTGATGCTGACGATGTTGGTGGGCGCGCCGGTGTCGGGAGTGAAGTCGCCATTGCGCAGGGTGAACTCGTTGGCCTGCAGCGTCGTCCCCGGCACCAGGCGCGCGATCGGCAACGACCAGATGTTGGGGCGGACGAAGTCGGCAAAGATGTATTCGCCCAGCAGCGACTCCACCGGCCCGCGGTAGACCAACCCGCCAGTCACCGAACTGCCGTTGACCGGCCCGGTGCCGTGCGAGTACTGCGCCACCGGGGGCGTCATTCCCGCCGTCGGCCCGCCGCGGAATACCGCGGTGCCCTCGAGGATCGGCCAGCCGAAATTGGCACCGCCGTCGCCGGGGCGCATCAGGTCGATCTCCTCGATCGCGCCCTGGCCGACATCACCGATCAGCAGGTTGCCGGTCTGCGTGTCGAAATTGTTGCGGAACGGATTGCGCAGCCCGTACGCCCACACTTCCGGTGCGCCGCCGGCGCTGGCGAACGGGTTGCCGGCCGGGATCGCGTAGTCGCGGTCCGGATCGGCGGGGAATGCATCGCCGGCCGGGTCCAGGCGCAGGATCTTGCCCAGCAGCGTATTGGTGTTCTGGCCGTTGTTGTCCGGATCGCCGGCGCCGCCGCCGTCGCCGATGGCGACATAGAGCATGCGATCGGGTCCAAAACCAATCCAGCCGCCGTTGTGGTTGTTGCGCGCGTGCACCACGCGCAGGATCGCGTCGCCGCTGGTCGGATCGGCGCGGTTGAGGTCGCCGGCGATGGTCAGGTAGCGACGCACTTCGATGGTTCCATCCGGCGCGGTCACGAAGACATAGAAGCGGCCGCTGGTGAAGAAGTCCGGCGCGGTTGCAAACCCGAGCAGGCCGCGCTCGCCGTCGATCGAGATGGTTCCGGTCAGGTCGAGGAATGGCGTGGCCGACACCGAGCCGTTCGCGGTCATGATGCGGATGCGGCCCTCGCGTTCGACCACGAACAGTCGCCCGCTGCTGTCGGGCATCGGGGCGATGAAGATCGGGAAATTGAGCCCGCTCGCGATCCGGCGCACGCGGAACGCCGCGCCGCGCACATCGGTGACGGTGATCGAAAGCGACTGGGTGACGCTGACAGTGCCGTCGCTCGCGGCAATGGTGACCAGATAGACGTTGTCGCCGTTGGCATCGACCGGCTGTTCGAAGTCCGGTGCGGCGACGAACGACAACGCGCCCGCCGAAGTGATGCGCAGCCGCGCCTGGTCGACGCCACCGGCCAGGGAGAACGTGATCGCATTCCCGTCGGGGTCGGTTGCGGTCGCGGTGTAGAAGACCGCCGCGGTGTCCTCGGGAACCGTCGCCGTCGCGCCCGACGTGAAGACCGGCGGCCGGTTGGCGGGCGACGGCGGGGGAGAGACGCTGCCCCGCGGTCTGCCGCCACCGCCGCCGCAGGCAGCGAGCGCCGCGGTCAGCGCGGCAACCAGCCCAGCAAGAAGAATTCGGGCAACCCATCCCCGTGATGCGCGTCGTCTGGTCTGCACCATGGCGCTGCTCCTTCGTACCCGCGACGGGCCGCGATGGCCCGACGACGGGACGGCGCGGAAGAGGCTCGCAGAACCCGCGCCGTTCGGGCGTGAAGAGCGGCTTCACCGGGATTGGACGGTCGCCTTGTCCGACCTGCGGTCGCTCTGGCCGCCGCTTGGCGTTTACCTGGTTTGAACCGCGCCGGGCGCAGGCTGCGCCGGTCGCGAACGCCTCCCAGGAGAACGCCATGAGCCCCTCTGTTTCGCGCCGCCAGTTCCTGGCCCTGCCCGCTGCCGCCGGCGCGGTCGCCCTGTTGCCCGCCGGGCTGCTGGCCGCCATTGCGGCGGAGACGCCCGCACTGCCCGACCTGTCGGACTGGGGCAAGGTCCGCGCGCAGTTCGCACTCGACCCGGGCTACGCGCACTTCGCCAGCTTCTTCATCGCCAGCCACCCGGCGCCGGTGCGCGATGCGATCGAAGCCTATCGCCGTTCCATCGACCAGAACCCGTTCCTGGTGATCGAGCAGGGCCTGTTCGAGGACGCAGCTCACAACGTGCCGATGCAGGTGCAGAAGGAACTTGCCGCCTACCTTGGCGGCGAGCCCGAACAGGTCTGCCTGACCCGCAGCACCACCGAAAGCCTGGCGCTGGTCTACCACGGCCTGCCGCTGAAGGGCGGCGACGAAGTCCTCACCACGGTGCACGACCACTACTCGCACCATGAGTCGATCCGCCTGGCGTGCCACCGCACTGGCGCGACGATGCGCAAGATCACCCTGTTCGAAGAAGCTTCCAAGGCCACCACCGACCAATTGGTGGAGCGGCTGTTGCAGGGCATCAAGCCCGGCACGCGCGTGGTCGGACTGACCTGGGTGCACTCCGCCACTGGCATGCGACTGCCAATCCGGCAGCTCGCCGCCGCACTCAAGGCCCGCCATCCCGAGGTGCTGCTGGTGGTCGACGGTGTGCATGGCATCGGTGCCGCCGACGAGACCGTCGCCACGATGGGCGCCGACTTCTTCTGCGCCGGCTGCCACAAATGGATGTTCGCGCCGCGCGGCACCGCGTTGATCTGGGCGAAGAGCGAAAACTGGGCACGCCTGCGCCCGACGGTTCCGACCTTCAGCGACATCGAGGTCTACAACGCCTGGATGGAGGACCGCGAACCGGCTACGCCATCCAACGCCGCGCGCATGGCGCCCGGCGGTTTCCATGCATTCGAGCACCAGTGGGCGATGTCGGCCGCGTTCCGGATGCACGCGGCCATGGGACGGCCACGCGTTGCCGCCCGCATCGCCAGCCTCAACGACCAGCTCAAGAAGAACCTGGCGCAGAACCGCAAGATCACCATCCATACGCCGATGTCGGGCGATCTGTCGGCGGGCCTGGTCGCCTTCGAGATCGACGGCCTCAAGACCGAAGACGTGGTCAAGCGCCTGCTCGAACGCAAGGTCATCGCCAGCAGCAGCCCCTACGCCGTCAGCTATCCGCGCCTGGCGCCGAGCCTGGTCAACACGCCCGAGGAGGTGGACCGCGCCGCACGCGCGGTCCACGAGATCGCCGGCTGAGGCGGCCTCACACGCCCCACAGCGCGCGCGCTTCCTCGGCGATCACTTCCGGGAACTCCTCCGGGAAGAACAGCTTCGCGCCTTCGATGCGGCGGATCCCGCGCGAATTGCCGAAGCTGCGCTGCAGATGCTGCGCGCCACGCTCGGAGAAGATGTCGTCGCCGGTGCCCCAGATGATCCGCGTCGGCCCTTCGAAGCGCGCCAGCGACGGGCCGATGCCGTGCAGCCACGGGCGGTCCAGTCCGATCGCATAGGCATGCGTGCGGTCGGCATTGCGGACCAGCGGACCGAGATAGGTATCGACGGCCTCGTCGCTCGGGTGGGTCGGATAGGTGAACGTCTGCCCACCCAGTCCCTGCTTCGAGCGCGCCAGCGTCTTGTCGGCCAGCCACGGCGCCAGCCACTCCTCGACGAACTTGCCCTGCCTGGCCAGCTCGATCACCGGCATCAGCGCCGGCGGCGGGCATTCGATCTCCGAGTCGCAGTTGGTCAGCAACAGCGACCGCACCCGTTGCGGATACTTCGCCAGGAACAGCTGCGCGGCCTGGCCGCCGCTGTCGTTGGCGACCACGTCGACGCGGTCGATGCCGAGGCGATCGAGCAGATCGGCCAGCATCGCCACCTGCGCATCGGGCGCCACGCTCTGCCCGGCTGCGACCTCGGTGTTGCCCAGTCCGAGGAAGTCCGGCGCGATGCAGCGACGGTACGGCGACAGGCGCTGCAGCGCGCCGCGCCACTGGAAGCCGTTGAGCGGGAAACCGTGCAGGAACAGCGCCGCCTCGCCGCTGCCGCGCTCGGCGTAGGCGATGTTGCCGAACGGTGTCTTCATGAAGCCACTGGCCGCGCGGAACGCCGCAGCCGCGGCCGCGTCGTCGCCGGCCGCCGCGGCACCACCACCTGCGGCCGGCTGCACGCCCAGCGCCGATGCGCATCCGCCCAGCACACCGGCTGCCAGGGCGCCCACTGTCATTCCAAGGAACTGCCTGCGAATCATGGTCGTCATCTCCACGGGGCGTCCCCCCCGTCGTTGACGCAAATGATTGACCTGGCATGGCATGCGATCAACGAAGCGCGAGGTCATGACGTCATGACCTGGGAGGTCATGGAACTCGCGGCAGGCCGCCCTTATGCTGCGGCCGTGAACAATCTCGCCGCCCCCAGGCCGCAATCGCGACCCCGCCCCCAGGTAGGCGCGCTGCTGCGCGAATGGCGCGCGGCGCGGCGCCTGAGCCAGCTCGACCTCGCCCTCGATGCGGGCATGTCGCCGCGCCACCTGAGCTGCCTGGAAACCGGCAAGGCCCAGCCCAGCCGCGACATGGTCACGCGCCTGGCCGATGCCCTCGACATGCCGCTGCGCGAACGCAATGCGCTGCTGGTCGCCGCCGGCTACGCACCGCGCTATCCGGAAACGGCACTGGCGACGCCGGAACTGGCGCAGGTGCGCCGCGCGATCGAGTTCATCCTCGCCCAGCAGGAGCCCTACCCGGCCTTCGTCCTCAACCGCCGCTGGGACGTGCTGATGGCCAACGAAGCGGCCATGCGCGTCAATGGATTCGTGATGCGCGGCCGCGCCAGTGCGCACCGCAACATGATCCGGCAGATATTCGATCCCAACGATCTGCGCCCGGCGGTGGCGAACTGGGAGGAAGTGGCCGGCGACCTGATCCACCACCTGCACAGCGAAGTCGCCGCCGCCCCGACCGACCTGGCGGCGCGCGAACTGCTCGACGAAGTACTGGCCTACCCCGGCGTGCCGGCACGCTGGCGCATGCGCGATCTCGACAGCGCGCCGGCACCGCTGCTGACCACGGTGCTGCAGCGCGACGACCAGCAGCTGCGCTTCTTCTCGACGATCACCACCTTCGGCACGCCACGCGACGTGACCCTGGACGAGCTGCGGATCGAATGCTGCTTCCCGGTCGACGAAGCGACCACGCAGTTGTGCCGGGAACTGGCCGCAACCCCGACCTGACGCCAGCGCGCCCCAGGAAGCGCGCCCTAGGAAAGTTCGGCCCGTCGCAACGACCAGAAGCCGATGTCGCGGCGGTCGCGGTAACCGCTGCGTTCGTAGAGCTGCTTGGCGCGCAGGTTCTCGTGGCTGACATGCAGGTACGGCGTGCGGCCACGATCGAGCACGTCGTTGCTCAGCCACGCCAGCAGATGGCGTGCATAGCCGCGACCGTTGAAGTCCGGATGCGTGCACACGGCGCTGATTTCCTGGAACTCGTCCATGCCCATGCGCTCGCCGATGATCGCCGCCAGGCGGCCGTCCTGGTAGATGCCGAAGTAGCGGCCCAGGTCCATCGTGTGCGGGCGGAAATAATGCGGATACACCAGCGCGGTCAGCGCCAGCACGTCTTCGCGATGGCTTTCGCCCAGCTCCAGGATCGCCGGGCCGTCGACCTCGTCGATGCGCTGCGGGCATACCATCTGCGCCAGCATCGCCAGCTTGTCCAGCCGCCAGCCATCGGGCACGGCCGGCGTGACACCGAGCAGCAGGACGGTGTCGTCCGGCGGAACCAGCTGGGTGAGCGCGGTGCCGATATCGGCGCCGTCGGCGGCGACGCCGAAGAACGGCGCAACGTGCGCCGGGTACCGGGCGGCATCGCCGATGCGCAGCGCCAGGTCGCGATGGCGGCTGCGCAGCGATTCCCAGATCGGGTTGTCGAGGACGCTGCTGTCGGGGGCATGGTCGGGCATGCTCCGAATGCAAGCAGAGATCGACAGGCGCGGCAAGACCACATCGTCAGGGTTTGCCAGATCTGGCGCGCCCGGCGCGCCTGGCCGCGCTCAGGATGAAATCACCGGCCCCTTGCGACCGCGTTCGCCGTCACGCAGCGCACTCCTGAACCGGGTGGCGTTGGTCCCGCTCCTGGCGCGGAATGCCCTGGCGAAACTGCAGGCGTTGTCGAAACCGCACGACTCGGCGATCTCGGTGATGTCCATCGAGGTCGTCTCCAGCAGGTCGTAGGCGCGCTCGATGCGAAGGCGCGACGCCGCGGTCTGCACGCTCTCGCCGTACAGCTCGTGGAACGACTTCGACAGGTACCACAGCGAGTAGTTGCTGATCGCCATGATCTCGCTCATGCGCACCATCCGGTGGGCGTTGCCTTCCAGGTACAGCCGCGCGCGCTGCAGGCGGTTGAACAGGCGCCGCTTGCGCGTGCGCGAATGCCCGGGGCAATGGCCGAGCGCGGCGACATGACGCGCCTGCACGGCCGACATGTGCAGGATCAGCGGCCGCAGCGCGCGCACCAGGGTGCGGTCGGGGACGCTCTCGTGCGCCTGCAGCACGCGCACGGCGCCGTGCCACAGGCGCAGCGCCAGGATGCGGTCGCGACGCGACATCGCGCCCTTGCCGACGAACAGATAGGCGTCCTGCAGCATCGGCATCAGGTCGGCCGGCACCAGCAGGCCCAGGGTGAGGCCGTTGTGGTCGGCCTGCACTTCCGGCGATGATTCGGCGTCGAGCGCGATCCATGCGCCGGTGCGCAGGCGGAACGAGCCTTCGACGGCGCTGACCTGGGCACTGCCGCGGATCTGCATCCACAGCGAGAACGACGCCCGCGCCAGGTTGACGCTGCCCAGCCGCGAGGCGGCCGCCCAGCACACGCGGCCGGGTGCGTCCGCGGCGATCTCGCGGAACTGGCCGTCATGGGCCCAGACCCGATGTGGCGACAACGGCGACGTCACGGCCGCCAATGGCCGCGCGGCGCCGGCGATGAACACGGTGGGCGTGGCCACGCCGGACTCGGGCAAGGTCGACGCGAGCAAGGTCGACGCGGGCACACCTGTGGCAGGCATCGGCATCCGCGAACTGGCCATGGCACTCCTCCTTCTGGGGACTGCCTCGATTTGCCGATTTCGCGGTTCTGATGTCCTGCCGTTGTGGAGAAATCTTGCTGAAATCGCGGTATCGGATTCCTGATGGAGTTCCGAAAGCCTTGCAGCGCCTCGCCCGCGTCAGCGTTGGCCGGGTTCAGCTGTTTGTTCAGCAGTTTCCGGCAGCTGCGCCCAGCCGATGTCGCTGTCGTCCTGGGTGCTGTAGGAGTAGTACAGCCAGCCGCTGCCTGCGTCGAAACTGACTCCGGTCAGTTCGCCGCCGCGCGGGTCCAGACACGGACCGCTGCGGCTGCCGGCAGGCGCATTCACGGCGATCCAGCGCATGTTGCAGTCGCCGCCGGCGCCGACCATCCAGTTGCCTTCAGCGGAGGTGACCAGGCGACGGCTCTGCAGGTAGAAGCCGGCGCTCGGCACGATCCGCGGCAGCGCACCGCCGGGATCGGCGTGCAGGTCGTCGATCAAGCGCGGCCCCTGCAGGTCCAGGCCGGCTTGCCACAGGCCCCAGGAGGCGTTGCGGATGAAGACCACGCGCCGCTCCTGCGGATCGAAGCGTGCCAGCGCGACGTCGTCGAGGCTGGCCAGCGCCTGCAGCAGCAACCCGCGACGCTGGTACAGGGTCAGTCCCAGCCGCCCGGCGCCACGGTCGGCCACCACCAGCAACTGCCCGGGTTCGGCGCCATAGGCGCCGTAGGTCGGTCGCCCTTCCGGCAAGGCCAGCTTCTGCACCGCGCCGGTGGCCGGCGTGATCTCGTACAGTGCCTCGTTGTCGCCATCGGCGCCGATCATCAGCACGGTCTTGCCGTCGGCCGACCACGCGGCCGGATGGCGCGGGAATGGCACGAAGTTTTCGATCGGCCGCAGCGACGACGCGCGCCCGATTTCACCCCACCACAAGCGCACGTCGCCGGTGCGGTCGGAGACGAAGACGATCTGGTTGCCATCCGGCGCCACCGACGGCAGCAGTTCGGTCCCCGAGGAAGGAAACACCACTTCGGGCGGCGCGGCCGCCGTGCCGCGCGCGGGGATGCGCACGCGATACAGCGACGTCGGCGCGTCCTCGATCACGAACACGACCGACGGATCCTTCAACGCCACATTCGGGAAACGGGCATTGCCGATGCCCAGCTCGGTGATGCGTCGCGACTGCACGTCCAGGCGCAACAGCGAGGCTTCCTGGCCGCGGTACGCGGAAAAGATGATCGACCTGCCATCGGGCGACCAGGCCAGGCCGAACAGGTTGGATTCGATGCGGGTCAGCCGCTCGGGTTGGCCGCCCGCGGCCGGCATCAGCCACAGGTCGCCACGCGAGACATTGCGCTGGAACGCGATCCAGCGACCGTCCGGCGAGAAAACTGGAGCCAGGTCGATGTC
The DNA here is from genome assembly GCF_052113485.1 of Lysobacter sp. TAF61. NCBI lineage: Bacteria > Pseudomonadati > Pseudomonadota > Gammaproteobacteria > Lysobacterales > Lysobacteraceae > Lysobacter > Lysobacter sp. TAF61. Next base: position 225,896 of record NZ_JBFRDH010000007.1, read on the forward strand.
GCTGGCGGCATGGGTGTAGTCGAGCTTGCGCGCGCTGCCGCTGGCGAGGTCGAACAGCTCGATGGCGTTGACGCCCGTCTGGCCGGCATTGCTGGCGCCGAACACCAGTTGCTTGCCATCGGGGTGCCAGCTGAACTTGCGCAAGCGGTCGCCGTCGCAACTGGCGACCGTATGCGGCTCGCCACCGGCCGACGCCATCAGCATCAGGTGGCAACTGACGCCGTTGCCACCGCGTCGCACGCGATAGAACGCGATCTGGCGGCCATCGGGCGACCACGCCGACATCGCGTCGTGCTCGCCACCGACCGGATGGGTCAATTGCCGGGGTTCCACCGGCGCCGTCGTCTGCATCATCAACGAGGTGCGGCCGACACCGTTCTCGTCGACGTAGGCGCTGTAGGCCACCTGCGAACCGTCCGGCGACAGGCTCGGCGCGAACTCCATGCCGGGTGCCGAGGTGATCTTCAGGAACGGCGGCGCGGGATCACCGGAGCCGCCGGCCACCTTCTGTGCGCGTTCGCGATCGGCGCCGATGGCCAGCCAGAGGGCGAAGGCCAGCGCTGACAGCGCGGCAACGGTACCGACGAGCTTGAGCATCGGGCGCGATGGCGTCTCGACCGGTGCCGCAGCCACGGCAACCGGCACATCCTGCGCGGCCAGGTCCAGCCACTGCACCGGCGCAAGCAGCCGATAGCCATGCTTGGCGATCGTCTCGATGTACGGCTCGTCGCTGCCGAAAGCCTTGCGCAGCTGCGCCACCGCCTGGGTCACGACATCGTCGCCGGGCAAGGTGTCGGGCCACACCGTTTCCAGCAGCGTCTCGCGGCTGACGACCTTGCCGGCGTGTCCGATCAGCACCAGCAGCAGGTCGATCGCCTTGAGGCTGATCCGGTGCGGCGCATCGCCGACTGCCGCCGAGGCAGGCAGGATCTCGCGCGCGGCCACGTCGACGACGCTGTCGCCGACGCGGACGCGCTGGGAGGGCAACTGCTGCAACATGCTTTGATGCTGTTTGGGCATTGCGCCAGAACCGTGGTGAGCGAGTCCTGGCTGGATTCTAGAGCAAGTCAGGGGCCCCGCTAGAATTTCTGGTTGTAGGTCATGTAGAAGAATCGCCCGCCGATCTCGTAGGCCGGGTCGATGCTGTTGGCAAAGGCGGTGATCGCGATCGGCGGGTCGCGGTCGAAGGCGTTGTTCACGCCCAGGGTGACCCGCGCGTTCCACGGCGCGTTCCAGAACACCGTCAGGTCGTTGTAGGTCGCGCTCGGGATGTTGTTTTCCGGGCGTGCACCCGGACCATCGGGCAGCAGGTCGGGATCGTCGCCATCGAGGTTGGTGAAGCGGTTCGGATCCGAGCACAGCCGCTCGATCTGCGCGGCCGGGACATTGGGCGTGCCGACGCACAACTCGTCCTGCGGCGAGTAGTAGCGCACGTACCAGGTCGCGCCGTAATCGCCCTTCTCCCAGCGCACCGACAGGTTGGAGCGGATCCGCCAGTTGTTGGTGAAGGTCGAGCCGAAGTACTCGCCGACGTTGTTGCCCGACTCGCCGTTGAGCTGATCCTGCGAGAACGTGCCATCGCCGTTGACGTCGACGAACAACTCGCTGGTGTAGGCCGTGTCCCAGGTGAAGGAGAACTTGCCCCACGACGTCTCCGGCATCCGGTAGCTGACCGTGAAGTCGTAGCCCTCGGTCTTGATGGTGCCGATATTGCTGGGGATCGACAGCAGGTCGCTGACCTGCCCCGACGATGTCCGGCTGATCAGCGCGCAGGCCGCGTCGGTGCCATTTCGGTAGCAGTTGTCGAGGATCGCCTGCCCGGTCTGCAGGAAGATCGCGTCGTCGATCTCCACCTGCCACCAGTCCAGCGAGACATCCAGCCCCTGCACATAGCCCGGGCTGTAGACGAAGCCCAGTGTCTTGGACGTCGACAACTCCGGCTGCAGGTCGGGGTTGCCACCGACGGTGATGCGGATCTGCGGATTGTTCTGGTTGTATTGCGGTATCCCCGCGCAACCGGCCGGGATGTCGTTGTTGGGCGTGCCCTGCAGGCTGCCCGCACACGGATCGGTTATGGCCGGGAACGAATCGGCCTGGCCGGCGAAGAGTTCGGCGATGGAAGGCGCGCGGAACCCTTCCGACCAGTTGCCGCGGATCATCAGGTCATCGATGGGTTTCCAGCGGAAGCCGAACTTGCTGTTGAGCGTGTCGCCGAAGTTGCTGTAGTCGGAGTAGCGCGTGGCCACGCTGAAATCGAGCAGCTTGGCGAACGGCACGTCGACCAGCACCGGGATCGCCAGCTCCAGGTAGGCCTCATCGAGCGAATAGCCGCCGCGCGTGGCGGTGCGCGCATTGCCGGTGGTATCGCCGGAGTTGATCAGGCCGTCGGGATCGTCATAGCCGAACTCGGTGCGGTGCTCCAGGCCGAAGGAGAACCCGAACGCGCCGCCGGGCAGGTCGAACAGGTCGCCGCCGACGTTGGCGTAGTACGTCTTCTGCTTGTAGTAGAACTCGTCGTGGGCGGTAAAAGTGGCGTAGTCGATCATGTCCCGGGTCAGCGTGCCGGCGCCGCCCAGCAGGTTCATCGGCACGCAGCCGTCGATCACCGTGCTGGCATCGCCCGGCACGGTCACGCAGATCGGCGTGCCGGTGGCGTCGATCATCGACGGCCCGATCGCGTTGACGATCTTGCTGATCTGGAACAGGCCGTTGGTGGTGTTGTTGGCCTTGTTGTCGCCGTAGAAGTAACCGGCCTCCCAGTCGAAGAAGTGCTCGCCAACGTCGAACGTCCCCTCCAGCGCACCGTCGAAGGCGAAGGTGCGCACGTCCTGGTTGAACGAACGGCCGCCGGTCTCGGCCATGCGCCGGAAGATCTCGTTGACGTCGCGTCCGTAGGGGTTGTAGATGCTGTCGGCGCTGATGAACTCCGGATCGCCGGAACTGGCGTCGAAGGCCAGCGGCACCGCGGCGAGCAGCTGTTCGGACTTGCGCTGGTTGTAGGTGATGGTGGTCTTGAAGCGGAAGCGGTCGGTGATCTCCAGGGTGCCGCTGCCGAACAGCGAGACGCGCTCCTGCGGCGTGATCAGATAGTTGTCCGGCGCGAAGTTGTAGTTGTCGGCCAAGCCTGTGTTCTGGCGATAGCCGGGGCCAACGCCGGGCGTGGGAATGAAGAATCCGTAGTCGTCGTTGGGCTGGGTGAAGAACGGCCCCGGATCGTCGGCGTCGACTGGCGGACGGAAGAACGAGAAGTTGCCGTCTGGCGGCGAGAAGCTGCCACCGGTGCCGGGAATGGCGCCAAACACCGGCACCGCCGACTGCGGCCGGTCGCCGGCCATGACCGGTTCCTCCTTGACGTAGCCGATGCCAAGCATCGTCGACCAGCGTTCCGAACTCGACCCGATCAGCACGTCGTAGGACTGGCGGAAACCGTCGCCCTTGTCGTACTGGCCAAGGTAGGCATTGGCCTCGGCGCCATCGAAGTCCTTGCGCAGGATCACGTTGACCACACCGGCGATGGCATCGGATCCGTAGATCGTCGATGCACCGTCCTTGAGCACTTCGATGCGTTCGACCGCCGCGGTCGGAATGGTATTGAGGTCGACCGCGCCGCCCAGGCCGGTGCCGCCGACCCAGCGCCGTCCGTTGACCAGCACCAGGGTGCGATTGGAACCCAGGTTGCGCAGCGACACCCGGGTCTCGCCGTTGCCGGCGTTGTTGAAGGCGGAGTTGAGGGTGGAACCGTTGGCGGTGATGTTCTGGATCACGTCGCCGATCGAGGTCAGGCCCTGCGCCTGGATCTCGTCGCGGTTGAGGCTGAAGATCGGCTGCGAGGTCTCGATGTCGGCGCGCTTGATGCGCGAACCGGTGACCTCGATGCGATCGAGCGTGGTGGTGGTGTCTTCAGTGGCCGGCGCTTCCTGTGCGCCGGCCAGCGCGGGCAGCAGTGCCAGTGCGATGCTGGCCGGCAGCGGCGCGCGCCGCAGTGACGGCCGCGAGATGCAAGGATTCATGGTGGACCTCCGTGTTGCGTTCCGGGCGAATTAACTGCCCTTTAACGCTAAGCGGAGGTGCCCGTCCGGCGCCTACCCGTGGTTGGGGAGGATTGGTACCTGTGTTGGTATCCCTGTTCCCTCGGCGTTCGCCTTCACACCATCGGCAGCTTCAACCCCTGCTCCTTCGCACATGCCTTGGCGATGTCATAGCCCGCGTCGGCATGGCGCATCACGCCGGTGCCCGGGTCGTTCCACAGCACGCGCGCCAGGCGCTTGTCGGCTTCTTCGCTGCCGTCGCACACGATCACCACGCCCGAGTGCTGCGAGTAACCCATGCCGACGCCACCGCCGTGGTGCAGCGAGACCCAGGTGGCGCCACCGGCGACGTTGAGCATCGCGTTGAGCAGGGGCCAGTCGCTGACTGCGTCGCTGCCATCCTTCATCGCCTCGGTCTCGCGGTTGGGCGAGGCCACCGAGCCGCTGTCGAGATGGTCGCGGCCGATCACCACCGGCGCCTTCAACTCGCCATTGCGCACCATCTCGTTGAAGGCCAGCCCGAGCTTGTGGCGCAGGCCCAGGCCGACCCAGCAGATGCGCGCCGGCAGGCCCTGGAAGCTGATGCGTTCGCGCGCCATGTCGAGCCAGCGATGCAGGTGGGCGTCGTCGGGAATCAGTTCCTTGACCTTGGCGTCGGTCTTGTAGATGTCCTCCGGATCGCCGCTCAGCGCGACCCAGCGGAACGGGCCGACGCCGCGGCAGAACAGCGGACGCACGTACGCCGGGACGAAGCCCGGGAAGTCGAACGCGTTCTCGCAGCCTTCGTCCTTTGCCATCTGGCGGATGTTGTTGCCGTAGTCGAACACCGGGATGCCCATGTCCTCGAACGCCAGCATCGCCTCGACGTGCACGCGCATAGACTTCTTGGCGGCATCGCGCACGCGGCCCGGGTCTTCGCCCTGCATGCGCTGCCACTGCTCCACGCTCCAGCCGATCGGCAGGTAGCCATGCACCGGATCGTGCGCGCTGGTCTGGTCGGTGACCGCATCCGGACGCACGCCGCGGCGCACCAGCTCCGGCAGGATCTCGGCGGCATTGCCCAGCAGCGCGATCGACTTCGCCTCGCCGGCCTCGCAGTACTTCTCGATGCGCGCCAGGGCGTCGTCGAGGTCGGTGGCCTGCTCGTCGACATAGCGCGTGCGCAGGCGCATGTCGATGCGGCTCTGCTGACATTCGATGTTGAGGCTGCAGGCACCGGCCAGCGACGCCGCCAGCGGCTGCGCGCCGCCCATGCCGCCCAGGCCGGCGGTGAGGATCCACTTGCCCTTGAGGCTGCCGCCGTAGTGCTGGCGACCCATCTCGACGAAGGTCTCGTAGGTGCCCTGGACGATGCCCTGGCTGCCGATGTAGATCCAGCTGCCGGCGGTCATCTGCCCGTACATCATCAGGCCCTTCTTATCGAGGGCGTTGAAGTGCTCCCAGGTTGCCCAGTGCGGCACCAGGTTGGAATTGGCCAGCAGCACGCGCGGTGCATCGGCGTGGGTAGGGAACACGCCGACCGGCTTGCCCGACTGGATCAGCAGCGTCTCGTTGTCTTCAAGCTCACGCAGCGACTTGAGGATCGCGTCATAGCTTTCCCAGTCGCGCGCGGCGCGGCCGATGCCGCCGTAGACCACCAGCTCGGTCGGATTCTCGGCAACCTCGGCGTCGAGGTTGTTCTGGATCATCCGGTACGCGGCTTCGCTCAGCCAGGACTTGCAGCTCAACTCGGTGCCGCGCGGCGCACGGATGACGCGGGAGGGATCTTTGCGGGTGGACATCGGATGGCTCCGGCAGCGGCAGGCCACGCGGGCGCGTGGTCGCAATGGAAGGTTCACCATGGATAGGTTCGAGGGGAATTATCGCGCCGGCGCCGTCGCGCGATGCCGCCGATCGTTCGCGATCCGGTCGAATCGGCGCGGATCGGGTGCAGATGGAGCCTTCCGCGAGCCTTTTGTATACGCTGTATACATGAGCCGCCCGACCGACACCGCCAACCGCATCCTCCGCGCCGCGCTGGTGCTGTTCGATCGCGAAGGCGCGGCCGGGGTCAGCATGCGCCGTGTCGCGGCGGCGGTCGGGCTGACGCCGATGGCGATCTATCGCCACTTCCCCAATCGCGAGGCGCTGCTCAAGCGCATGAGCGAGGACAGCTTCGATGCGATCGCGCGCCACTGGCACGCGCGCGGGCGGGGCGGCGACGTGCGCGAGCGGTTGCTGGCCGTGCAGCGCATCTATCTCGATTTCGCCCTCGCCCACCCGCACCGCTTCGATCATGCCTTCTCGACGCCGCGCAGCGATGCCCGCCGCTTCCCGGAGGATTTCCATGCCCGCCTGTCGCCTACCCTCAACGTGGTCGCCGATGCCGTTGAAGACGCCATGCGCGCTGGCGTGCTGCGCCAGGACGATGTCTGGGACGTGACGATGACGCTGTGGGCGCACACGCACGGTTTGATCGCGCTGTACCGCGCCGGGCGTTTCAGCTTCGACGAGGCCGCCTTTCGCCGCTATTACGATGCCTCGCTGCAGCGGCTGCTGACCGGCCTGCAGCAGTAGCCTGCGGCGGCCGTTACGGCACGCGCACGCGCGGCTGCACCGGAGGGATGTCGTTCGGCGGCGGCGGCTCGGGCATGGGCTCGGTTTCGAGCTGGTCGCGTTCGCGTTCCTTGCCCACGCGCCAAGCGTCGTGGTCGGCCTGCTTCTGATCGTATTGCTGGCGCAGTTCGTTGCCGCGCGTTGGATTGGCGCCCCGCTCGCGCTCGTACTGGGCGCGATCGGACTGCAACTGCTGGTCGGCACGATCGATGTCGTTGCGCACGCCGTCGGCCTGGACGCGGCGACTGGCCGCGTCGATGTCACGACTGAGCTTGGCGGCGTCGCTGCCAGCGCGCGTGGGCTTGCTGCTCACCGGCGAGGTGGGCGGCGGTATCGGCGCGACCAGCGGCGGCGGCTGCAACGAGTTCGACTGCGCATGCACGCTCGTCGCCGCCAGCCATGCAGCGAGCGCCACGACAACCGGCAGCGACGACTTCACGGCCTAGTAGATCGACGGATCGAGGTGACGCAAGGCGTCGGCGATGTCGGTCTGGCCGGTGCGGTCGATGTCGCTGCGCGCGTAGCTGCGTCCGGGCCCCTGGTTGCACAGTGGCTTGCCGGTCTTGCGATCGACCGGGCGGATGCGCGAACCGGTGGACTGCAGGCAGTTGGATGGCGTTTGCAGCTCGGACTTGTCCGCAGGTGCGTCCTGGGCGGCAACCGCTTCACTGTGCCCGGAGGCGCTCTGCGCCGGAGCGGCCTGCGCCGGAGCGACCTGCGTCGCGGCGGTCTGCGCGGGAACTGCGAACGAAGCAGCGAGCAGACCAGCAATGCTCACCGCAATCAAAGTGCGGGACATGCGCTTCATGGCATCACCTTTGGCATCGTGCCAGCGACAGGGCGGCGGCATTGCCGCGATTCCACGATACGCCCGCCATGGCAGCCGGGTGGCGGCCACCGCGTGACCATTCAGTCCTTCGTCAGGCTTGTGGACAGATCGTCCGGCGGCCTTCACGGAACGCCACGGCCTCGGCCTCGCTGACCGGTCGCGGCTCGCTGCCATCGTCGAACAGCACCCGCCACTGGCCGTCCGCGCCGCGGTGCCAGACCGAGTGGAAGTCGCCTATCCGGTAGCGATGCTCCGCCTTGGGATCGGGGTCTTCGAACAGCGACGGCCCGCTCGACCAGGCGATGTCGCCGACGCCGCCGATGGTGGTGCGGGTCGGATACCAGTCCAGCCTGACGCGCTTGCCATCGATGATCGCGCCCCAGCGCCGGGTGATCTCGTCGCGGCCGCGGGTCGGTTCCGGGCCGCTCGCGCCGAACGCCGCATCGGCTTCCACGTGCGCGGCAAAGGCAACGGCATCGTGCTCGGCCACCGATCGGGCAAAGCTCAGCTCGCGTGCCCAGACCCCGCATTCCTCTCCGCTCAACTGCACCGCGGGCACAGGCTTGCCCGGCGGCTGCCCGGCTACGGCGGTTGCGCTTGCGAGAACGAAGAACAGGGCCATGCCTGCACGGCCTGCGAGTGGCTTCATGACGACGCTCCCGGAACCAGGCGCCACTATCGGCAAGGTCGCCGCCGCGGACCAGCGACGAAAGTCATGCCGAGGTCATGCCGAGGTCATGCCGACTCATTCCAGGGTGCCGCCGAAGTCCTGCCGCAACACGGGCTGGCTATCATCGGCCGATGCCTTCGAACCGTTTCGCGGCCGCGGCCGCCTGCCTGACCCTCCTCCTCGCCACGATCCTGGCCGGTTGCTCCACTCCGCCGCCGCGCGCATTGCCGGCGGCGCCGTCAGCCCCGTCCGCCGCACGGGCCAATGCCCTGCTGCTGGTGTCGATCGACGGTTTCCGCGCCGACTACCTCAACCGCGGCATCACCCCGAACCTGGCGCGGATCGCCGCACAGGGGGTGCGCGCGCGCTGGATGAATCCGTCCTACCCGTCGCTCACCTTTCCCAACCACTACACCCTGGTCACCGGCCTGCGCCCGGACCACCACGGCATCGTCCACAACAGCATGTGGGACGACGGGCTTGGCACCTTCCGCGCGGCCGATCGCGATGCCGTGGCCATTCCGCAGTGGTGGGGCGGCGAGCCGATCTGGGTCGGCGCCGACAAGGCCGGGCTGCGCACGGCGACGATGTTCTGGCCGGGCAGCGAAGCGGCGATCCAGGGCCGCCGTCCGCAGCGCTGGCTGCCGTTCGACAAGGACCTCAGTGCCAACGCCCGCGTCGAGCAGGTCCTGGCATGGTTCGCCGAACCCGCGGCGACGCGACCGCAACTGGCAACGCTGTACTTCGACCAGCTCGACGTGGCCGGGCACGACCACGGCCCGGACTCGCTGCAGGTCCGCCAGGCCGTCGTCGCGATAGACATGGCCATCGGCCGCCTGCTCGATGAGCTGGCTGCGCGCGGACAACTCGATCGCATCGATCTGATCGTGGTGTCCGACCACGGCATGGCCAACGTCGGCCCCGGGCATGCCATCGCCGTCGAAGACATGGTCGCGCCGGACGACGCCACCGTCGTCTCGATCGGCCAGTCGATCGGCATTGCCCCAAAGCCCGGTCGCGAGGCATTTGTCGCAGCGCGCCTGCTCGGTGCGCATGCGCAATACGATTGCTGGCGCAAGGCCGGACTGCCCGCACGCTGGCGCTACGGCAGCAATCCGCGGGTACCGCCAATCGTTTGCCAGATGCATGAAGGCTGGGACGCATTGCCACGCGAAAAGCTCGCGCAACGACCGGCCGGCATCACCCGCGGATCGCATGGCTTCGATCCGGCGCTGCCATCGATGCGCGCGATCTTCCTCGCACGCGGCCCTTCGTTCCGCACTGGCGCGGTGCTGCCGGCGTTCGATAACGTCGATGTCTATCCGTTGCTGACGCGGCTGCTGCAGATCCCGGCCGCGCCCAACGACGGCGACCCGGCCACGTTGCTGCCGGCGCTGCGCGAGGCGCGCGCCCACTGACGGCGTGCCCACTCGCGGCATGACCGCCCCGGAAGGAGGCCTGCGCGGGCCTGCCACGTCGATGTCCGAATCCGGCCAGTCCGCCCCGTTCGGCGGTGCTAGCCTGCAACCATGACGACGACGCCCCCCAGCCATTCCGACGTCCTTCCCGACTGGCAGGTCTGCGAGCAGGCCCGCAAGAGCCGCGACCCGCGCTTCGACGGACTGTTCTTCACCGCCGTGCCGAGCACGCGCATCTATTGCCGCCCGGTCTGCCCGGCGCCGATGGCGAAGAAGGTGGCCTATTACCGCCACGCCGCGGCAGCCGAGGCCGCCGGATTCCGCCCCTGCCTGCGCTGCCGGCCGGAGCTGTCGCCGGACGACGGCAGCTGGCGTCGCGGCGATGCCGCGCTGGCGCGGGCACTGAAGCTGATCGATGACGGCGCGCTTTCCGAACAACCGCTGTCGGCGCTGGCCGAGCGCGTCGGTCTCGGCGAACGGCAGTTGCGACGCCTGTTCGTCGAACGCGTCGGCGTGGCGCCCATGGGCGTGCACGGCACCCGCCGCCTGCTGTTCGCCAAGCAGTTGCTGACCGAGACGACACTGCCGATCACCGAAGTCGCGCTCGCTTCGGGTTTCGGCAGCCTGCGCCGTTTCAACGACGCCTTCCGCGCCGCTTACCGCATGGCGCCACGCGACCTGCGCAAGCAGCGCGACCACGAACGCCACGACCGCAGCCAGGCGCTGACGCTGCGGCTGGGCTATCGGCCTCCGTATGACCTCGAAGCGATGCTCGACTTCCTCCGCGGCCGCGCCCTGCCGGGCGTGGAAGTCGTCGATGCGCACAGCTATTCGCGCGTGATCGGTCCGATCGAACAGGCCGGCTGGCTGCGCGTCAGTGCCTGGCCCGGCGGCGAGCATGCGCTGAAGCTGGAACTGCACGGTCCGGCGTCGTCGCGCCTGCTGGAAATCGTGCAGCGGCTGCGCCGCATGTTCGATCTGGACGCCGATCCGCAAGCGATTTCCGCAGCACTGTCAGCCGACCCGCGCCTGGCCCCGCTGCTGGCCAGGCGCCCGGGCCTGCGCCTGCCCAGCGGCTGGGACGGCTTCGAGATCGCCATGCGCGCGATCATCGGCCAGCAGGTCAGCGTGGCGGCTGCGCGCACCGTCGCCGCACGCCTGGCGCAACGCTTCGGGCAACCGCTGCCGCATCCGTTCGCACCCGGCCTGGAACACCTGTTCCCGACGCCGCAGGCACTGGCCGACGCCGACCTCAGTGCGATCGGCATGACCCGCGCACGCGCAGCGACGATCCACACGGTGGCGCGCGCACTGCTCGACGGCCGCGTCGACTTCCGCGCCGAGCGCACGCTCGACGACTTCACCGCACGCTGGGTGGCGCTGCCCGGCATCGGACCATGGACGGCGCAGTACATCGCCCTGCGCGCACTTGGCCATCCCGACGCCTTCCCGGCCGAGGACCTGGTGCTGCAACGCGCGGTCCCCGGCGACGGCTCGCGCCTGACCGCGAAGGCGCTGAACCTCGAGTCGCAGGCCTGGCGTCCGTGGCGCGGCTACGCCGTGTTCCACCTGTGGCGCAACACCATGACGCAACCGCTGCCACCGGTGACGAAGGTTGCCAAGGTTGCCGCACCTGCGGGCAAGACGACCGCGACCCGACGCCGCGGCGCGCCATCGGCGGGCGCGACGCCATGATCGTGCACACCACCATCGCCAGCCCGGTCGGCCCGCTGCTGCTGGCAGCGAGCGATGACGGCCTGCACCTGATCGAATTCCACACGCCCCGCCATCCGATGCGACGCAATGCTCAGTGGCGCCAAGGCGACAATGCGCTGCTGCGCCTGGCCACGCGCCAGCTCGACGAGTACTTCGCCGGCAAGCGTCGCGATTTCGAACTGGAACTGGCGCCGCAAGGCACGCCGTTCCAGCGCGAGGTCTGGCAAACGCTGGCGGCGATCCCCTACGGCGCGACGATCAGCTACGCGCAGCTGGCGCAACGCATTGGCAAACCGGCCGCGGTGCGCGCGGTGGGCGCCGCCAATGGCCGCAATCCGTTGCCGCTGGTGCTGCCCTGCCACCGCGTGATCGGCAGCGACGGCAGCCTGACCGGATTCGGCGGCGGCCTGCCCACCAAGCAGTTCCTGCTGCAGATGGAAGGCGCGCTGCCCACCATCTCTCAAAGCGCCAGCCTCGACCTTTTCGGCGCGCCCGCGTAGGGGTGCGCTCTCGCGCTACGCCAGCAACCGCGCCATCGCCGAACGGTAGCGCGCGGCAATCGTGGCGCGGTGCAGGTGATGTCCCCCTTCGACCACGCGTCGCCCGCCGACATGCACGTCACGCACGAGGTTGCGGTTGCCGCTGAAGATCCAGCGATCGATCGCATCGCCCGGTGTCAGCCCGAACAACGCCGGCGCGTCGGTGTCGAGCACTACCGCGTCGGCGAACCCGCCTGCCGCGAGCTGGCCGATGGCGTGTCCGGTGGACTGGCGCGCACTCGCGGACACGTCCTTCATCAGGGTCTCGCCCACGCTTGGCGATGCCGGCCGCACGGCGATATTGCGATGACGGGTGATCAGGCGTTGCCCGTATTCGAGCCAGCGCAGCTCCTCGACCGGCGACACCGAGATATGCGAATCCGAGCCGATGCCCCAGCGTCCGCCTGCAGCAAGGAAGTCGCGCAGCGGGAACAGGCCGTCGCCGAGGTTGGCCTCGGTGGTCGGACAGATCGCCACCGTGGCGCCGCTGCGGGCAATGCCCTGCACCTCCGCGGCGGTCAGGTGGGTGGCGTGGACCAGGGTCCAGCGCACGTCGACGGCGGCGTGATCGAGCAGCCATTCGACCGGGCGGGCGTTGCGGATCGCCAGGCAGTCCTGCACCTCGCCGACCTGTTCGGCGATGTGGATATGCACCGGCATCGCCGGCGGCAGCGCGGCCAGCACCGCCGCCATCGCATCGGCCGGTACCGCACGCAGGCTGTGCAGGGCGCAGCCGATGTGCAGGTCCGTACCGGCCTCCTCGCACAGCGTGTCGATCAACCGCAGATAGGCATCGAGGTCGTGCCCGAACCGGCGTTGGCGCTCGCCCAGGGCGCGGCCGTCGAAGCCGCCGGTCATGTACAGCACCGGCAGCAGGGTCAGGCGGATGCCGGTTTCGCGCGCGGCCGCGATCAACGCGCGCGACATCGCCGCCGGGTCGTCGTAGGGCCGGCCGTCCGGCGCGTGGTGCAGATAGTGGAACTCGCAGACCGTGGTGTAGCCGGCCTCCAGCATTTCCGCATAGAGCTGGGCCGCCACCGCCTGCAGCAGCTCCGGGCTGAAGCGCGCGGCGAACCGGTACATGGTCTCGCGCCAGGTCCAGAACGAATCCTCCGGATTGGTCTGGCGCTCGGCCATGCCGGCCATCGCCCGCTGGAATGCGTGCGAGTGCAGGTTGGCGATGCCGGGCACGACCCAGCTTGCACTGGCGGTGGGTTCGGCGCCCTCGACCGCGGCGATGCAGCCCTGGTCGTCGATGACGAAACCGGCATCGGCCTGCCAGCCGTCCGGGGTCCACAACATCGCGGCGTCGAGGGTCTTCATGGTCTCGATTGTCGCCCGCCGGGGTGGCGTTGGCGAATCGTCGGGCGCGACTGCTGCGATCGCGCAAACGTGGCTAGAATCGCTGCATGACCGCAAGCACCCATCAGGCCTGGGACGGCATCGTCCTCGGCGCCTCCCTGGCCACCCTGGATTCGCCACGGGGCTATGCGGAAATCATCGACGGCGCGCTGGCCTGGAAGGACGACCTGCTGACCTTCGTCGGCCCCCGCGCCGACCTGCCCGACGCCCCGCAGCGCCTGGCCCGTGAGGTGATCGAGAGCACGGGCTGGATCACGCCGGGCCTGGTCGATTGCCATACCCACCTGGTGTTCGCCGGCGACCGCGCGCGCGAGTTCGAACTGCGCCTGCAGGGCGCCAGCTACGAAGACATCGCCCGCGCAGGTGGCGGCATCCTCTCCACCGTCGCCGCCACCCGCGCCGCCGATGAGAGCGAACTGCTGAGGCAGTCGCTGCCGCGCGCGCACGCACTGATCACCGACGGCGTGACCACGCTGGAGATCAAGTCCGGCTACGGCCTGGATTTCGACAACGAACGCAAGATGCTGCGCGTTGCCCGGCGCCTGGAACAGCTGGGCGTCGGCGTGCGCACGACCTACCTGGCCGCGCATGCGCTGCCGCCGGAGTACGCCGGGCGCAGCGACGACTACATCGACGCGGCGATCGAATGGTTGCCGCGACTGCACGCCGACGGACTGGTCGATGCGGTCGATGCATTCTGTGAAGGCATCGGCTTCAGCCCCGCGCAGACGCGCAAGCTGTTCGAAGTCGCACGTTCACTCGGCCTGCCGGTCAAGCTGCACGCCGACCAGCTCAGCGACCTCGGCGGCGCGGCCCTGGCCGCATCCTTCGATGGCCTCTCGGCCGACCACGTCGAACACACCAGCCTCCAGAGCGTTCGTGCGATGGCGGCCCACGGCACCGTCGCGGTGCTGCTGCCGGGCGCCTTCCACGTGCTGCGCGAAACCCGCTTGCCGCCGCTGGATGCCTTCCGCGAACTCGGCGTGCCGATGGCGGTCGCCACTGACTGCAATCCTGGCACTTCGCCGCTGCAGTCGTTGCGCCAGGCGATGCAGTTGGCCTGCACGCATTTCCGCCTGACGCCCGAGGAAGCGCTGCGGGGCGCCACCGTCAACGCCGCGCGCGCGCTTGGCCTGCACGACCGCGGCGTGCTGCGCGTGGGTGCGCGCGCCGACTTCGCACTGTGGAACGTCCATCATCCCGCCGAGCTGTGCTACTGGCTCGGTGGCCGCCTCGCACAGGCCGTGCACGCAGGCGGGCATCGCGTCATCTGAGCATCGTTACCACTATCGGCATCCATGCGGGCGACTCCGCCCGTATTCGTTCACGCACGTTCTGGGGAGAAATCATGCGTTTTCCGTTCGTATTCGGCCTTACCCTGTCCATTGCCGCAGCGCCCGCGCTGGCCGCCAACAACGACGCTGCGCAGCGGCTGGCCCAGGACGCGATCATCGTCGACACGCACATCGATGCGCCGAGCGAGCTGATGTCGCACTGGGACGATCTGGGCAAGGCGACGCCCGCCAAGGAGTTCGACTATCCGCGTGCGCGCCAGGGCGGGCTCGACATCGCCTTCATGTCGATCTACACCTCGCCCGACGAGGACAACGCCGGCACGGCATGGCAGGTCGCCAACACCCAGATCGACGCGGTCGAGGCCATGGTCGGCCGGCACCCGGACCAGTTCGCCAAGCTCACCTCGCCGGCCGATGTCGCGCGCCTGCGCAGCGGCGGTCGCGTGCTGCTGGCGCTGGGCATGGAGAACGGTGCGCCGATCGGCGCCGATCTGTCGCAGCTGGCGTTGTTCCACCAGCGCGGCGTGCGCTACATCACGCTCGCCCACAGCGCCAACAACCGCATCAGCGATTCGTCCTATGCGCTGCAGAAGAAGTGGGGCGGGTTGAGTCCGTTCGGCGAGAAGGTGGTCGCCGAGATGAATCGCCTGGGCATCATGGTCGATGTGTCGCATCTGTCGGACGAGGCGATCAGCGATGTGCTGGCCGTGACCGACGTGCCAGTGATCGCCAGCCACTCGGGCATGCGCCACTTCACGCCGGGCTTCGAGCGCAACATCAGCGATGAGCTGGCCAAGGCGGTCGCGGCCGAGGGCGGTGTGGTGCAGCTGGTGTTCGGCACCGGCTTCATCGATGCCAAGGCGGCGTCGGATCTGCAGGCTTCGTTCCAGGCCGAGGCGGATTTCGATCGCGAGAATGCGGCGCTGGTGGCTGCCGGCAAGCCGGCGCGCTCGAAGGACGACTTCGAGGAGGCGTGGAAGGACGCGCACCCGATGCCGGTCACGCACATCGACGCGGTGCTGGACCAGATCGACTACGCGGTGAAGCTGATCGGCATCGACCACGTCGGCATCGGTTCGGACTTCGATGGCGTCAGCGGCAATCTGCCGGCCGAGCTGCAATCGGTTGCGGACTATCCGAACCTGGTTGCCGGTCTGCAGAAGCGCGGCCATTCCGATGCGGACATCCGCAAGATCCTCGGCGGCAACCTGCTGCGGGTGTGGACTGCGGTGGAGAAGGCAGCGACTTCACGCTGATGCGTTGATGCGGCTCGGCTTCGGGGTGGCGCTGTCCGCAGGGACAACGCTTGGGTGCGTCGAGGCACGGTCTTGGGCAGCTGAAAACAAAAAAGCCCCGCCGGAGCGGGGCTTTTTCGTTTGGAACCAGCGCCGGGGCGCTTATTCCTTGGAAGCGGTCTTCTTGGCAGGCGCCTTCTTGGCAACCGGGGCCTTGGCCACGGTCTTGGTCGCCTTCTTGGCGACCGGCGCAGCGGCGTTGCCGGTGGCCTTGGTCACGGTCGAGCTGCTGCGGGCGTTGCCGTAGCTGGAGTTGTAGCGCTTGCCTTTGGCGGTCTTGCGGTCGCCTTTACCCATGGTCGTGCTCCTGGAACTATCGAAAATCCGCACACAGGTGCGGCGTTATAAGAATGCGCGGCCGCAAAGTTTAGCACGGGCCCGCCCCCGCCCCCCATTTCCCACGGCACGCTCCGCCGAGCGCCCGAGCCTGGATCCCGGCATACGCCGGGATGACACGCCCCAACCGCACCAGAGCCCCCTTGGTAAGGGGGCGCCCCGGCAGGGGCGGGGATCGGGAGGCGACAGCTGGGGCCCTGAATTTGCACCGCAAATTTTGGGATCGGCTTTGAATGCGCAGCTTTCAAACTAATGCACGCAGCTCGCGTCATGAACGTGGCCGTGGTTCAGGCGCAGGTTCGCCAGGTGGCCCAGACCCACCAGCGTGCCGCCCAGCGTCATCGCGATGGCGTGTGGGATCACGCTTTCGTGCAGCGGGCGGAACATCACGCCCAGCCACAGCAGCAGCAGGCCCGGCACGACCAGCGACAACGCGCGCAGGCCATGGTGGCGGCGGTAGCCCGAGAGCGTGCTGAAGAGCCCCAGGGAGGTGGCGAAGATCACGAACCCGGCCTCGAAGCTGCTTCCCAGCCATGTCGCAACGCCCAGCGACGGCAACGTCGCAATCAGCACCGGCAACAGCGCGCAGTGGATCGCGCACAGCAGCGAGCCAAAGGCGCCGAGGCGGTCGATCAGGCTGCGGGGGCGGATGGGCGGCATGAGCATGACTTCCGGGGGAGTGCAGAAGCGCGGACTGTTATAATATAACATTCCACGGAATCCGCCACGCCACTTTACCCGAACCCATGCCAAACCGCTGCATGCCCCGCCGCCTCCCCCTCGTCCTGGCCCTGGCCATCGCCCTCCCCCTCGCCGCCCAGGCCGCCCAGCCGGCCGATGAAGTCCCCGACCAGCACGACCACCAGACCACCGACCTGGCCGGCGTCGAGGTCAAGGCGACCCCGCTGGCGGGCACCGCGGAGGATCTGGCGCGCCCGGTCGAGGTGCTGTCTGGCGAGAAGCTCGACGAGGTCAAGGCGAACTCGATCGGCGAGACCGTCAGCAAGCTACCCGGCGTGCAATCGTCGTACTTCGGCCCCGGCGTCGGCCGGCCGATCGTGCGCGGCTTCGACGGTGCGCGCGTGCAGGTGCTGAGCGACGGCCTGGGCTCCGGCGACGTGTCCACGGTCAGCGTCGACCACGCGGTCAGCGTCGAGCCGTTCCTGGCCGACCAGATCGAGGTGCTGAAGGGCCCGGCGACCCTGCTCTATGGCAGCGGTGCCATCGGTGGCGCGGTCAACGTCGTCGATGGCCGCATTCCCGAGGCGGTGACCGATGAGCCGCTGCAGGGCCGCGCCGAGGTGCGTGGCAATACCGTCAACGACGAGAAGAGCGGCATGTTCCGCCTCGATGGCACGTCGTCCGGTGGCGGTTTCGTGTTCCACGCCGATGGCCTGCACCGCGAGACCGGTAATTACGACATTCCCGGCTACCCCGAGAGCGCGCAGCGCATGGCGGCCGAGGGCGAAACGCCGGATCCGGCCGACAAGGGCACGCTGCCCAACAGCGCGGTGCGCACCGACAGTGGCGCGCTTGGCGTGACCTGGATCGGCAGCCGCGGCTTTGTCGGCGTCGGCGCCAGCCTGTTCAACACGCTCTACGGCATCCCCGGCGCCACGCACGAAGGCGAAGAAGGGCCGGTCACCATCTCGATGGACCAGCACCGCTACGAACTGCGCGGTGGCCTCGACAACCTCGGACCGTTCAAGTCGCTGCGGGCAAAGGTCGCACGCACCGAATACACCCACACCGAATTCGAAGGCGAGGAAACCGGCACCATCTTCGAGAACACCAGCACCGAAGGACGCATCGAACTCGTCCACGAGCCGCTGCTCGGCTGGGACGGCGCAGTGGGCCTGCAATGGGGCCAGCGCGACTTCGAAGCGATCGGCGCCGAAGCCTTCGTGCCGCCGTCGAAGTCGAACGACGCCGGCCTGTTCTGGCTGGGCCAGCATGCCTACGGCCCGGTCAAGGCGGAGCTGGGCGCGCGCGTCGACCGCAACCGCATCGACGTCGATGACGCGATCGCGATCGGCCCCGATCGCGACTTCAACACCAGCAGCCTGTCGGCCGCGCTGAAGTGGGACATCAACCAGTCCTGGCACCTCTCGTTCGGCCTGGACCGCGCGCAGCGCTCGCCGACGTCCGAAGAGCTCTACTCCGACGGCCTGCACGTCGCCACCTCGAGCATCGAACTGGGATCGCCGAACCTGGATGTGGAGACTGCCAATCGCGCCGAGGTCGGGCTGCACTGGCACAACGGGCCATTCAAGCTCGGCGCGTCGCTCTACCACGTCCGCTATGACGACTTCATCTACCTGGCCGACACCGGCGTCGAGGACGTCGATGGCCCGGTGCGCGTGTGGACCCAGGACAACGCCCGCTTCAACGGCGGCGAAGCCGAAGCCAGCTGGAACTTCGCCGACAACAACAGCGGCACCTGGGAAGCGCGCGTGTTCGGCGACATCGTCCACGGCGAACTCAGCGGCAGCGGGACGCGCGAGCTGAGCTTCTCGGTGCCGCATGGCGATCACAGCGACGAGTACACGGTCGACCTCGCCCGTGGCGGCAACCTGCCGCGCATCGCCCCCGGCCGTATCGGTGGTGAGCTGCGCTGGGAACTGGGCCGCTGGCGCGCGTCGATGGGCGCGGTCCGCTATGCCAAGCAGGACGACGTGGCCGAGTTCGAAAGCGCGACGCCCGGCTACACCCTGGTCGATGCGCACGTGGCCTGGCACCGCGACACCGCCGCCGGAAACGCATGGGAACTGTTCGCCGACGGCAGCAACCTGCTCGACGAGGAAGCGCGCGTACACACGTCGTTCCTCAAGGACGTCGCCCCGCTTCCGGGCCGCGGCGTCGCCTTCGGCGTGCGCGCGTTCTTCTGACGCCAGCACGTCATTCCCGCGAAGGCGGGAACCCAGTGACTCGACCCCCACCGTCATCCCGGCGAACGCCGGGATCCATTCAACTCGCGCCTGCTGCGGCCCAGCTCAGGCCGCTTCCTTACCCGCGCAGTTCGCGCAGACGCCGTGCACTTCCAGCGTCTGCGCCTGGGCGGTGAACCCCAGCGCGCGTGCACGCGAATCGAGCAGCTCGACGATGCGCTCGTCTTCCAGCTCGGTCGCCGACTGGCATCGGTCGCAGATCAGGAACGGCACCGCGTGCTGCGCCGCGCCCGGATGGTGGCAGCCGACGAAGGCGTTGATCGAAGCGAGCTTGTGGATGAAGCCGTGCTCGAGCAGGAAGTCGAGGGCGCGGTACACCGTCGGCGGCGCCGCGGCATCGTGCGTGGCCTTCATCTGATCAAGCAGTTCATAGGCCTTGACCGGCCGACCCGCATCGGCAATCAGGCGCAACGCATGCGCGCGGATCGGCGTGAGCCGCAGGCCACGCTGCTCGCACGACCGCTCCACCTCCTGCACGAAGGCGTCGCCATCGTGGACGTGGTGCTTGGGGTCGGTGCAGGCGTGGTCGTGTTGGCTCATCGGCGGATCGTCAGGGATGACCCTGATTTAGGCCCCGGCCGGCAGTTTTGCAAGGGCTGCGTCGATGCGCGCCACCGCCTCGCCTTGCCCCGCCAGGTAGACGGTATGGGAGATGTCCGGGCTGACCTGGGTGCCGGTGACGGCCACGCGCAGCGGCTGGGCAACCTTGCCCATGCCGATGCCGAGCGCCGCGGCAGTCTCGTGCAGGGCCGCCGACACGCTTTCGGCGCTCCACTGCGGGAGCGCGGCCAGGCGCTCGCGCGCATCGGCCAGCGGCGCGCGCGCCGTCGCGACCAGGTGCTTGGCGACAGCGGCATCGTCGTACTGCGTCAGCGGCTGGAACCACACCGCGGCGCGCTCGGCCATCTCCTTGAGGGTCTGCACGCGATCACGCAGGGCGATGACGACATCCTTGGCCGCCGGTCCCTTGTCGAGGTCGTAGCCCTGCTCGCGCAGATGCCACAGCAGATGCTCGCCGACCTCGGCCGGATCGTCGGATTTCAGGTACTGCTGGTTCAGCCAGCCGAGCTTGGCCGGGTCCAGGCGCGAAGCCTTGGAATTGACGTCCTTGAGATCGAACAGTCCGGTCATCTCCGCGATCGAGAACACTTCCTGATCGCCGTGCGACCAGCCCAGACGCACCAGGTAATTGAGCAACGCGTGCGGCAGGTAGCCCATGTCGCGGTACTGCATGACGTCGGCGGCGCCGGTGCGCTTGGACAGCTTGGCGCCTTCCGGGTCCAGGATCATCGGCAGGTGGGCGAAGTGCGGCACTTCCGCGCCCAGTGCGTGATAGATGTTGATCTGGCGCGGGGTGTTGTTGACGTGATCGTCGCCGCGCACGACATCGGTGATGCCCATGTCCAGGTCATCGACCACGACCGCGAAGTTGTAGGTCGGATAGCCGTCGGATCGGAAGATCACCAGGTCGTCGAGCTCGCCATTGGCAAACTCGATGCGGCCCTTGACCTTGTCGTCCCAGGCAACCACGCCGTCATACGGATTCTTGAAGCGGATGACGCGGTTGGGATCGTCGCGATAGCCTTCCTTGCGCTCACGGTAGGCACCGTTGTACCGCGGCTTGTCGCCGGCGACGATGGCGGCCTCGCGCATCGCCTCGAGCTCCTGCTTGGTCTCGTAGGCGTAGTAGGCGGTGCCGGCCGCGATCATCTGCTCGGCGACCTCGCGGTAACGATCCAGGCGCTGGGTCTGGTAGATCGGGCCCTCGTCGTAATCCAGCCCGAGCCAGTCCATCGCCTGCAGGATGGCGTCGATCGCCTCCTGGGTGCTGCGTTCGCGGTCGGTGTCCTCCACGCGCAGGATGAACTGCCCGCCACGGCGCCGCGCTTCCAGCCAGCAGTACAGCGCGGTGCGAGCGCCGCCGATGTGCAGGTAGCCGGTGGGACTGGGGGCGAAACGGGTGCGGCAGCTCATGCGGGGCTCGGGGTACGGCGGAAAACGGGGATTTTACCGGAGTGGCGGCCCGGCGACCGAACCGGGCAACCGTTCGTCCAGAACGCAGCGCCGCAGGCACGAAGTCGAAGCATCGCCCGGCCTCAGCCACAAGCCCGTGCCCTAGAATCACACCATGACCACCTTGTTCATCTCCGACCTCCACCTGGACGCCGAGCGTCCGCAGATCACCGAGCTGTTCGGCCAGTTCATCCGCAACGAAGCCCGTGGCGCCGACGCGCTGTACATCCTTGGCGACCTGTTCGAGGCCTGGGTCGGCGACGACGACCCGTCCGAAACCGGCGCCTTCGTCGCCGGCGAGCTGCGAGCGCTGCACGACTCGGGCGTGCCGGTGTACTTCATCCGCGGCAACCGCGATTTCCTGGTCGCGGAGGAATTCGCCCGCCGCGCCGGCGCGCGCATCCTGCCCGATCCGACGGTGGTGGTGCTGTACGGCCGCCCCACCCTGCTGATGCACGGCGACCTGCTGTGTACCGACGATGTCGCCTACCAGCAGTTCCGCACGCAGACGCGCAATCCGCAGTGGCAAGCACAGTTCCTCTCGCAGCCGCTGGCGGCACGCATCGCCTTCGCCCAGCAGGCACGTGCCGCGAGCAAGGCGCACCAGAGCGGCCTGAAGACCCAGGGCACGATGGAAACGATCACCGACGTCGCGCCGGCGACGGTGGAAAGCACGATCAGCCGCTTCGGCATCGAGACGATCATCCACGGCCACACCCACCGCCCGGCGATGCACGAACTCGAAGTCGACGGCCACGCCTGCCTGCGCATCGTCCTGGGCGACTGGTACGACCAGGGCTCGGTGCTGCGCGTGAGCGCGGATGGGTACGACCTGCAGACGATTGGCTGACATCACCCCAAGTCACCGGGTTCCCGCCTTCGCGGGAATGACGGCTTTCAGACGAAGACCATGAAACGAATTGCCGGAGCGGCGTCCACCGCGCCGGGGATTGCGTAGCAGCGGGACATGGATGTCCCGCGCCC
This sequence comes from Lysobacter sp. TAF61, assembly GCF_052113485.1. Lineage (NCBI taxonomy): Bacteria > Pseudomonadati > Pseudomonadota > Gammaproteobacteria > Lysobacterales > Lysobacteraceae > Lysobacter > Lysobacter sp. TAF61. The sequence continues at coordinate 247,924 of NZ_JBFRDH010000007.1, forward strand.
GGCATAAAGACAGGATGTCGTCTGCCGCAGAAGGCCCCTACCCCGCCAGTTTCTCCAGCGCCGCCAGCTCCTCGTCATCGAATCCGGCCGCACTGCGCGCGGCATGATTGAACGGCCCGTACAGCACCGCCCGCGCGTACTCGCCGAGCAGCTCCCGGAACCTCGGCGCGGGCTCGATACCGGCGCGTTCGCAGTACCAGCGGAACCAGCGTGACCCCGCGGCGACATGCGCCACTTCCTCGCGCAGGATCACCTCCAGGATTTCGGCAGTGGCATCGTCGCCAAGCGAACGCAGCTTGACGATCATCGCCGGCGTCACGTCCAGGCCGCGCGCTTCCAGCACGCGCGGCACCAGCGCCATGCGCGCCAGGCCGTCGTGCGCGGTCTTCTCGGCCATTTCCCACAGACCGTTGTGCGCATCGAAACTGCCGTAGTCGCGATCGAACTCGCGCAGGCGCGCACGCAACATCGCGAAGTGGCGCGCCTCGTCGGCGGCCACGCCTACCCAGTCGGCGTAGAACCCGAATGGCATCCCGCGAAAACGGTAAGCCGCATCCCAGGCCAGGTCGATCGCGTTGAACTCGATATGGGCGATGGCGTGGATGAACGCCGCACGGCCGTCGACCGTGCCGAAGCCGCGCTTGGGCAGATCGCGCGGATGCACCAGCAGCGGGCGCTCCGGGCGCCCGGGCATCCGGATTGGCTCCGGCGCAGGCGCCGCCTCATCGATGACCAGTTCGCCGCGGGCGAAGGCTTCGGCCGCGGCGAAAGTCAGCGCCAGCTTGTCGTCCGGCGTGGACGCGTCCAGGCAGCCACGGGCGGCGGCGAACAGCGTGCCGCTCATCAGCGCGCCAGTTTCGGCATGCAGGCCATGCCGGTGTCAGTGCGAGGTTTCGTCCGCCGGCGGGCAGCCCCAGCCATCCGCATAGCCGCGGTGCGACTCGGCCAGCTCGCCCAGCTGCAACTCCAGCGCGGTGATGGCCGCGTGCGACGGCGCCATCACGCGCACCACGCACACCTGCCAGACGCCTTCCTCGTCGACTTCCGCGTCCTCGACCATCAGGTCGGGCAATGCCGCGGCGGCTTCGATGAACGCCTCGGCATCGCTCTCCTCGGCGAACACATGGAAGAACTCGATGCCACGCGGCACGTCGAGGTCATCGCCGTCGTCGAGCATCTGCCGCAGCACCTGGCCGTTCTCGTCGTCGGGGATCATCATGCGGCGCAGTTCGTGCATGGCTCAGGCCCTCCGCGTCTTTTTCGCTTCGTCCGAACGCAGTTGCTTGATGCGCTCGAAATAGCCCGGCTCGATGCCGGTGACGTACTCGCCGTTGAAGCACGACGAATCGAAATGCTCGATGCGGTGCTTCGGACCGGACACGGCCTCTTCCAGGTCCGACAGGTCCTGGTAGATCAGCCAGTCGCAGCCGAGCAGCTTCTGCACTTCGTCGTCGCTGCGGTCGTGCGCGACCAGTTCCTCGGCCGACGGCATGTCGATGCCGTAGACATTGGGGAAGCGCACCGGCGGCGCGGCCGAGGCCAGGTAGACCTTGCGCGCACCGGCATCGCGCGCCATCTGCACGATCTGCTTGGACGTGGTGCCGCGCACGATCGAATCGTCGACCAGCAGCACCACGCGGTTGCGGAACTCCAGCGGGATCGGGTTGAGCTTGCGGCGCACCGACTTCGCGCGCTCGCCCTGGCCCGGCATGATGAAGGTGCGGCCGACATAGCGGTTCTTGATGAAGCCTTCGCGGTACTTGATGCCAAGCACGTTGGAGATTTCCAGTGCCGCGTCGCGCGAGGTGTCGGGGATCGGGATCACGGTATCGATGTCGTGGTCCGGCCACAGGCGCAGGATCTTCTCGCCGAGCTTCTGGCCCATGCGCATGCGCGCCTTGTGCACCGAGACCTCGTCCATCATCGAGTCCGGACGGGCGAAGTAGACGTACTCGAAGATGCACGGCGTGTGCTGGCGCGGTTCGGCGCACTGGCGGCTGAAGAACTCGCCGCGTGGCGTGATCACGATCGCCTCGCCCGGGCGGACGTCGCGCAGGCGTTCGAAACCGAGCAGGTCGAGGGCGACCGACTCCGACGCAACCAGGTACTCGTCCTGGCCATTGCCCTGGCGCCTGCCCAGCACCAGCGGACGGATGCCGTTGGGATCGCGGAACGCGACCAGGCCCAGGCCGAGCACGGTGGCAACCACCGCAAACCCGCCGACACAGCGCCGGTGCACGCCCTCGATGGCGCGGAACGTGGCCTCCGGGTTCAGCGCCTTCTGCGTGTCGAGCTCATGCGCGAACACATTGAGCAGCACTTCCGAATCGGACTCGGTGTTGACGTTGCGGCGGTCCTGCTCGAACACCTCGCGACGAAGCTCGTCGGTGTTGATCAGGTTGCCGTTGTGGGCCAGTGCGATGCCGAATGGCGAGTTGACGTAGAAGGGCTGCGCCTCGTCGGAGCCTTCGCTGCCGGCGGTGGGATAGCGGCAGTGGCCGATGCCGACGCGGCCTTCCAGCAGGGCCATCGCCTTGGCGTCGAAGACCTCGTTGACCAGGCCGTTGCCCTTGTGCACGCGCAGCTTGCTGCCGTTGGCGGTGGCGATGCCGGCGGCGTCCTGGCCACGATGCTGCAGCACCGTCAGACCGTCGTAGAGCTGCGCCGCGACGTCGTTGTGGCCGACGATTCCGAGAATGCCGCACATGGTGATGAGTCCTGCTGAGTAAAAAGGGTTGTAGCGCGCGCGGCCGTCAGGCCCCGCTGACCGGCGCCGGCAGCGCCTGGTCGGGTTCATGCGCCGGCGCTTGCGGCGCCGGCAGTTCGTCACGACCATCCAGGTCCACTTGCGCGGCCACCCAGTCGGGCAGCCAGGTCCGCAACCACTGTGCGCCCGGCACGAACACCGGCACCACCTGCGAACGCTGCCATTGTTCCTCGCGCGGCATCGCCGTCAAACCCAGCAGCAGCACCAGCGCGCAGGCGACGAACGCACCACGCGCCAGGCCCAGTGCCAGGCCCAGCATCCGGTCCAGCCCGGACAGGCCGACCGACTGCACCAGCTTGCGCACCAGCCAGCCCACCAGGCCGACCACGATCAACACGCCGATGAAACACAGTGCATAACCACCGAGCAGTTCGCCTGGGCCGGCATCGCCGTCGCCTGCGAACAACAGCGCCACCTGCCCGCCGAACCGGAACGCCGCCCACCCCGCCAGCACCCAGGCGGCCAGCGAGGCCAGCACGCCGACAAAGCCGCGCATCAGCCCGAACAGGGCCGACGCCACCACCACTGCCAGCAGCACCCAGTCAATCGCGCTCATGCGCTGCGCTCACTGTCTGCCTGGCCTAGATGGGGTCAGGGATGCGGTCGGACAATGCCGCTGACGCCCAGCTTTGCCGAGACCTGACCCTTGAGCTGGTCGGCGTCGGCGCGACTGGCGACCGGCCCGACCCGGACCCGGTTCAGCACGCCCTTGTCGGTTCGGACCTGCTCGACGAAGGCGCTGAAACCGGCCGCGCGGGCCCGATCGCGCAACTTGGCGGCCTCTTCGGCGCTGCCGAAGGCGCCCAGCTGGACGGCGAAGCCGGTATCGGCGGCGGCCGGACGGGCCGGCGCGGCAACCGGGGCAGCGCTGGCGACCGTGGTCGGAGCAGGCTTGGCGGCGGGCTTGGCCGGCGCTTCGACTGGTGGCTTGGTGACAGCGGCCTTGGTGACGGCCGCCTTGGCAGGCTCCGACGGCAGCGGCGCCGGCCGGGTGGCCGGCGTCGAGTCGGCCAGCGGCACCGGCGCCGAGACGGCGGGCGCGGGCGCCACGGCCGCGGTCTGCGCGGCAGCAGCCGGGTCGGCAGCGTCGGCGTCGAGCGTCACTACCTTGGCGCCGACGTCGCTGCGCACGCGCGCCGACTGCAGGCGCGCGGCCTCGGCTTCGGCCTGCGTGGCATAGGGTCCGATGCGGACGCGATAAAGGGTGCGGCTGCCGCTGGCGGGCGCCGCTTCCTGGTAACCGGGTAATTGCGCCGAGGCCAGCGCCTTGACCACGCGATCGGCGTCCGCCGACGAAGCGTAGCTGCCGAAACTCACTGCGTAGTTGCCCCCGGCGGTGCCCGCGGCGGAACTGGTCGCCGCATCCGGCGTCGCAGTGGCCGCCGCAGTGGCCGTGGTGTCGACCGTCGGCAACCTGTCGGCGTCGCCAGCGTCCATGCCGACCGCGCCACCCTGCGGCGCCTGGCCGGGGGTCACCAGCGGCAACTCACGCGTCTCGAACTCGCCCTGCGGAGCGTCGGGCAGCTTGAGGGGAACGTCGGAGGCTCCGCTTTCGGGCGCCGGGCCCTTGATCAGCATGGGCAGGAAGATCACCGCCAGCGCGACCAGTACCGTCGCGCCGATCAGTCGCTGTTTCAGGGCAGGTTCCATCGGGTCTCGCACACCGCAGGCGGATTGCCGCGCGAATTATACCCTTGCCGCCTGCCCTGACCGTTGCCTGAAATCGAATCGCGTCACACCGTTCAGTCGTGACCGAGCCATTCCAGCGCCGCGGCGGCGGTGTGGAACGAACCAAACACCAGCACGCGATCGCCCGGGGCTGCCTGCGCATGCGCCTGGCGCAATGCCTCCTCGACTGTTGCATGGCGTGCGCCCGCCGCTGCGTGCGTGTCCCGCAGTCGCTCCACCAGCGCCTGCGCGCTGCCACCGCGCGGCCCGGGCAAGCCGGCCAGGTGCCAGTGCCCGACCTGGGAAGCGATCGCATCGACCACGCCCGCCACGTCCTTGTCGCTCAACGCCGCATACACCGCGTGGACCGCACCCGGCACGGGATTGGCTGCCAGCCAGGCGGCCAGCGCGCGCGCCGCCTGCGGGTTGTGGCCGACATCCACCACCACCTCGACGCCATCGCGATCGACACGCTGCAGGCGGCCGCGGACGTCGGCGCTGGCGATGCCTTCGATGATGGCCTGGCGCGTCACCGTCCGGCCCAGCGCGCGCAATGCGGCAATGGCGACGGCGGCATTGCGCAGCTGCACGGGTGCGACCAGGCGCGGCATTGGCAGGTCCAGGCGGAAACCGACTTCGCGCCAGCGCCAGCGCCGCGGCAGCGGACGGCCGTTGCCATCGAGCTCCACCGGCAGCACCTCGAAGAAGAAATCGTTGCTGATCCGCCAGGTCGAGGCGCCGATGCGGTAGGCGTGCCCGAGCACGCTCGACGGCGGGTCGTCGTCGCCGAGCACCAGGGCCTTGCCCATGCGCGCGATCCCGACCTTCTCCGCACCGATCGCCTCGCGCTCGTCGCCGAGGTAATCCTGGTGGTCGAGATCGACCGTGGTGATGATCGCCACATCGGCATCGACCAGGTTGGTCGCATCCAGGCGCCCGCCCAGGCCCACCTCGAGGATCGCCAGGTCGAGCCCGGCGCGCTCGAACAGCCACAGCGCGGCCAGGGTGCCGTACTCGAAATAGGTCAGCGCGACCTCGCCGCGTGCTGCCTCCACGCGTGCGGCCTCGATGGCCTCGAACGCAGCGATGAGGTCGGTATCGCCAACGTCTGCGCCGTCGATGCGGATGCGCTCGTTGTACGTGAGCAGGTGCGGCGAGGTGTAGGCGCCGACCTTGCGCCCCGCGGCACGCGCCATCGCCTCCAGGAAGGCAACCGTCGAACCCTTGCCGTTGGTGCCGCCGACCGTGATGACCTTCTTCGCCGGGCGCTTGAGGCGCAGCCGCCCGGCTACTTCGGCGATGCGCTCCAGGCCCATGTCGATGGTCTTGGGGTGGATGCGCTCGATGTATTCGAGCCAGTCGGCAAGCGTGCGGGTCATCGCCGCATTATCGCCTGTCCGCGTCGCTTACAGCGCCCGGTGCACGGCTTCTCCGAACAGCAGCGTGTGGTGGCTGCAGTCGTTCAGGCGCACTACCTCGAGGTGGTCGACGTCGGCGCCTTCGAGCAGGTTGATGGTGGTGGGCGCCTGGCGGAAGCTCCACAGCCGCGCCAGCGGGATGCCCAGCACGTGGCACAGCAGCACTCGATTGACCGCATCGTGGGCGACCACCAGCAGGGTGTCGCCATCGCCCAGCCCCTCGGCAGCGCGCGCGAAGGCCGGCCAGGCGCGGTCGAACACATGCTGCAGCGACTCGCCCTGCGGCATCAGCACTTCGTGCGGGGCGTCGCGCCAGGCCTGCAGGCGTTCGCCGTCGCGCTCGCGGATTTCGCTGGCAAGCAGGCCTTCCCAGGTGCCGTGGGCGATTTCCATCAGGCCCGGATCGAGGGTCAGCGGCAGGTCGCGCTCGCCCAGGGCGAACTCGGCGGTCTGGCGCGCGCGGGTCAGCGGCGAGGCGACGGCACGGGTGATCGGCAGCTCGCGCAGGCGCTCGCCAAGCGCACGCGCCTGGCCAATGCCGACCGGCGACAGCGGGATGTCTTCCTGGCCCTGGTAGCGGCCTTCGGCATTCCACGGCGTCTCGCCGTGACGGGCTAATAGGATGCGCATGTGTCTTGTGTGTGGGGACGCAGCACCGCAGCCTAGGCAAATGCCGGCGGCGGCACAACCGTTGCACTGGCAACCGCCGCGCCGGTGCGCGAGGATCAGGGCCCCTGCAAGGAGCACGACCATGGCACGACAGGTGAACGGCGAGTTCGAGGTCAAGCGCACGCCCGAAAGCGGCTGCGATCTGGGCGACGGTGTCGTCGCCGGCCATTTCCGTTTCGACAAGCGCTTCCATGGCCCGCTCGACGCAACCGCGGTGGTGCACATGCTCGCCGTCGGCACCGAGGTCGAGGGCTCGGCGGCCTATGTCGCCATCGAGCGCATCAGCGGCTCACTCGATGGCCGCGTCGGCGCCTTCCTCACCCAGCACAACGGCACCCTCGACCGCGGCGTGCCGACGCTGACGGTGAACGTGGTGCCCGATTCTGGCACGGGCGAGCTGCGGGGCCTGTCGGGACGAATCATCATCGACATCGCCGACGGCAAGCACTTCTACACGTTCGACTACGAGCTTCCGACGCAAGAGTGAAACGTGCCGGTCACTTCTTCTGCGGCAGGCCGATTTCCTGCAACAGCTGCGGCGCCGGATAGACTTCCTGCATGATCCAGCGCATGTAGCGCTGGTCGACCGAGATCATCCGCGTCATCGCCGGATCGAACACCCAGTTGCTGCTCACCGACTCCCAGTTGCCGTCGAACGCGAGCCCGACCAGCTTGCCCTGAGCGTCGAGCACCGGCGAACCCGAATTGCCGCCGGTGATGTCCAGGTCCGACAGGAAGTTCACCGGCACCGTGCCGAGCTTCTTGTCGGCCAGGCCACCGTAGTTCTTCGCCGCGACGGCATCGAGCAGCGCCTTGGGCGCATTGAACGGATCCTGACCGGTGGCCTTGGCGGCGACTTCCTCCAGGCGCGTGAACGGCGCCTGCTTGCTGCCGTCGAGCCTGGTGTAGCCGGTGACGTTGCCGAAGGTGATACGCAGCGACGAGTTGGCGTCCGGATAGACGAACTGGCCCTTGCTCTTGCGGTAGTCGGCCACCGCCTGCAGGTACAGCGGGCGCGACAGCAACGCATCGCCGGCACGGGCCTTTCCTTCGTTCTCCAGCTGCAGCACGGTCGGCATGATCGCCACCGCGAACTGGATCGCCGGGTCCTTGCTCTTCTCCAGCTCGGCGCTGCTGGCCGTCATCAGGCGCAGGCGTTGCTCGGTGATGCCCAGGTTGGTTTTGGCGAGCTTGTCGAGCGCGCGGTTGATCGCCTTGTCGTCGCTGCCGCCAAGCCACTTCTCGAGCGCGGGGATCCGCTGCGACGCCGGCAGCTTGGTGTACTCGCGCAACCAGTAGGCCTGCAGCTGGCGGTCCATCGCCGGCACGTAGCGGCGCTCCATCTGCCGCATGCCGCCTTCAAACGTCGCCAGGTCGCGTTGCTGGTAGCCCTGCTCGCGCTGCGCATCGGGCTTGGCGCGCTCGAGCGACAGCCGGTACAGCTGCGTCGCCGCACCCAGGACACCCGTGCTGCGCAGCTGGCCGAACACCAGGTCGCGCTCGCGGTTGCCGCGCGCGGCTTCATCGAGTTCCACCAGTCTGGCGTGCGCGGCCAGCGCCGGCTCGCCCTTGCCGCCCTGCTGGCGCAACCACTCCAGGATCGCGGTTTCCTCGGCCTGCTTGCGCTGCGCCGCGTCGATGCGCTTGAAGCCTTCGAGCTGACCCTCGTAATTCTTCATCGTGTTCTGCCAACCCTTGACGGTGCTGGCGTACTTCACGGCGACGTCCGGATTCCTGCGCCCTTCGGCCTGGACCAGTGCGACCAGGTCCTTGTAGTGTCCGGCGATGGTCGGATAGGTCCAGCTCGCGGTTTCCTGGAACTCCTCGGCCAGTGCATAGCGCGAGGTGCGCCCCGGATAGCCGGCCACCATGACGAAGTCGCCGGCGCCGAGCGGCTTGTCGGCGAATTTCAGCCAGGCCTTGGGCTGGTAGGGCACGTTGTCGGGCGAGTACGCGGCCGGCTTGCCGTCCTTGCCGACATAAGCGCGATAGAACGAGAAATCGCCGGTGTGGCGCGGCCAGGTCCAGTTGTCGACCTCGCCACCGAAGTTGCCCACGCCTGCCGGGGGCGCGTAAGCCAGGCGTACGTCGCGAATCTCGAGGTTGCGGAACAGACGGTAGGTGGTGCCGCCAGAGAAGCTGTACAGACGGCAGCGGAAGCCGGCCTCGCGCTCGCACGAGGCCACCAGCTGCTTCTCGATGGTTTCCAGCGCGGCCGTGCGCGCCAGCGCATCAGGCGCCGCGGCGATCGCATCGTGGACCTGACGGGTCACGTCCTGGATGGTGTCGAGCGCGTAGATGCGCGCGTTGGGTCCGGCGGAGACTTCATCGGCCGGCGTGGCGGCATTGAAGCCGTCCTTGATGAGGTTCTTTTCCGGCGTGGAGTTGAGCTGGATCGCGCCATAGGCGCAATGGTGGTTGGTGACCACCAGGCCCTGCGGCGAGACAAAACTTGCAGTGCATCCGCCCAGCGAGACCACCGCGGCCATCGGATCGCCGGTCAGGTTGGCCAGTTGCCTGGGATTGAGCTTGAGGCCGGCCTTCTTCAGCGGGCCGGCAATTTCCGGCAACTGCTGCGGCACCCACATGCCCTCTCCTGCCCGGGCGACGCCGGCTCCAGCCAACGCACCCAGTACCGCAACTGCCAACACCGTATGACGCATGCATCCGCTCCGAGCAGGAAAATCAACGACCGAGTCTAGCCCGTGGCGAACCCGCGCGACCATGACGCGGAACGGGCTGCCATTCAGCTTTGTCGCGCAATCTGCCGGCCGTCATTCCGCCGGCAGATTCATTTCCTTCAGCAGGTGCGGGGCCGGATAGACCTTTGCCAGCAGCCAGCGCAGGTAGCGCATGTCGACATGGATCGCACGCTTGTAGCGCGGATCGAACATCCAGCTCGCACTCACCGCTTCCCAGTTGCTGTCGAAGTTCAGACCGATCAGGTCGCCCCTGGCGTCAAGAACCGGCGAACCGGAATTGCCGCCGGTGGTGTCGAGGTTGGTCATCAGGTCGACCGTCTGCGTGCCCAGGCTCGGCTCGGCGGTGCTGCCGAAATCGCCCTGGGCAATCGCATCGCGCAGCGGCTGCGGCGCGTTGAACGGCTCGGCACCGGTGTGCTTCTCGACGATGCCCTGGACGGTGGTCAGCGGCAGGTAGTGCACGCCGTCGTGCGGATCCATCGCGCTGATGCGGCCGTAGCTCACGCGCAGGGTCGAGTTGGCATCCGGGTAGACGGCGCGGCCCTGCGACTTGCGATAGGCGATCAGCGCGCGCATGTAGGCCGGGCGCAGGCGCAGCAGTTCGCCGGCGCTGGCCTTGCCCTCGCCTTCGATCCGCTGGATCGCCGGCAGCAAGGTCGCCGCGGCCTTGAGCAGGGTGTCGTTCGACTTGGCCAGCGTGGCGCTGCTGGCGCTCATCGCCGCCAGTCGCTGCTTCTCGTCGCCCAGGCGCGTGCCCGCATACAGCGCGTCGAGGCGCGTCTTCAGCTGCGCCGGCGTGGCGCCGAACACCGCGTCGAACTCGGCAACGTGCTGCGCTTTCGGCAATGCCTGGTACTGCCTGATGAGCTCGGTCAGCAAGGCCTTCTCGATCGCCGGCGAGTAGCGCCGTTGCACCTGCTTGAGCTGGCCGGTGATCAGCACCTCGTCGCGCTGCTGGTAACCACTCTCGCGCTGCTCGTCGGGCCTGGGACGCTCGGCCGCCCAGCGCTGCAGCGTGATCGCCGAACGCAGCAACTGCGTCTGCGACTGGATCACGCCCAGCAGCTGGTCGCGCTCGCGCGTGGCCACGCCCTGGTCGATCACCGCCTGGGCGGCGGCGATGTCGGCGCGCGTCGCGGCGGCGTCGGCCTGCTTGTCGAGCCAGGCGTACATCGCGGCTTCGTCATCGCGACGCACTTTGGCCGCGTCGCTGCGGCGCAGCCCATCCAACTCGCCCTGGGCGCGCTTGAGGGTGTTCTTCAAGCCGCGCACCTGTGAGGCATAGCTCACGCGCGCGGCCTCGTCCTTGCTGCCGCCGGCTTCGATCACGTCGATCATGCGCTGGTACAAGGCCACGCGCGACGGCAACTGCCAGTCGATCTGGTTGGCGAATTCCGAGGCCATGCGATGACGGAACGTCACGCCCGGGTAGCCGGCGAGCATGGCGAAGTCGCCTTCCTTGACGTTGCGCGTGGACACCTGCAGGTGTGCCGGTGGTACGTAGGGAACGTTGTCGGCCGAGTAGTCGGCCGGCTTGCCGTCCTTGCCGACGTAGGCGCGCAGCAGGGTGAAGTCGCCGGCATGGCGTGGCCAGACGAAGTTGTCGACCTCGCCGCCGTAGTTGCCGATGTCGTTCGGCGGCGCATAGACCAGGCGCACGTCACGCAGCTCGAGCTGGCGCACGAGGTAGAAGTCGGTCCCGTAGTACATGTTGGCGATGCTGCAGCGATAGCCCGGCTCGCTTTCGCACCTGGCCACGGCGGCCTTGCTGGCGCTGTCGACCGCGTCGTAGTAATCGCGCCCCTGCTTGCCGCGCGCAGCGGCGAGGATGGTGTCGGTGACGCGGTCGAAGCCGGTGGTCACCAGCACGCGATAGTCGGGATTGGCGGGCAGTTCGCCGGCGCGATTGCTGGCGATGTAGCCGTCCTTGATCAGGTCGCTGCCAGGCTTGGAGTTGTACTGGATCACGCCAAAGGCAACGTGGTGGTTGGTCAGCACCAGGCCGTCCTTCGACACGAACGCGCCGCTGGCGCCGCCAACCTTGACCACCGCATTCATCGGCGGCCGCGCCAGCTCTGCCAGGTCGCCGGGCTTGCCCTTGAAGCCGGCGGCCTTGAGCTGGCGGGCGATCTCGGGCAGCTGCGACGGCATCCACATGCCCTCGTCGGCGTGGGAGACGCCGGCGCCGACGATCAGCAGCACGGAGACGGACAGGGCGGACAAACGGTGGCGCATGGTCGGCATGACGGGCTTCGAGCGGCTCGGGAAGCCGGCGACGATAGGCCAACCCGACCGGCCGGGGCAAACCTGCCCCCCGGCCCGGGCGGGTCGGCGGCGTATAATTCCCGCCTCTTTACCGCCAATCCGCGGACGTTCCCAAATGACGCAAATGATGAAAGCGCTGGTCAAGCGCGAAGCTGGCAAGGGCATCTGGATGGAAGAGGTGCCGGTCCCGGCGCCCGGCCCGAACGAAGTCCTGATCAAGCTCGAGAAGACCGCGATCTGCGGCACCGACCTGCACATCTACCTGTGGGACGAGTGGAGCCAGCGCACGATCAAGCCCGGCCTGGTGATCGGCCACGAATTCGTCGGCCGCATCGCCGAAGTCGGCCCGGGCGTGACCGGCTACAAGACCGGCCAGCGCGTCTCGGCCGAAGGCCACATTGTCTGCGGCCATTGCCGCAACTGCCGCGCCGGCCGCCAGCACCTGTGCCCGAACACCGTCGGCATCGGCGTCAACCGCAACGGTGCGTTTGCCGAATACATCGTGATGCCGGCCAGCAACCTGTGGCCGATCCCGGACCAGATCCCGAGCGAACTGGCCGCGTTCTTCGACCCCTACGGCAACGCCGCGCATTGCGCGCTGGAGTTCGACGTGGTCGGCGAGGACGTGCTGATCACCGGTGCCGGCCCGATCGGCATCATTGCCGCGGGCATCTGCAAGCACATCGGCGCGCGCAATGTCGTGGTCACCGACGTCAACGACTTCCGCCTCAAGCTCGCCGCCGACATGGGCGCCACGCGCGTGGTCAACGTCGCCAACACCTCGCTCAAGGACGTGATGGCCGACCTGCACATGGAAGGCTTCGACGTCGGCCTGGAGATGAGCGGCAACCCGCGCGCCTTCAACGACATGCTCGACTGCATGTACCACGGCGGCAAGATCGCCATGCTCGGCATCATGCCCAAGGGCGCCGGCTGCGACTGGGACAAGATCATCTTCAAGGGCCTCACCATCCACGGCATGTACGGCCGCAAGATGTACGAGACCTGGTACAAGATGACGCAGCTGGTCCTCAGCGGCTTCCCGCTCGGCAAGGTGCTGACGCACCAGTTGCCTATCGACGATTTCCAGCAGGGTTTCGACCTGATGGAATCGGGCAAGGCCGGCAAAGTCGTGCTGAGCTGGAACTGACCGCCATGGCAAACTCCCCTGCCCTGACCGCCCGCTACGCGGAAGAACTCGACAGCATCCGTGCCCAGGGCCTGTTCAAGGCCGAGCGCGTGATCACCTCGCCGCAGTCGGCGCAGATCACGCTGGAAGATGGCCGCACGGTGCTGAACTTCTGCGCCAACAACTACCTCGGGCTCGCCGATCACCCCGACGTCATCGCCGCCGCCAAGGCCGCGCTCGACACGCACGGCTTCGGCATGGCCTCGGTGCGTTTCATCTGCGGCACCCAGGACCTGCACAAGCAGCTCGAGCAGACCATCGCCGGGTTCTTCGGCACCGAGGACACCATCCTCTACGCCGCCTGCTTCGACGCCAACGGCGGCCTGTTCGAGCCGCTGCTCGGCGAAGACGACGCGATCATCTCCGACGCACTCAACCACGCCTCGATCATCGACGGCGTGCGCCTGTGCAAGGCCAAGCGCTTCCGCTACGCCAACTGCGACATGGCCGACCTGGAGAAGCAGCTCCAGGCCGCCGATGCCGCCGGCTGCAAGACCAAGCTGATCACCAGCGACGGCGTGTTCTCGATGGACGGCTTCATCGCCCCGCTCGACGAAATCACCGCGCTGGCGAAGAAGTACAACGCCCTGGTACATATCGACGAATGCCACGCCACCGGCTTCCTCGGCGCCAGCGGCCGCGGCTCGGCCGAAGTGAAGGGCGTCATGGACAAGATCGACATCTTCACCGGCACCCTCGGCAAGGCCATGGGCGGCGCACTCGGCGGCTTCACCACCGCGCGCCGCGAAGTGATCGAAATGCTGCGCCAGCGTTCGCGGCCGTACCTGTTCTCCAACTCGTTGCCGCCGCACGTCGTGGCCGCCGGCATCAAGGCGTTCGAGATGCTGTCCTCGGCCGGCGAGCTGCGCGAACAACTGGCTGCCAATACCGCCTACTTCCGCGAACAGATGAACCAGGCCGGCTTCGACATCAAGCCCGGCGTGCACCCGATCTGCCCGGTGATGCTGTACGACGCACCGCTGGCGCAGAAGTTCGCCTCGCGGCTGCTGGAGGAAGGCATCTACGCGATCGGCTTCTTCTTCCCGGTCGTGCCGCAGGGCCAGGCGCGCATCCGCACGCAGATGTCGGCCGCGCATACGCGCGAGCACCTGGACCAGGCGATTGCGGTGTTCATCAAGATCGGCCGCGAACTGGGCGTGATCAAGGGCTGACGTTCGCGCAGTCACGGCGCGGCAAAAACAAAAGGCCGGTCATTGACCGGCCTTTTGCATTCCATCCGACGAGGATGTGTTTGTTTACTTGCCCTTGGCGTCGCTGGCGACCTGGGCACCGCCCTGCGCTGCGGCAGGCTGCGCGCCGCCGCCCGGTGCGCCCTTGGCCACGCGGATACCGCGCGACTTCATCCAGGCGTCGAATTCCTCGGCAGTCATCTTCTTGCCGTTCTGGTTCATGTTGAAACGGTACGGCGTGTTGTCGAACTGGGTCTTGGGCTTGTACTCGCCCGGCAAGGTGGATTCCGCGGCGACTTCGGCCTTGGGCTCTTCGGCCTTGGGCGCGGCTTCGGCGGTCTTGGTCTTCTTGCCCGCGGCGACCATCACTCCCTGCTCCATGCGCACGGCCGAACGGGCGACGTCCGACTGCGCTGCCACACCCTGGCCATGATCGACCGAGCCGGTGTGCGCGGCGGCAACGCCCGACACCAGCAGCAACGAAACCACCATCGACATCTTGCGCATCTGAGCTCTCTCCCCACGACGAAGTTGGCCGCAGTGTAGGCGTCAAAACCGCGCAAAGGAAACGTTAAAAGAGTGATGTGGCCCACAGTCCGACACTGTGCGTCACCCGCTCCAGCGAGGACCGGCACTCAGCTCACAGATGAACAGGGGGCACGGTCAGTGCGCCCACTTCCGCATCATTGAGGTGACGCCATTGCCCCTTGCCCAACTCGCCCAGCTGCAGCGACCCGATGCCAACCCGGACCAGTCGCAACACGCCGATGTCGAACCCGTCGAGCAGGCGGCGGATCTGACGGTTGCGGCCCTCGTCGAGGACGATCTCGAGCCAGGCATTGCGTTCGCCGCTGCGCAGCAGGCGCGCCGAGCTGGCGCGCAACCACTCGCCTTCGGCCTCAACCCCCGCCACCAGCGCCGCCAGCAGGGCCTGCTCGGGAAGCGTGTCGACCTGGACGTGGTAGGTCTTGTCCGGACCGGTCTGCGGGTCGGTGATCAGCGCCGCCCAGGCCGGGTCGTTGCTGAACAGCAGAAGGCCTTCGCTGGCCTTGTCGAGCCGGCCCACCGGCGCCAGCCACGGCAGCCCGGAACCGTCGAGGCATCGGTAGACCGTATCGCGGCCGCGTTCGTCCTGGGTACTGGTGACCAGGCCCCGCGGCTTGTTGAGCATCAGGTGGATCCGCGGCGCCTGGTCGAGATCGCGCCCGTCCACGACGATCCGCTGCCGGCCTTGCACGATCGGAAACTCCGGGTCGCGGACCACGCGTCCGTCGACTTCAACGCGACCGGCCTGGATCCAGCGTGCGGCCTCGCTGCGCGAGCACAGGCCCTGCTTCGACATCACGCGCGCAAGGCCGTGGCGAGGCGTGGCCGCGCGGGTGGAAACCGGCTTCACGAAATGCCGGCGCAGCGGCACAGGCGACGGGGCGCAAAGGCGCCCCACGCAATCACTTCTTTTCTTCCTTGACCGGCACCGGAGCGACCGGCGCCACCGGTGCGGCCGGCGCTGCGACAGCGCCCTTGCCCTTGGCCACGCGCACGCCCTTGGCCTTCATCCAGGCATCGAACTCTTCGGCGGTCATCTTCTTGCCGTTCTGGTTCATGTCGAAACGCCACGGCGTATTGTCGAACTGCGTCTTGGGCTTGTAGGCCGCCGCGTCGTTCGCGCTCGGCATGGCGGCAGCCGGCGCCGCCGCCGGCAATGCCTTGGCCACCTGGCACCCTTCCAGGCGCAGGCGGAACAGTACCTGGTCCACGGCCAACGCTTCGTCGAACGCCTGCGACAACACGCCGGTAGGTGCACCGAGCTGATGGCTGGGAACGACGAGCTCCGGTGCGATCGGAGCGACCACGGTAGGACGGATCGGCAGCGACGTCGGTGCTGCGACCGAACCGCATTGCGCGGACTGCGCCTGTGCCATCGAGGCGATCAACATCAACGACAGACCGAACATCGCGCGCATGGCGCCGCTCCTTCCATTCGCCCCTGGAACCGGAACGTTCCCGGGCTGCCTGCGCAGTGTAGGCGTCAGTCCAAGGTGCGACAACCTTGAAAACAGGCGTAAAAGCAGCCTCACGCGGGCATAACGCATGCGCCTGCGCCGATGCTGGCGCATGAACGACGAAGCCCGGCGCGAGGCCGGGCTTCGAAGATTGCCTGGAAGAATCGTTACCGAGGTTCGTTACCGGGCTTCGTTACCGAAACCCGGCGTCCCGAACTCAGTTCTGGACGTTCAGCTCGGTGCGACGGTTCTTCTCGCTCTTGCAGGCCGGGAACGCCTGGCCCACGTCCTCGAGCGGGCGGCTCTCGCCGTAACCGATCGGGCCCACCAGACGCGCGGCGTCCACACCATTGCTGGTCAGGTAGTCGTACACCGTGGTGGCGCGACGCTCCGACAGCTTCTGGTTGTACGCATCCTTGCCGCACTGGTCGGTAT
>NZ_JBFRDH010000008.1:0-105128 GCF_052113485.1 Lysobacter sp. TAF61
TGGCCGGTGGCGCTGCCGACCGATACTTCGCCCACCGAGGCCTGGCCCGTGAGGCGGCCGCTGCCGTCGACGTAGTTGGCGAGTGCGCCAACCGTCGTGCGCGAACCGGCACCAAGCGCAACGGAGTTGGCGAACGAGGCATTGGCGGCAGCACCCAGCGCCAGCGCGTTCGGCGTCGCAGCAGCCACCTGGCTGCCGCTGCCCAGCGCGATCGAATTGTCACTCCCGACGGCGCCGTTTGAAGTTCCGGCGACCCGTGCGTTGGGACCGAGCGCCATCGCGTTGGCGGCGTACTGGACCTTTGCGTTGTAACCCATCGCAACGGAGTTCGACGACTTGAGGAGGCTGAAGTCGAGTGAGTCCGGCGCGTATCCCGGCGCAGTCGGGTCCCCTCCGGTACCGGCCCTGGCCACTGGCGAGATGTCCTGCACGCCCGCGCTGGTGCCAAGCGCGAGACTGCGCACGCTGCCTGCGACTGCGGCAGAACCCAGCGAAGTCGCGCTCTCGCTGGCAGCCGCGGTGGCGCCGATGGCGGTCCCGTTGGCGGTGAACAGATACTCGCCGGAGATCGTCGCCGGCGCGCCGGCCTGGCCGTAGTAGGCGGTCATGGCCTTGGAGCCGATCACCGTGTTGTTGCTTCCCGGCGCCACCGCGCTGTAACCCACTGCGATGGAATTGGCCCCGACACCTGGCTCGAGACGAAAATTCTGGTGGTAACCGGCGTAGTTGCCGATGGCGATCGCGTTGTCGTTGTAAGCATGCGAATTCGAGCCCAGCGCCACCGTGTTGTAGCCCTGTGCGACCGAAGCGAAACCGATCGCGACCTGTCCGGTCGCGTTGACCTTGTCGGGGCTCTTTACGACGTTGGTGTTGGCGTACAGGGAGAGGTAACCATCCGTGGTGGCCAGCGTTCCCATGGCGATGGCGTTATCGCTCTTGGCCCATGCCTCGGTGCCGATGGCAGCAGCGCCCCTGCCCGTGGCGAGTGAACCGTTGCCGAGAGCGAAGGCGCTGGTTCCCGACGAGACCGAATCCGCGCCCATGGCCATGGCGTAGTCGGCCTGCGCGTTCGCGCCGCCGATCGCGACCGAGCCGACGCCGCTGCCGGCGCTGCCGCTGCCCAGGGCCAGCGCATTGGCGGCACTGGCGCTGCTGCCAGCACCCAGCGCAACACTGGCCGTGCCGCTGGCATAGCTGGCAGTGCCCATTGCCGTGCTGTCGTCGCCTTCGGCGATCGAGCCGTAGCCGTAGACACTGGAATTGGCGCCGACGGCGGAGGCGTTGAAGCCGGTGGCGGTGCTGTTCTCGCCCAGCGCGAAGGTGCCGGTGCCGAGGGCGACGCTGTTGGCGCCGCCGGCCCAGCTGTAGGCACCGAAGGCGGCGGCGTTGTCGGCGTCGGCCATCGCGTAGGCGCCGGTCGCGGTGCTCGCGTTGCCCGATGCGTAGCTCAGCGTGCCCAATGCGGTAGCGGCCGCGCCGCTGGCCAGTGCGTTGACGCCGCAGGCCACAGCCTCGGGGTCAGTGGCCGCGCCGACCGGATTGCCGGACGAGTCAACGCAGAACGACTGCGCGCTGGCGATCGCGGGCACCAGGCCCAAAGCAAGGACAATGGCGTGCGCCAGGCGTGCAGGACGCGGGCGGCGGGTTGCGGACGGAAGATTCACGGAGTTCTCCATCGACGCGACTCGGCGCGCCGGTTCGATTGCATGAGGTAGAGGCGTGCATGCGTCGCGGTTCCCCCAGAACGCACGCTTTCAGCCTATGCAGCGAAATTGGGCGTGGATTTGATCGCCGGTCCCAACGTTTGACCGTGCGTACCGCGCGCACGCATGAACAGGCGTCAGTCGATCTCCGATGCCCTTGCCTGCCCCGGCGTCATGCCGAAGCGCCGCTTGAACAAGCGCGTGAAGGCGTGGAGATCGACAAAACCGTGGTGGAAGGCGATCTGGCCGATGTTGGCCTGTGCCGGCGCGGCGGCCAGTGCCGCCCGGCAACGCTGCAGGCGGGTCTCGCGCAGGAAGCCGAGCACCGTGAGCGACTGGGCGGAGAACAACCGGTATAGCGACGTGCGCGAACACCCGACCGTCGCCGCGATTTCATCCACCGACAAGTCATGGCGGCGGAAATGCGTCTGGATGTGCAGTTGCGCCTTGGCCAGCAGGATCTCGTGGCCGGCGCTGGAATCGCTGCGGCTGATTGCCGTCGCACGCAGGCCCATGGCCGTCTGGTCGACCATCGCCGACAGCACCCGCGCGCGAGCGCCATCGGCCAGCTCATCGCCACGCGCTGCGAGCAGGCGCAACTGCGCCTTGAGCGCGTTCGACAGCACCGGGTCGTCGATCGGAATGACGGCGCGCCCGGACTGCGCCCACGCTCGCTGATCGACAGGGAGCGTGTCGGACTGCATTTCAAGACCCGGCAACTGCAGGCACAGGTCGGAATGGGCAGTCCACTGGGCTTCCTTGACCGCGGTCGTATCGAGCAGGAACAGGTCGCCCTGGCCGACCTCCACACCGTCCCGCCGACCGTGTGCCCGGATGCGCGCCTGGCCCGCCAGCAGGAATACCAGCCGCAGGTGCCCGCGCGCCGAGTCGAACGGCCGCACGCGCGCGGCCATCGCACGGCTGTGCAGGAAGCGCACATCGCCGTCCCCCCAGGCGCTGTACTCGCCGACGAACTGGTGCGCGCCCAGCGCATCGGACTGCACCTGCAGGTCCCAGTTGTAGCGCTCTCGCGATACCGCGCGCCATTGCTCGAGGGTGAAACGCGTCGAACCGTCGACACGACCGGCGACGGTGGCCCGGCCGGACCGGTCCGTTCGCGGCGGACGGCGACGCGCTGCCTGTTCGGATTTTCGATCCCCTTCGGACATCGCGTGTATGCAGCTCGACCTTCATCGGGACATATGCCCGCCACGTTCGGATTAGCGCAGGGATATCCAGTTCTGGCTTGGCCTGACGCGACAGATGTTTGCCCTCACGCGACAATCACCAGCGGGTGCGAATCTGCGACGCCATCAAGATCGCAGCTGCCCCTTTGTCCGGCCCTTTGATCCGCACCACCGCATTGACCAACTACCGCGAACTCGTGCGCGAGCTCGGCGGCAATCCCGAGGCGCTGCTGCGGCGCTTCAACATCGCCCCTGACCTGCTGGACGTGCACTACGCCATGGTGCCGCTGCAGTCGGTGGTGCAACTGTTCGAGCTGACCGCGACCGAACTGGACCGGCCCGATTTCGGCTTGTCCCTTTCGCGCGTGCAGGACTGGAACATCGTCGGCCCGGTGGCACTGATTGCCCGCAACTCCCCGGATGTCGGCGCCGCAATCGACGACTTCGCCCACTTCATCGGTTTCTACAGCCCCGGCGCCGTCTTCGAACTCGATCGCGTCAGCGACCCCGAGGCGCCGCGCCTGACGTTCCGCTTCGAGGTTGGCAAAAGGTTCGAACCTGGCCGCCAGGCGGTGGAGCGTGCGCTGGGCCTGATGCACCACATCGTGGGAATGCTTCTCGACGACCCGGGCTTCCATGCGCAGACGGTGCTGTGCCGGCACGCCAGCGCACTTCCCCAGGTGCTCTATCGCAAGCATTTCGGCACCCGCGTGCTGTTCCTCCAGGAGGCCAATGCGCTGGTGCTGACCCGGCAGCAGATCGCACGTCCGATCGACAGTCACAACAAGATGATGCGGGCGTTCCTGGTCGACTTCGTCAGTCGCGAGATCGAGGAGCGCCCGCGCACCGCGCGCGAGCAGGTCACGGCCGCCATCGATCGCCTGCTCCCGACCGGGCGCTGCTCGCTGGTGGCGGTGGCGCAGCAGCAGGCCGTCCACCCGCGGACACTGCAACGCCAGCTCGCCGACGAGGGCCTGACCTTCCTGGGCCTGCTCGACTCGGTCAGGCGCGAGCGGGCGCAGGAGTACCTGGCCGAGCCAGCGATGCCGATGACCCAGATCGCCGGACTGCTGGGCTATGCCGAACAGAGCTCGTTCAACCATGCGTGCCGACGCTGGTTCAAGCAGGCACCGCAGCAGATCCGCCTGGCGCGTTCGTCCGATCCGCCCTGACGTCGGCCGCCCTGACGTCTGCCACCGTGACGTCGGCCGCCTTGACGTCCGCCGCCTGACAGGCGTCTTATCCGGCCACGCGGGAACCTTTTTCCCTGGCCTGCGTCTGCGCAGTGGAGCAATGCCTTCGCCCAGGAGAGTTCGATCATGGCCCAGCCCGGCACCGAGCGGACCGTTGACTACGCTGCGCTGGATGACGCGCGGCTGGCGGCCCGGGTGGCGGCGGGCGACCGCGACGCGTTCTGCCACCTGATGCAGCGCTGCAACCAGCGTCTGTTCCGCACGGCACGCGGCATGGTCGGCAACGATGCCGAGGCTGAAGATATCGTGCAGGACGCCTACCTTCGCGCTTTCGAACACATCGCGACATTTCGCGGCGAGTCCTCACTGACCACCTGGTTGACGCGGATCGTGCTCAATGGCGCGCAAAGCCGACTGAGGCAACGCCGCATGACCGTCGAGCTGGACCAGATCGATACCCTGCAGACCGACGGAGACCGTGTCGTGCCCTTCCCTTCCCGGTTCGTCAGCGAATCCACCGGCAGCGAAGATCCCGCTGCCGCCGCGTCACGCGAGCAGGTGCGACGCCTGATCGAACATGCCGTCGACGAACTGCCCGAACCGTTCCGCATCGTCTTCGTACTGCGCGACATCGAAGGCTGCACGGTGGAGGAAACCGCAGGCAGCCTGGCCCTGCGCACCGAAACGGTGAAGACGCGCCTGCACCGCGCCCGGCGGCTGCTGCGCGCCGCCTTGAATGACACGCTGTCGGCGACGTTGTCGGAGGCGTTTCCGTTCCTGGGTTCGCGCTGCGCGCGCATCAGCGCGGCCGTGATGACCAGGATCGACGCCTTGGCGCCGGCCGACGACGACCAACCCACACACCCGCCCACCCACCCACTGACGAGACTGTGACCATGCTGACGTATGCCCTGATCGTGTTCGCGATTGCCGCCATGGGCGGCCTGTTCCTGGCATCTCATGTTCTGCGCGGGCGACTGGCGCCGTGGGCGGTTTCCCTGATGCACGCACTGTTGGGTTTTTGCGGGCTGGTGATGCTGGTGATGGCGGTCGGGCAAGGCGGCGCATCGGCACGTGTCACCGCGGCGCTGGCAGTGCTGGCGCTGGCAGCGCTCGGCGGCTTCTATCTGGCCTCGATCCATCTGCGCGGCAAGGTCGCCCCCAAGGCGGTCGTGTTCGTGCACGCGGGCGTGGCCGTGACCGGTTTCCTCGTGCTGCTCAGCGCCGTGCTGACGATATGAAGCATCCGTTGCACCCGGCCCTCGTCCACTTCCCGGTCGCGTGCTGGTCGCTGGCGACGGCCGCGGACACGGTCGGGCTGTTCCGCGCAGCGTCCTACTGGCAGCTGTCCGGGCTGCTGCTGGCGATTGGCACCCTGGTTGCAACCGTTGCGATGGCGGCGGGCCTGGCCGAACTGCCGGACCTGGAGCCCGGCAGCACGCCATCGCGGGACGCCCGTCGCCACATGCTCCTGGCCGCAACGGCCTGGAGCTGCTACGCCGCCAGCCTGTTTCTGCGCATCGAGGAGGGAGCGCTGACGCGTCCGGGCGCGTTGGCGATCGGGCTGGGGGTGTTGGGATTCCTCAGCCTGTGCGGGGCGGGCTGGATGGGGGGCAGGCTGGTCTACGAGCACGGCATCGGCGTTCGCAAGCGCGGCTGAGGGCACGCCGGGAAATTGGCTCTGCCGATCCGGCGTCGAGTGGTTCTCCAATCTGCCGTTTCAGACCGATAGCGTGGTGCCATTGGCGCGCGAACGCATGCGCCGCACCGCGAGATCGTCATGGCCCTGCGCTGTCACGTACCTTCCGCTCCGGCGTCCACGCCGGCATTGCCCGACGATCGCTGCCTGCTGCTGACCATCGGCAAGGACGTGCCGCTGCGGCTGCCACGCAACGCGATATCGCTGTGGCTGCCATTGCGCGGCAACGTGCACTTGCTGGGCAGCGACTGCCAATGGCTCCTGCATTCGCACCAGTCGCAGCTGTGGTGCGGCGGAGCGGTGCAGGCGGAAGGGGGCAAGGACGCGCTATGGCTGTGCCTGGCCGGCAGCCCCGAGGCGTGGGCGCGCCACTTCGGCCATGCCCATGGCGGCCGTGAGCCACTGCCCTGGCAGCACGCGGCGCCGCGCCGCCTGCGTCGCCTGCTCCTGCAGGTGGCACGACGGCTGCGCGATGCACCGGCGGCCGGGTCCGACGAGGACAACGCGGTCGACGAGCTCGGCAACCTGCTGGTTGAACAGCAGCAGGCGATCGCCGCGCGCCTCCCGCGCTGTCGCGGCCGCAACCAGTCGCACCGGCGCCAGACCCTGCTGCGCCTGCTGCACGTGCGGCATCTGGTGCGCTGCCATGTCGACGCCGAAGAAGACTCGGAACCGTCCATCGACCTGACCTGGCTGGCCGAACGCGCCCACTACTCGTCTGGCCACCTGATCCGGAT
This sequence comes from Lysobacter sp. TAF61, assembly GCF_052113485.1. Lineage (NCBI taxonomy): Bacteria > Pseudomonadati > Pseudomonadota > Gammaproteobacteria > Lysobacterales > Lysobacteraceae > Lysobacter > Lysobacter sp. TAF61. The sequence goes on from NZ_JBFRDH010000008.1 coordinate 6,520, forward strand.
CCACCGCGAGGTGTTCGGCGAAACGCCGTCGGAGTACCTGGTTCGGCTGCGCAGTGCGCGTGCATGGCGACTGGTGCGCGAGACCGCGATGCCGGTCGGCGAGATCACCCAGGCGCTCGGCTTCGAGAGCCAGAGCGCGTTCTGCCGTGCGTTCAAGCACACCTTCGGCATGACCGCGACGCAGGCGCGCCGCAGCGAGTTGGACTCATGCGCAGCCTGAGCACATCGATCGAGCCCGGGGCGCGGCGCGCACTCACGTGGATGCTGCTGGGCGGGCTGTGCGCAGGCACGCTCGACATCGTCTTCGCCACCGGTTTCTGGGCGCTGCGCGGCGTTGCGCCGCAGCGGATCCTGCAGAGCGTGGCCGCCGGCGTGCTCGGCAAGGCCAGCTTCGGCGGTGGCGGCGCCAGCGCGATGCTGGGCCTGTTGCTGCATTTGATGATCGCGATCGCGATGGCCAGTGCCTACGCCATGGCCGCACGCGATGCCACCGCGCTGCTGCGGCATCCGTGGCGTTACGGCGCGCTGTACGGACTGGCGTTGTACGCGGTGATGTCCTTCATCGTCGTGCCGCTGTCGGCGGCGCCACGCAATGGCAACCCGTTGCCGCTTTGGGTCGCGTCGAGTGTCGTCGCACACGTGGTCCTGGTCGGCTGGCCCTGCGCCTGGTTCGCGCGACGCGCCTGGCTGGGCGCGTGGGGCTCGCCGCCTCTGGCGACGATGCTCGAACGTCCAGGCTGATCGTCCCGGCTTCGAAACGCCCGGCGCGCAGCGATCCAGGCGTCACCGGATTCCGCACGCGCCGCGGTTCCGCCCCTCTGCACGGAGACTGCAATGAACCACCTCGCCCCCGGACTGCTCGTCCTGCTCACTCTCGCCACTGCACCTGCCTACGCCCACGGTGGCGGCAACAAGTGCAAGAAGATCCACGCCGACCTGGTCGAAGTGTCGGCCACGGAAGGTTGCAACCCCGGTCTGTCGTCATGCTTCCTGGGCGAAGTCGACGGCAACCATGGCGTACGCGGCGTGACCCATTTCGCTGCCGACAGCGGCGCCGCGGGGCCGTCGACGTCGCCGGGGTTCATCTCCTACAGCGGGCCGTTCGAGTACCGCCTGGAGAAGGGCAACCTCACGATGCGCGAAACCGGCGTCACCACGTCCGGCCCGGTACCTGGCGTCGTCACGGCCTACCAGAAGATCGTCGCCGGAACCGGCGAGTTCGCCGGCGCGACGGGCTACTTCTTCGTCAGCGGCGAGAAGGACGGCCTGGGCCTGGTCGAAACCTTCATCAATGGCGAGATCTGCTTCCAGAAGTGATCCGCCAGCAGCAGGGTCTTCCCTCCCCCTACCCCTCTTCCGGACGCGGTTGAGGGGGTTTTTTGGTGTTTTTGCATGCGTGGTCGCTTGGGGAGGAGGTGGGGTGCAGCGATCGAGGGCGGGGTCCGTGCCCTACTCATTCGCGCGTCCGCTCGGTGAGCTCGGGCCCGGACGCCCGCGAAAGGATCAGGTGGTTCCAAAAGAACGGGTACTCGTCATTCCCGCGAAGGCGGGAATGACGCTTCGGACGAAGACCGGGCAATGAATTGGCAGAGCGTCGTTCGACGGGCCGGGGATTGATCCGCAGCGGGACATGGATGTCCCGCGCCCCGCATCAGCCATGGATGGCTGATTAAGGGGCGGAGCAATCCCCGGCCCGGCGGACGGCGCCAAAACGAAGGCGACGCTCCTGCAGTTGAAGCTTCTGCAGTTGGCGCCTCAGTGCCCGCCGCCGTCCAGCGCCTTCAGCTCGCTCACCAGCGCGCTGGCCATCTCCGCGCCGTCGCCGTAGAGCATGCGCGTGTTGTCCTGGTAGAACAGCGCGTTCTCGATACCGGCGAAGCCGGTGCCCTTGCCGCGCTTGATCACGATCGTGTTCTTCGAATTGGTCACGTCCAGGATCGGCATGCCGTAGATCGGCGACGCCGGATCGGTCTTGGCAACCGGATTGACCACGTCGTTGGCGCCGATCACCAGCGAGACATCGGTGTTGGCGAACTCCGGATTGATGTCGTCCATGTCGGCGATCAGGTCGTACGGCACACCGGCCTCGGCCAGCAGCACGTTCATGTGCCCCGGCATGCGCCCGGCCACCGGATGGATCGCGAACTTCACCTTGACCCCGCGCTCCATCAACTTCTGGCTCAGTTCCCAGATCTTGTGCTGCGCCTGCGCCACCGCCATGCCGTAGCCCGGCACGATCACCACGCGCTCGGCATAGGCCATCATCGCCGCGACATCGCCAGCCTCGATCGGCTTCTGCGTACCGCTGATCTCCTGCGCCTGCCCGCCCCCGCCGAAGCTGGAGAACAGCACGCCGTGGATCGGCCGGTTCATCGCCTTGGCCATCAACTGCGTCAGCAGCGTACCGGCCGCACCGACCATGGTGCCGGCGATGATCAATGCCTCGTTGCCGAGCACATAACCTTCGAACGCCACCGCCAGGCCGGTCAGCGCGTTGTACAGCGAGATCACCACCGGCATGTCGGCGCCGCCGATCGGCAGCGTCATCAGCACGCCCAGCGAAAGCGCCAGCACGAAGAACGCGATGATCGCCGGCGTGGCGAGCGTGTTGATGGCGATGCCGCCCATCACGATCATCGCCACGAACACCGCCAGGTTGAACAACTGCTGCCCCGGGAACACCACACGCTTGTCCAGGCGTCCGTCGAGCTTGGCCCAGGCAATGATCGAACCCGACAGCGACACCGAACCGATCGCCGCGCCGATCACCGCCAGCACCAGCGATGTCATCGGCGGCGCCTGGCCCTCGCCGGAGAAACGCAACAGCTCGACCGCACCGATCGCCGCCGCCGAACCGCCACCCATGCCGTTGTAGAGCGCAACCATCTGCGGCATGTCGGTGATGGCGACCTTCTTGCCCGACACCCACGCCGCTGCGGTGCCGATACCCAGCGCCAGCACGATCAGCGCCATGTTGTGCAGGCCCGGCAGCAGGAACGTCGCCACCGTCGCGATCACCATGCCCAGGCCGGCCCAGCGGATGCCGCTGCGCGCACTGACGGGCGAGGCCATGCGCTGCAGGCCCAGCAGGAACAAGGTGGCGGCAACGAAATAGCTGGCCGCGGCGATCCACGCGAATGCGTTCTGGACGCCGCTCATGCCTTGCCTCCGCTCTGGCCGGCGCCGGGCTTGCGGCTGGCCTTGAACATTTCCAGCATGCGCTCGGTGACGACGTAGCCACCGGCGGCATTGCCGGCGCCGAGCAGGACGGCGACGAACCCGATGACCTTTTCCAGCGTCGTGTCGGCATGGCCGAGCACGACCATGGCGCCGATCAGGACGATGCCGTGGATGAAGTTGGACCCGGACATCAGCGGGGTATGCAGGATCACCGGCACCCGCGAGATGATCACGTGGCCGGCGATGGCCGCCAGCATGAAGATGTACAGAGCTACCAACCCGTCACCCATCATCCGTACCCCATCTCGATGTCTCCCGCATCATAACCGCGGATGAACGCGGCGCCAGCGCTGTCAACCGCCGCCACCGGCGGGCGTTGTCTCCCCCGCAGGACGGGCCATGCCGGCTCGTCGGACCGGGAGAAACCGCAATGAGGCATGCAGCACGCAAGCGCACGCTGTTGGCAGCACTCGGGATCGTGTGGTTGATGACCGCCGCCAGCGCATTCGCCGGCGACCGGGGCGACCGGGTCGAGCAGCGTATGGACCGCAAGGGCGACCGCATCGACGCGCGCCTGGACGCCCGTGGCAACCGCATCGACCACCGCCTGGACCAGCGTGCCGCCTGGCAGCAGGCACTCGGCCATGACCGCCGCGCCTACCAGCTGGACAGGAAGGGCGATCGCATCGAGCGCCGCCTGGACCGCCGCGGCGACCTCGCCGATGCGCGCTGGGACCGTCGTGGCGACCGTTTCGACGCCCGCTGGGATTATCAGCATGGAGACCGTCGGCATTAAGCCAGGCCCCGTATGCTTCGACCCGTGAGCCGCGAACCCGAAGACGACGTGCTGACCGCCACTGCGGCGCAGGCACACGCGCGCGCCGCCTCCAGCGAGGAGGCGGTTGCGCGCTTGCCGGCATCGCTGGAGGAGTTCCTGGCGGGTGTGGGCACCCGCGCCTTCCGCTTCGCCGAACTCGGCCTGCGCCAGCGCGAGGATTCGCTCGACGCCGTGCAGGACGCGATGATGAAGATGCTGTCCTACCGCGACCGCCCCGCCGAGGAATGGACGCCGCTGTTCTGGAGCATCCTGCGCAGCCGCATCGTGGATGTGCAGCGCCGCCGCACGTTCCGCCTGCGCTGGCTGATGCCGACGCCGCATTTGGACAAGAACGGGCGCGAAGACGGCCCGCTGGACTGGGCCGACGACGGCCCCGATCCGGCGCGCACGTTCGACGGACGCGAGGCCTACGCCAAGCTGTCCGAAGCACTGGCAACACTGCCGCGCCGGCAACGCGAGGCCTTCAGCCTGCGCATCCTGGAAGAACTCGACGTCGCCACGACCGCGCGGGCGATGGGCTGCAGCGAAGGCGCGGTCAAGACACACCTGTCGCGTGCACGCGAAGCGCTGCAGCGACAACTGGAGGACTGGCGATGAGCCGCAACGAACAAGACGAGCGCACCGCTGACGAGCGCGCATTCGACCAGGCCATGCGCCGCCTGCACGCGCAGGCCGTGGACCAGGTCTCGCCGGCGACACGCACGCGCCTGCGCGTTGCGCGTCAGGCAGCCACCACCCCGGCGTCTGCGCGCGATCGCCGCCGCGGCCCGGGCTGGGTGATGGCCAGCGGCTTCGCCGCAGTGTTCGCGCTGGCGATCGGACTGCTGCTGCGGCCGTCGCCGCAGGCACCGGTACCGGCAGCAGCCGTGGCCGTGTCCCAGCCCGCGGCGGCAGTCGCAACGACGGCCGCGCCGCACTACGACCCCGACAGCGCCGTCGCCGTCCTCGACGAAAACCCCGACCTCTACCTGTGGCTGGCAGCGAACGACGATGCCATGCCGGATCTTGAACAGTGATGATCTGGAACAGTGACATGCGGAGCAACGACATGCGCAAGGTTTCCCTTCCCTCCAGCCTCGGGCGCGTTGCAACCGTGATGGCGCTGCTGCTGGCGGTTACGCCGGCATTCGCGGCCGATCCGCCCAAGGCCGCAGCGCCGGCCGCGACCAGCGCGCCTGCAGCCGCACCTGCCAAGCCATTGCCTGCCTGGGAGCAGCTCACCCCGGCGCAACGCGAGCAATTGATCGCGCCGGTTCGCGAGCGCTGGAACAGCCAGCCAGACGAGCGCCAGCGCATGCTCGATCGCGCCGGGCGCTGGCAGGAGATGACGCCCGACCAGCGCCAGCGCGCGCGTCACGGCATGAATCGCTGGGAACACATGAGCCCGGAGCAGCGCGAACAGATGCGGGCGCTGTACGCCCGGATGCGCGGCCTCGACGACGCGCAGCGGGCCGCGCTCAAGGAGCAATGGCGGGCGATGACGCCCGAACAGCGCCGCGCCTGGGTGCAGGCGAACCCCGCCCCGGCCGACAGCGACGACCAGCCACGGCGCCGCTGACAGGCGCAGCTCGCAGGCGCCAGCCGGACCCGGCTGGCGGCGATCTCCGCGGCCAGGGGTCGCCAGCAAGCTCGCTCCTACACTAGGATGCAGCCATCAGGTTCTGGAGCGGAGCATGGCGGGCATCACCATTGGCGTTGCAAGCGAAACCGCAACCGGCGAACGCCGTGTCGCCGTGACTCCGGAAACCTGCAAGAAACTCGTTGCGCGAGGCGCGCGCGTGCGTGTGCAGCGTGGCGCCGGCCGTGCGGCCAGCTTCGACGACCAGGCCTACAGCGACGCCGGTGCGGACCTCGCCGATGACGCCGCCGCGGCATGGGCCGATGCCGATGTCGTGATGTGCGTGCAACCGCCGGGCGCGCAGGCACTTGCCGGGCTGCGCCAGGGCGCAGTGCTGGTCGGCATCCTTGCGCCGCAGGGCGACGCGGCACGCGGCGAAGCCATCGCCGCGCGCGGCCTGCTCGCCTTTCCGCTCGAACGCCTGCCGCGCACCACGCGCGCGCAGGCGATGGACGTGCTCAGTTCGCAGGCCGGCATGGCCGGCTACAAGGCCGTGCTGATTTCCGCGCAGCTTGCGCCGCGCTTCTTCCCGATGCTGACCACCGCGGCCGGCACTATCCGGCCATCGAAGGTGCTCATCGTCGGCGCCGGCGTCGCCGGTCTGCAGGCGGTGGCGACAGCCAAGCGCCTAGGCGCGCAGGTCGAAGGTTTCGACGTGCGCCCGGAGACGCGCGAGCAGATCGAATCGCTCGGCGGCAAGTTCCTCGACCTGGGCGTCAGTGCCGCCGGCGAAGGCGGCTATGCGCGTGCGCTCACCGATGAGGAGCGCGCCGAACAGCAGCGTCGCCTGGGCGAACATCTCAGGGGCATCGACGTCATCGTCTGCACGGCCGCCGTGCCGGGCCGTCCGGCGCCGAAGATCATCACTGCGGCCATGGTGGCCGGGATGAAGCCGGGCAGCGTGATCGTCGACCTCGCCGCCGAAACCGGCGGCAACTGCGAACTGACGCAGCCGGGCGAAACCATCGAGCGCAATGGCGTCACCATCGCCGGCCCGCTCAACCTCGCCAGCAGCGGCGCGGTGCATGCCAGTGAGATGTACGCGCGCAACCTGCTCAACTTCGTCAGCCTGTTCGTGACCGAGCAAGCGTCGAAAGAAGGTCGCCTTGCCATCGACTGGAACGATGAGCTGCTGGCGCGCACGGTATGGCCGGAGCGTGAGGCGCCGGCGCCGGCACCCTCACCAGCGCAGGCCTAGCCTTCGCGCAAACCGTCATCCCCGCGCTGGCGGGGATCCATGGACGTTGCCTTGACCGGCCCGGCGTCCGCCGGGGCGAGATTGAATCGCCGGGACAACGCTCAGCGCGCGACCGGCGCCCTGTCCAGATGACGACGCACCTGCCGCATCGCCTCGTCGAAGGCGGTGCGTTCGGCGCCGATGGTCAGGCGCCCGGCGCTGGCCAGTGCGGCCAGTTCTTCCGGCGAGGCGACCAGCATGCGGATGCCGCGGCGGTTGACCAGCAGGAAGCGTGACGTCAGCGGGCTGACCCAGGCGATCTTGGCCGCCACCGACTCGCCCTGCGGGTCGGTCAGGCGCACCCAGTCGCCCGATTCCAGGCTGCGCATGCGCTCGGCCAGGATCTGGTCGTGGCTCATGGTGTCGGTGCCGCCGGCGAGCCACAACTTGCGCTCGTTCTCGGTGACATCGTCCTCGGGCATGGTCAGCGGCGGTGCCGGACGACGGCGGCGCGGCGTATCCGGTGTCGCCAGCGCGCGCACCAGGCCGGCCATGCCGTGTTGCGCGGCGCTGTCGTCGAGGCCGGAACTGGCGAGGCATTCGACGATGGCCGGCTGCAGCGCCAGCAGCTGGTCGGCCAACTCGCGGCCGCGGTTCTGCTCGGCCATGCGATCGGCCATCAACAGCGCGTCGCCCAGAGCGATGGCTTCGGCGTGGCGGCGCGGATCGGCGCCGTCGCGCAGCAGCGTCTGGACGACATGATGGCGCCAGGGCATCGCCAGGAAATCGGCGACGGCCTGGGTCAGTTCCGGCTCGGCCAGGCGATCGGACAGCGCCGACTCGGCCTGCTCGCGCGCGGCGCCCAGACGCTCGCGGCCATAGGTGGCCTTGGCAGCGCGCTGTTCCTGCATCTCGATGCGTCGGCGCTGCTGCGCCAGCAGGGCGTCGAGCTCGGCATGGGCCAGCTCGAACACGGCCAGGTCTTCGTTGTATTCGGAGACGATGCGCTGCGAGATCTCGGTGGCGCGATCGAGCAGTTCGCGATCCTGCGCGGTCTCGGCGTCGTTGCCTTCGCAGGCCTCGGTGATCGCGTCGAGCAGACGGCGCGCCGGGTGCTCGCGCTTGACGAACACGCCGTTATCGGTCAGCGCGACCTTCACGTATGGCAGCACCAGTCGCGCATACAGGCGGCGGGCGCGGTCCTGCAGGGCGTTGTGCTTGAACAGCGAGTCGAACAGCAGCGCGACCAGGTCGATCGCGTCCTCTTCCTCGGAGCTGAAACAGGCCTGTTCGGGATTGAGGCCGAGGCGGCGGGCGCCGTCCTGGATATGGTCGCGGATCGTCTCGCCCAGCCTGCCGGTCACTGCCAGCGCGCGCGCGAACGCGTCCGGCGGCTCGGCCTGCAGCAGCGAGGCAACGCTGAGGATTTCATCGACGCGCAACTCGCGGCGCGGCCCGCCGACGCGCGCGGACACCGAGCCCGGGCTGGCGTCGGCCCTGGGCGCGCTTTCGCGCCAGGCATGCAACTGGCTGCGCAACTCGGCCAGCTCGCTGGCCATCGCCGCCATGTCCTGGTTGGACATGGGGGTCGACAGGGTCCGGCCGAAATTGCCCGCCCCGGAGGCGTGGGCGAACGACGGCCCAGCACCGGGACCACCGAAACCATCGCCGCCGGGGAAGCCCGGCGCCGGCCCGTAGCCGTCGCCCTGGCCGCCGCGCTCGCGGCGCGAGTCGTCGCCGCGCGGCGCCGGCGTGGCCGGAGCGGCGCTGCCATAGCCTGACGTCGCCAATACGGTATTGACGCGTGCGTACAACTCGCCGAGCACGCGGACCAGCTCGGTTTCGTAATGACGGAACAGGCGTGCGCGCAGCGTGTCCGGGACCTGCGCTTCCAGGAAGGTCTGGGAAAAGGCCGCGACCAGGCGGTCCGGACCGATCGGGTTGACCCCCATCGGCACGCGCATTGCCTCGGAGAGGGTCTGCAGGCGGCTTTGCAGGGTGTCCAGCGGGCGCGCGAACCGCGCCACCAGCGCCTCGTTCAGGCGGCCGCTGGCAAGCTCGTATTCCAGTTGCTGCTCGTCCACCAGGCGCAGCTGGACTTCGCCGCCGCTGCGGATGCGCAGCGCCCGGAAGTCATCGAAGCCCTGCGCGACCTGCTGGCGGAAACGCATGACATGCGACGCCTGCTGCTGGCGCAGCACCCACAACGCGGCCTGCTCTTCGTAGAAGTTGTTTTTGCCATCGGTCTTGAGGGAGGCGAGCTTGAGCGCGTCCTCGATCGGGCCATAGAGCGTCCCCGGCAGCCCGCCGAGCGCTTCCAGGGCCTGACGCTTGATCTCCTCAAGCATGCGCATCGGATCGGTACGCGTAGCTTGAGCGACGCCGTGCGGATAGCCGGACACTAGCTTGTTCCCCAGAGTTGCGTGGACCGAATCTGCCGTGCGCCGGCAGGTGGTAGGCGCATAGTGGCAAGATACGACCTCGCCTTGCAGGCCCACTTTGAGCAATTGTGACTGATGTCGCGAAACACTTCTGACCCGTCCCGGGATTTCGACCTCGCCCTCGCCCCTTTGGACGCCCGCCGCTCGGTCCCGCCGAAGCAGCTGGGCGAGCCCGGCCCCGATCCGGACACCCTGATGCGCCTGCTGCGCTCGGCCGTCCGGGTCCCCGACCACGGCAAGCGGGTGCCTTTCCGCTTCATCAGCTTCAGCGGCGACGCCCGCCATGCGTTTGGCGAACGCCTGGCCCAGCGCAGCCGCCAGCGCGATCCGGACGCCAGCGACGCGGTCATCGAGAAGGACCGGACGCGATTCTCCCACGCCCCGCTGGTGGTCGCGGTGATCGGACAACTCGGGCCGGACGAGAAGATTCCCGAATCTGAACGCTTTTCCACGGCGTCCTGCGTCTGTTTCGCCCTGCTCCAAGCCGCGCAGGCGCTGGGCTACGGTGCGATCTGGCTGACCGGCTGGCTGGCCTATGACGCCCAGGTCGGCCAATGGCTGGGCCTTGGCGAGCACGAGCGTGTCGTCGGCTTTGTCCATATAGGTACGCCGAAGCTGGACGCGCCCGAGCGCGAGCGCCCCGACCCGGCCGCCCTGCTGAGCGCGTGGTCACCGGCATGAGCAGCGTCGACGCCGCAGCGCCCGCACCGGGGCAGACGCTTTACCTGGTCGACGCGAGCATGTACGTGTTCCGCGCCTGGCACTCGATGCCCAACGAATTCCACGACGCCGACGGCTGGCCGACCAACGCCGTGCACGGCTTCGCCCGCTTCCTGCTGGAGCTGATCGACCGCACCCGCCCGCAGCACATCGCCATCGCCTTCGACGAAGCGCTCGACTCGTGCTTCCGCAATGCGCTGTACCCGGCGTACAAGGCCAACCGCGAGTCGGCGCCGGAAGAGCTCAAGCGCCAGTTCGTCCACTGCAAGGCGCTGTGCAGCGCGCTCGGCCTGGCGGTGCTGTCGCACGGCCAGTACGAAGCCGACGACCTGATCGGCAGCGCCGTGCATGCCGCCCGTGGCAACGGTTTCCGCTCGGTGATCGTTTCGGCCGACAAGGACCTGTCGCAGCTGCTCGGCGACCACGACGAGCAGTGGGACTTCGCCCGCGGCCAGCGCTGGGGCGCGGCCGGCGTGCCCGAGCGCCACGGCGTGCAGGCGCGGCAGATCGCCGACTACCTGGCGCTCACCGGCGATGCCGTGGACAACATTCCCGGCGTGCCCGGCATCGGCGCCAAGACCGCGGCCGCGCTGCTGGCGCATTTCGACACCCTCGATGCGTTGCTGGCCCGGGTCGAGGAAGTGCCCTACCTGCGCCTGCGCGGCGCCGCCAGCGCAGCGGCGAAACTGCGCCAGCATCGCGAACAGGCGTTGCTGTGCCGGCAGCTGACCACGATCGCGCTCGACGCGCCGCTGGGCGACACGGGCCTGCAATTCGTACGCGGCGACGGCGACAGCGCCGGCCTTGGCGTGCTGTGCGATGCGGTCCGCTTCGGCCCGATGACACGACGCCGCCTGTATCAGTCGGCCGGCCTCGACTTCGCCACGTCACAGGCCCAGGCGTAGCATTCGGCAAACGGCAAAACATCAGGGCGCCCCATGGACGATCACGCACAAGAACCGCTGGAAACCCTCTACGAAGGCCCCTGGCTGCGCATGCGCCGGCGTGGCCGCTGGGAGTACGTGGAGCGCACCAACGGCGACGGCATGGCGGTGATCGTGGTCGCGGTGACGCCGGAGGACAACGTGCTGTTCGTCGAGCAGTACCGGGTGCCGCTGGGCGCGCGAACGATCGAGATGCCGGCGGGACTGGTCGGCGACGACCATGCCGGCGACACACTGGAAGCGGCGGCGCGGCGCGAACTGATCGAGGAAACCGGCTGGTCGGCGCAGCGCGTCGACGTGCTGCTGGTCGGCCCGACCTCGGCCGGCATGAGCAACGAGCGCATCGCCTTCGTGCGCGCGCGCGGCTTGAGCAAGGTCGGCGACGGCGGCGGCATCGACAACGAGGACATCACCGTCCACGAAATCCCCCGCGCGCAGGCACCGGCATGGCTGATGCAGAAGCAGCGCGAGGGCTACGAGCTGGACCTGAAGCTGTGGGCCGGGCTGTGGATGATCGAACACAACCCGGACGGCTCAGCGGCGCTCTAGTCGCGCATTTCCTCGAGCTCCATGCCCTTGGTCTCGCGCACCGAGGTCAGCACGAACACCAGCGAGCCCAGCGCGAACAGCGCATACAGGCCATAGGCGAACGACAGCCCGATCTCGGCCAGCGACGGGAACGAACTGGTGATGACGAAGTTGGCGATCCACTGCGCCGAAGCCGCCACCGCCAGCGCGATCGCGCGGATGCGGTTGGGGAACATCTCGCCCAGCAGGACCCACACCATCGGCCCCCAGCTCAGGCCGAAGAACACGACGTAGGCATTGGCGGCCACCAGCGCGACCATGCCCCACGGCTCGGGCAGGCTCAGCTGGGAACCGCTGCCGGTCGCCTGCGAGAAGCACCACGCCATCAGCGCCAGGGTGACGGCCATGCCGGCCGAACCGATCGTCAGCAGCGGCTTGCGGCCGATCCTGTCGACCAGGGCGATGGCGACCAGCGTCACCAGCACGTTGACCACCGAGGTCACCACGGTGATCGTGAACGAGTCGGCCTCGCTGAAGCCCACCGAATGCCACAACGTGGACGAGTAATAGAAGATCACGTTGATGCCGACGAACTGCTGGAACACCGACAGCGCGATGCCGATCCACACCACCGGCAGCAACCCGGCGCGCGGACCGCGCAGATCCTTGAGCGTGGGACGGTACTCCGAGCGCAGGCTGTTCTGGATGTCGCTGACCTTCTGGTCGAGCGCCGATTCGCTGTTGAGACCCAGCACCTGGCGCAGCACGTCGCGCGCTTCACGCGGGCGGCCACGCGCAACCAGGTGACGCGGCGACTCCGGCACGCCCAGCACCAGTGCGCCGTAGATCAGCGCCGGCACCACCGCGACCAGGAACATCCAGCGCCACGCCTCCAGCCCGAACCACAGCTTTCCTGCAGCGCCACCGGCCAGTCCTGCCAGCCATGAATCGCTGAGCAGCGCCATGAAGATGCCAAGCACGATCGCCAGCTGCTGCAGCGAACCCAGGCGGCCGCGCACCGCCGCCGGCGAGACCTCGGCGATATAGGTAGGGGCGATGACCGAGGCCACGCCCACGCCTATGCCACCCATCACGCGCCAGAACATCAGGTCGAGCACGCCGAACACCAGCCCCGAGCCGAGCGCACTGACGGCGAGCAGCAACGCAGCAACCTGCATCGTGCGGACGCGACCGAAGCGGTCGGCGAGCGGCCCGGCGTACCAGGCGCCCAGCGCGGAGCCCAGCAGCGCGCACGACACGGCGAAGCCGGTCTGCGCCGCACCGAGGCCGAAGCCACCGCGGATGGCATCGACGGCACCGTTGATGACCGCGGTATCGAAGCCGAACAGGAATCCGCCTAGAGCGGCGGCGGCGGATATCAGCACCACGCGTGCGGTGACGTGTTGTCGCTCGGACTCGGCAATCGCGCTCATTCGGGCTCCCCTGGGGCCGCCTGCTGGCGGCTGTCGGGCGATTCTGCGCGAGGCGGGGGTGGGCCGTCCTTGAATACGTATGCAGCCCCTCCCCCCAGGCCCTGCGCGCGTCAGGCGAAGCGGTCGGTTGCCGTCACCAGCGCGTCGACGTTCTGGGCCTCGAACGCCGAGTGCCCCGACGCCGGCGTGATCACCAGTTCGCTCTTGGGCCAGACCTTCTTCAGGTCCCAGGCATTGGCGACCGGGCAGACCACGTCGTAGCGGCCGTGGACGATCACGCCCGGGATGTCGGCGATGCGGTGCGCGTCGCGCAGCAACTGGTCGTCGACCTCGAAGAAGCCGCTGTTGACGAAGTAGTGGTTCTCGATGCGCGCGAACGCGAGCGCGAACTGCGGATCCTCGTGGCTCGCGGCGAAATCCGGATCGACGTGCAGGAAGCTGGTCGCGCCCTCCCACACGCTCCATGCCTTGGCCGCGGCCAGGCGCGTGGCTTCGTCGGAGGAGGTCAGGCGGCGGTGGAACGCGCTGATCAGGTCGTGGCGCTCGACCACCGGGATTGCCTTCAGGTAGTGCTCCCACGCATCCGGGAACAGGCGCGAGGCGCCGTCCTGGTAGAACCACTCCAGCTCCCAGCGACGCAGCATGAAGATGCCGCGCAGGACCAGCTCGGTCACGCGCTGCGGATGTGCCTGGGCATAGGCCAGCGCCAGCGTCGAACCCCACGAGCCGCCGAACACCTGCCACTTGTCGATGCCCAGCTTGTCGCGCAGCTTTTCGATGTCGGCGACGAGGTCCCAGGTGGTGTTGTCGACCAGGTCGGCGTGCGGCGTCGAGCGGCCGCTGCCGCGCTGGTCGAACAGCACGATCCGGTACTTGGCCGGGTCATGAAAGCGCCGCATCTTCGGGCTGCAACCCGCGCCTGGACCACCGTGCAACAGCACCACCGGTTTGCCGTCGGGATTGCCGCACTGCTCGAAATAGAGCGTATGGCGCCCGTCGACCTGGAGGGTGCCGCTGTCGAAGGGTTCGATCTCGGGATAGAGCGTGCGCATCGCGGGGCCTCGCCTGGGCAGGGGTGCAAATCAGAGGTCGGCAATTCTAGCCGCTGGGCATGCACGCCAATGCATGCATGCCAATGCCGGCGCGCGCCGGCAGGCATCTACTGCGGCAAACGCCCGAGCGTCACACGGTCGCGCTGTTCCCAGTCGGTGGCGGTCTCGACCTGCTGCAATCCCGCCGCCAGCATCAGTTCGCGCACCGCACCGCCCTGCTCCCAGCCGTGCTCGATCAGCAGCCATCCGCCCGGCGCCAGATGGTCGGGCGCGTCGGCGACGATGACGCGGATCGCGTCGAGGCCATCGTGGCCGGAGGCCAGCGCGCTGCGCGGCTCGAAGCGCAGGTCGCCCTGTTGCAGGTGGGCATCGTCGTCGGCGATGTATGGCGGATTGCTAGCGATCAGATCGAAGCGTTCGCCCGCCAGCGGCGCCAGCCAGTCGCCATGGCGGAACTCGACGCGCGCCAGGCCGAGCAGTCCGGCGTTTGCGCGCGCCACCGCCAGTGCCGGTTCGCTGACATCGACCGCCACCACCTGGGCCTGCGGCCGCTCGTGCGCCAATGCCAGCGCGATGGCGCCGGTCCCGGTGCCCAGGTCGGCGATGCGCAGCGCGCGGCCGGCCGGCAGGCGTTCCAGTGCCAGTTCGACCAGGCGCTCGGTTTCGGGACGGGGAATCAGCGTGGCCGGGGTCACTTGCAAGTCGAATCGCCAGAAACCGCGCTCGCCCAACAGGTAGGCCACCGGTTCGCCGGCAAGCCGTCCCAGTAGCAGGCGCTCGAAATCGCCTGCGCGGACGGAATCGGGTACGTCCTCGCCGTGGCTGTACAGCCAGGTCGACGACACGCCCAGGGCGTGCGCCAGCAGCCGTTCGGCCTCGGCGCGGGCCTCATCGCCGGGCAGGCGCGCAGCGGCATCGGCCAGCAGCCGGGCTACCGTCGCCGCACCTGAATGGGAGGAGTCGTTCATCGCGGCATTGTCGCGTGCGCGGCCGGGCGGCGCGAGCCGGCGCGCCTTGACGCCGGCGGAAACATCCGCACCTCAGGATGGATAAGCGCCGCCTATCTGCCCGACCAGCCATAGGCTGTGCCTATTGAATCAATTCCATCAATCAACTTGATGGATCACCACACCTTCCTTAACCTCTGTCCATCGCTTCCACCCACCCCGCATAAGGAATCCCCTGATGTCGCTGATCAACACCCAAGTTCTTCCGTTCAAGGCCACTGCCTACAAGAACGGCGAGTTCGTCGAAGTCACCGACGCCACCCTGAAGGGCAAGTGGTCCGTGGTGTTCTTCTACCCGGCCGACTTCACCTTCGTCTGCCCGACCGAGCTGGGCGACCTGGCCGACAACTACGCCGAGTTCCAGAAGATGGGCGTGGAGATCTACGGCGTGTCCACCGACACCCACTTCACCCACAAGGCCTGGCACGACACCTCCGACACGATCAAGAAGATCCAGTACCCGCTGATCGGCGACCCGACCGGCGTGATCACCCGCAACTTCGGCGTGATGATCGAGGAAGCCGGCCTGGCCGATCGCGGCACCTTCGTGATCGATCCGGACGGCAAGATCCAGATCGTCGAGATCAACGCCGGCGGTATCGGCCGCGATGCCTCCGAGCT
This sequence comes from Lysobacter sp. TAF61, assembly GCF_052113485.1. NCBI lineage: Bacteria > Pseudomonadati > Pseudomonadota > Gammaproteobacteria > Lysobacterales > Lysobacteraceae > Lysobacter > Lysobacter sp. TAF61. The sequence continues at coordinate 22,079 of NZ_JBFRDH010000008.1, forward strand.
GCTGCGAAAGGTCAAGGCTGCCCAGTACGTCGCCGCCCACCCGGGTGAGGTCTGCCCGGCCAAGTGGCACGAGGGCGAGAAGACCCTGAAGCCGTCGCTGGACCTGGTCGGCAAGATCTAAAGCCGTTCCGATACCCCTCTCCCGCACGGGAGAGGGGTGGGGCCAGGGCGCCACGCTTTTCACAGCGGCCCGCCCCGACCGTCCGCCCCCGCGGACCACGGCCGGCCAGATGCCCGCCAGTTTTCCTTTTTGGATGTCGCGACGTTCGGGCAGCTCTCCCTCCCTCCCTGCCCGGGCGCTCGCGGCGTTCATTCCGAACAAAGCCGTCTCGAACAAACGATGGAGCCGTCCCCCATGTTGGATGCCGATCTCAAGACCCAGTTGCAGGCGTACCTGGAAAAGGTCACACAACCAATAGAGCTGGTCGCCTCGCTCGACGACGGCGAAAAGTCGCGCGAGCTCGAGGCCCTGCTGCAGGACGTCGCCTCGCTGTCGGACAGGATTTCCTATGCGCGCCGCGATGACGATGCGCGCAAGCCCTCGTTCGCGATCAACCGCGTCGGCACCGATGTCGGCGTGCGCTTCGCGGGCATTCCGATGGGCCACGAATTCACCTCGCTGGTGCTGGCCCTGCTGCAGGTCGGCGGCCATCCGTCGAAGGCTGCGCCGGAACTGCTCGAGCAGGTTCGCGATCTCGAAGGCGAGTACGTGTTCGAGACCTTCATGTCGCTCTCGTGCCAGAGCTGCCCGGACACGGTGCAGGCGCTGAACCTGATGAGCGTGATCAACCCCAACATCCGTCACGTCGCCATCGACGGCGCGCTGTACCAGGACGAGGTCGAGCAGCGCCAGGTGATGTCGGTGCCGACCGTGTTCCTCAACGGCCAGCCGTTCGACCAGGGCCGCATGACCATCGAGCAGGTGCTGGCCAAGCTCGACACCGGCGCCTCGCAGCGCGATGCCGAGAAGATCGGCGGCAAGGCGCCGTTCGATGTGCTCGTCGTCGGCGGTGGCCCGGCCGGCGCCGCAGCGGCGATCTACGCCGCGCGCAAGGGCATCCGCACCGGCATTGCCGGCGAGCGCTTCGGTGGCCAGGTGCTCGACACCATGGCGATCGAGAACTTCATCTCGGTGACCTACACCGAGGGCCCGAAGCTGGCCAGCGCACTGGAACAGCACGTGCGCGAGTACGACGTCGACATCATGAACCTGCAGCGCGCGAGCAAGCTGGTTCCGGCCAGCGAGCCGGGCGGCCTGATCGAGATCCAGCTGGAAAACGGCGCGTCGCTGAAGTCGCGCAGCGTGGTGCTCGCCACCGGCGCGCGCTGGCGGCAGATGAACGTGCCCGGCGAAGACCAGTACCGCAACAAGGGCGTGGCCTATTGCCCGCACTGCGATGGCCCGCTGTTCAAGGGCAAGCGCGTGGCGGTGATCGGCGGCGGCAACTCCGGCGTCGAGGCCGCGATCGACCTGGCCGGCATCGTCAGCCACGTCACCCTGATCGAGTTCGACAACCAGCTGCGCGCCGACGAAGTCCTGCAGCGCAAGCTGCGCAGCCTGGCCAATGTCACCATCGTCACCAGCGCCCAGACCACCGAGGTGCTCGGCGATGGCCAGAAGGTCAACGGCCTGGTCTACAAGGACCGTGTCGGCGGCGACTCGCACCGGGTCGAGCTGGAAGGCGTGTTCGTGCAGATCGGCCTGCTGCCCAATACCGAATGGCTCAAGGGCACGGTGGCGCTGTCGCCGCGTGGCGAGATCGAAGTGGATGCGTTCGGACGTACGTCGATCCCGGGCGTGTTCGCCGCAGGCGACGTCACGACCGTGCCGTACAAGCAGATCGTGATTGCGATGGGTGAAGGCTCCAAGGCTGCGCTGAGCGCGTTCGACCACCTGATCCGCACCAGTGCACCGGCGGAAAACGCGACCGCGGTTGCAGCCTGATTCGAGAGTAGGGTCCGATTTGTCGGGCGCGTTGTAGATCGAAGGCACCACCGCTAGAGCCGAAGTTGTCCGTCGCCCCACAAGCCGTGTTGGAGAAACACCCTTGAACCTGCGCGACCTCAAGTACCTGGTAGCCCTCGCCGATCACAAGCACTTTGGCCGCGCCGCCGCGGCCAGCTTCGTCAGCCAGCCGACGCTGTCCACGCAGATCAGGAAACTCGAGGACGAGCTGGGCGTCGCGCTGGTCGAACGGGCGCCGCGCCGGGTGATGCTGACGCCGGTGGGGCGCGAAGTCGCCGAGCGCGCGCGCAAGGTCATCGCCGATGTCGAGCAGATGGCCGAGATCGCGCGCCGCAGCCAGGATCCGGAGGCCGGCACGGTCCGGCTCGGCCTGTTCCCCACGCTGGGCCCCTATCTGCTCCCGCACGTGGTGCCGGGCCTGCGCCAGCGCTTCCCGCGCCTGGAGCTGCTGCTGGTCGAGGAAAAGACCGACCAGATCCTCGCGCGCCTGCGCGACGGGCGCCTAGACGCCGGCCTGCTTGCGCTACCGATCCACGACGACCAGTTGCACGTCGAAGTGCTCTTCGACGAACCGTTCCTGCTGGCCGTTCCGCAACACCACCCGATGGCCGACCAGGACTCGCTCGACGTCCAGGACCTCGACAACCAGCACCTGCTCCTGCTCGAGGAAGGCCACTGCCTGCGCGACCAGGCGCTGGACGTGTGCCACATGGCCGGTGCCGGCGAACGCGACGGCTTCCGCGCCACCAGCCTGGAAACGCTGCGGCAGATGGTCGCCGCCGGTGTCGGCATCACCCTGCTGCCGGTGCTTGCGGTGCAGCCACCGGTGCCGGTCTCCTCCGACATCCACCTGCTGCGTTTCCGCGGCGACGCGCCGCACCGGCAGATCGCGATGGTCTGGCGACGCAGTTCGGCGATGGGCGATTTCCTGATGCAGCTGGCGGGCGAGTTCCGCAAGCTGCCAGCGTCGCTGCTGGTGCCGCCCAGGTCGCACGCCTCGCAGTCGTTGCAGGTGTAGCGCGGCTCATTCCAGGCCGGTCTGGCCGAGGCGATAGCGCGTCAGCACCGTCCCCGCCGCCAGCATCACGGTGATCAGCAACGTGGACACCACGTGCACGCGCGGCCGGTCCGATATCGCGCAGGCCACCATCAGCCCGATCCCCGCCACCTGCACCAGGCGGAACGGAATCAGCAGCGGCCGCAGCCCCATGAGCGGTTCGATGAAGATCCCCCACAGCGCCGCCACGATCAGCATTCCGAAGAACACCTTGCGGGCGTCGTAATAGTGCTTGCGGACATCGATGCTGCCGTCGATCAGTTCAGGCAGGAAGGCATGGCTGGCGATGCACAACGTCCCCGGCCCGATCAGGACATAGGCGAACTCGCCGTAGGTCCAGTCGCGTTCCGAACGCATCGCCCAGAACGACCACCACATCTGGATATGCAGCGCGATCAGCAGCCCTACCCAGACGCCATGCAGCCAGTAGTGATCGACCCGGCGGCGGATCTGCACCATGTTGCCGATGCCGGCGAACAGCTGGGTCAGGCCCAGGCCGAGGACCATCGACACCATGACCGACAGGTAATTGAATGCGTCCATCCACCCGCCCCGGCAGCCGCGCCGCAGTCAGGCTACTGACCGGGCGCGTGGGCGGCGTGAAGTGTCCGTCGCGGGCCTTGTGTCGCGGGCCTAGTAGCGAAGCAGGGCGTGCAGGGGCGTCGCACCCGGCCAGCGCGATCTGCCCTGCAATGCTTCCAGCTCGATCAGCACGCTCGCGCCGACCAGTTCGGCACCCAGTTTCAGCACCAGCTCCTGTGCCGCCGCGAGGGTGCCGCCAGTGGCGAGCACGTCGTCGACGATCAGGGTGCGTTCGCCCGGTCGCAGGGCATCGTTGCGCGCCTGCAGGCGATCGCTGCCGTATTCGAGCTGGTAGGCGACCTCGACCAGCGGCGGCGGCAGCTTGCCCGGCTTGCGCAGCGGCACGAAGCCGGCGTGCAGCTTCTGCGCCAGCGCCGCACCGAAGATGAAGCCGCGCGACTCGATCCCGCACACCGCCTGCACCTCGCTGCCCTGCCAGGGTTCGGCGAGCGCGTCGATGCAGCGGGCGAAACCGCCGGCGTCGGCCAGCAGCGGTGTGACATCGCGGAACACCACGCCCGGCTTGGGAAAGTCGGCGACTTCGCGGATCAGGGATTCGAAAGAGGACATGGGGGCACGGGCGCGGCTGGGCGGGTCACGATACCCGACATGCCGACGGGTTCAGGAGTTGGGTGCCAGCCGGATCAGGCCGGCAGCAGGCCCGGGGGCAGGTCCGACGCTTCCTCACCGGCCTCACCGGCCTCGTCTGGCGGATGGTTCAGCGGCAGCGCGGCGACTATCTCGCTGGCTTCGGGCCAGACCACATCCGGCACGCACACCAGGATCGTCCCGAACAGGGGCAGCTCACCCATGCCGCCCAGCAGCGCCTCGCCCTTGAGGAACACCGGGATCTCCTCGGCTTCCAGGGCATGCCGGACCAGGTGCGCGTCGATCAGGTTGGCGGCTTCGTAGACGACTTTCACGGGGGAATCCACGGCGGGGGCTGTGTCCGAGCATACGCCGGCGCAATTGAACGGGCTGCGAGCGCCGCGGAGACGGATTCCGGGCCGGAAACGACGCCATTGTCCGCCAGCGGCTAAACTTCCCGGTCTTCCCCGCCCGTGCGATCCCGAATGTCCGCTACGCCCCACGCCAATGCTCCGACCGCCGTCCCCACCGCCGACGATGCCCTGGCATCCACCAGGCAGGACTTCATCCGGCAGATCGTTCGCGAGGACGTGGCCAGCGGCAAGCACCAGGCGATCAAGACCCGCTTCCCGCCCGAGCCCAACGGCTACCTGCACATCGGCCACGCCAAGGCGATCTGCCTGGACTTCGGCATCGCCCGCGAGTTCGGCGGCGAGTGCAACCTGCGCCTGGACGACACCAACCCTGTCAAGGAAGACCCGGAATACGTCCGCGCGATCCAGGAAGACGTGCGCTGGCTCGGTTTCGAGTGGCACGACCTGCGCCATGCCTCGGACTACTTCGAAGTCATCTACCTGGCCGCCGAGAAGCTGGTGCGCCAGGGCGACGCCTTCGTCTGCGACCTGTCGGCCGATGAGGTGCGCGCCTACCGCGGCACGCTGACCGAGCCCGGCCGCAACTCGCCCTACCGCGACCGCAGCGTCGAGGAGAACCTCGACCTGCTGCGCCGCATGCGCGCCGGCGAGTTCCCCGACGGCGCGCGCACGCTGCGCGCCAAGATCGACATGGCCGCCGGCAACATGAACCTGCGCGACCCGGCGCTGTACCGCATCAAGCATGTCGAGCACCAGAACACCGGCATGGACTGGCCGATCTACCCGATGTACGACTTCGCCCACTCGCTCAGCGATGCGGTCGAAGGCATCACCCATTCGCTGTGCACGCTGGAGTTCGAGGACCACCGCCCGCTCTACGACTGGTGCGTGGACAAGGTCGACCTCGCCAACTCGCGCGAGCTGGTGGCTCCGCTGACCAGCAAGGGCCTGCCGTTCGAGGCCAGCAAGCCGCGCCAGATCGAATTCTCGCGCCTGAACTTCAACTACCTGGTGATGAGCAAGCGCAAGCTGATGGCGCTGGTGCAGGCCGGGCTGGTCGATGGTTGGGACGACCCGCGCATGCCGACGCTGCAGGGCATCCGCCGCCGCGGTTACACGCCGTCGGCGCTGCGTTTGATGGTCGACCGCGTCGGCATCAGCAAGCAGAACTCGCTGCTCGACATCTCCATCCTCGAAGGCGCCCTGCGCGACGACCTCGACGCCAGCGCAACGCGGCGCATGGCGGTGATCGACCCGCTCAAGCTGGTGATCACCAACCTGGCCGACGGCCACGAGGAATCGCTGACGTTCCCCAACCACCCCAAGGACGAGAACGCCGGCGTGCGCACCATGCCGTTCTCCAACGCGCTGTGGATCGAGCGCGAGGACTTCGAGGAAGTGCCGCCCAAGGGCTTCAAGCGCCTGATTCCGGGCGGCGAAGTGCGACTGCGCGGCGCCGGCATCTTCCGCTGCGACGAAGTGATCAAGGACGGCGACCAGGTCGTCGAGATCCGCGGCGTGCTCGATCCCGAGTCGCGTCCGGGCATGGCCGGCGCCGACCGCAAGATCAAGGGCACGATCCACTGGGTCAGCGCGCAGCATGCGATCGCCGCCGAGATCCGCCTGTACGACCGCCTCTTCAACGTCGCCGATCCGGACGACGACGAAGGCACCGGCAAGACCTACCAGGACCACCTCAACCCGGATTCGCGCCGCACCGTCACCGGCTATGTCGAGCCGGCGGCCGCGGTCGCCGAGCCGGAGCAGTCGTTCCAGTTCGAGCGCATCGGCTATTTCGTCGCCGACCGCCATGACCATCGCAGCGACGCGCCGGTGTTCAACCGCAGCGTCACCCTGCGTGACACCTGGACCACCAAAGCCTGAGGAGTTTGGCCATGCGTCGTCTGACGACGGTACTGATCGCACTGCTGCTGTGCACGCTGTGCGCCTGCGCCGCACCCCCTTCGGACGCCGCTGGCGCGGCAACGCCCTCGCCGGTTGCCGCGCCGGTGACTCCAGCCACGCCGGCGCCGGTCGCCGCACCGGCACCTGCACAGTCGGTGGCGGCGCCAGCGAAGCCCGCGGCCGTGAAAATTGATCGCAGTTGCCGCAGCGACGCCGATTGCGCCATCAAGGACGTCGGCAACTGCTGCGGCGCGATGCCCGCCTGTGTCAACGCCAACAGCCCGACCGACCCGGCCAGCGTCCAGGCCGCCTGCGCCAAGAGCGGGCGCATGGGCGTGTGCGGATTCAAGACGATCGACAGCTGCCAGTGCACGCAGGGGCAGTGCAGCGACGTCTCGTCCGGTCTCGATCCCGGCCCGGAGCAGGTGCGCTGATGCTGTATGCACAGGTTCACCTGACCCTGCCGGCATGGGTGCATGACTCGGTCGACACCGGCCGCAGTTACGACGGCGACGAGGCCAAGGTCGCCCTCGCGATCGCGCTGTCGCAGCACAACATCGAAGCCGGCAGCGGCGGACCGTTCGGCGCTGCGGTGTTCGGCCCGGACAACCGCATCATCTCCATCGGCGTCAACCGCGTGCTGCCGCACACCTGCTCGCTGGCGCACGCCGAGACCATGGCCTACATGCTGGCGCAGCAGCGCACCCAGCGCGCGCGTCTGAACGAGGATGCCAACGGTGAGCGCGTTGGCCCGATCACGCTGGCCACATCCTCGCAGCCGTGCTGCCAGTGCTACGGCGCCACGGTCTGGGCCGGCATCGACCGGCTGCTGATCGGCGCGCGCAGCGATGACGTCGAAGAACTGACCGAGTTCGACGAAGGCCCCCTGCCCGCCGACTGGACCGGCGAGCTGGAACGCCGCGGAATACAGGTCGTGCGCGACATCCACCGCGACGAAGCACGCGCGGTACTGCGCGTGTACGGCGAACGCGGCGGCGAGCGCTACTGACCATGAACGAAGTAACGCCGATCGTCGACGCGCTGCTGTGCTACTGCCGCCCCGGCTTCGAACCGGAGCTGGCCGCCGAGCTGGGCGAGCGCGCCGCGCTGGTCGACCTGCCCGGTTACGCGCGCACGCAGCGCAACCAGGCCTACGTCGAGTTCCTCGGCACCGATGCCGCCGCGTTGTCGCGCGCACTGACCTTCGACGAGCTGATCTTCGCCCGCCAGAAGCTGTTGCGCCTGGCCGACCTGCAAGGTCTCGACCCGAGCGACCGCATCACGCCGATCCTCGCTGCGCTCGACGCCGCCTACCCCGACGGCAAGCCGTCTGCCTACGGCGACCTGTGGGTCGAGCATCCCGATTCCGACGAGGCCAAGCCACTCGCGGGCCTGGCGCGCGCATTCGGCAACGCGCTGCGACCGGCGCTGCGCAAAGCCGGCTGGCTGACCCGCATCGACGACCCCAGGCGTCCGCGTCTGCACGTGATCTTCCTCGCCGGCGACCACGCCATGCTCGCGCAGGGCAGCCCGCGCGACGGCTCGCCGTGGCCACTGGGCATTCCGCGCCTGCGCATGCATGCGGACGCACCGAGCCGCTCGGCGCTGAAGCTGGAAGAGGCGCTACTGACGCTGGTCCACGAGCACGAACGCGAAGGACTGTTCCGCGATGGCATGCGCGGCGCCGACCTGGGCGCATCGCCGGGCGGCTGGAGCTGGGTGCTGATGCGCCAGGGCCTGCGCGTGATCTCCATCGACAACGGCCCGGTGCAACCGCACCTGCTCGACAGCGGGCGCGTCGAACACCTGCGCGCGGACGGGTTCCAGTGGCAACCCAAGGGGCCGCTGGACTGGATGGTCTGCGACATGGTCGAACAACCGCGCCGCGTCGCCGAACGCATGGCCACGTGGATCCGCGAAGGCTGGTGCAAGCACACCATCTTCAACCTGAAGCTGCCGATGAAGAAGCGCTGGGAAGAAACCCGGCTGTGCCTGGAGCTGTTCGAGCGCCAGGCCGAAAGGCCGCTGCTGATCCGCGCCCGCCAGCTCTATCACGATCGCGAAGAAATCACGGTTTTCGCGACGCGGCAATGACGCGTCGCGAAGGGTTCATCCATCTGGCGGCGCGGCAATGACGCCACCCTCACCTGCGTGAACGCTGCACATCGTTGGAACGGGAAATTTATCTGCGGTTGATAACTGCGGTACTAGCGTCGCCTGTGCATCCCAGACAGAGGCGAGAGCAGACAATGAATACCGCGCACACGATCAACACGAAGAAGGTCCTCGCAGTCGCATTGCTGCTCGCGCTCGCATCGAGCGGCACTGCACTGGCACAACGCACCCAGGGCAGCCCGGCCAAGTCGCAGCAGCAGGCCGAAGCCGCGGCGCAGGCGGCCACTGCGAACGCCGAAGCGGCGCGCGACAGTGCCCAGAGCGCGCGTGACGCCACCGCCAATGCGGCGGCAGGCTATGGCCCGCAGACCTCGATGCATGCCAGCGACGCGCAGGACGCTGCCAACCGCTCGGTCAATGCCGCCCATGATGCGCACGCCGCGCAGGACGTCGCCGCCACCGGTGCCAATCCTGCCTCCGGCGCCGCCGAGGCGAGCGAGGCGGCGTCGGCCGCCAGCGCCGCCAGCGCGCAGGCGCAGCAGGCCGCCGAGGCTGCCGTGCAGGCATCGACGCCGCCTGCCCCGGCCGTGCCGGCCACTCCTGCCGTGCCGGCAGTTGCCGCAAAGCAACAGGTCAACGTGACATCGATCCCGCCGAACTCGACGCTTTCGACCAAGGTCGATTTCGATTCGCTCGACGCTGACCGCGACGGCAATCTCAGCCGCACCGAAGTGGGCACCGACACAACGCTGGCTATCAACTTCGGTCGCATCGACGCCGACCACAACGGTCGCATCAGCCGCAAGGAACTTGCCGGCGGCATGTAAGCCGCAGCTGGATTTCAAATACCCGATTACGAATGTGTGTACACACGGGGGTGTGCAGGCCATCCCTTCCCATGGAGCGGGAAGGGATGGAGGCGCAACGGCAACCGACATCGCCAGAGCGCGCCACCGCTACAGTCCGGCGGCGTGGCGCCAGAAGGCGTGCGTGAGCGGAGGCAAGCGCCCGGCCAGGCCCAGCAGCGGCCCGCGCAGCAATGTCGGCACCAGCGCATCATTGGAGAACAGCCGGTTGATGCCGTCGAAGGCATAGGCCGACACCGCGTTGGCGCTGCGCTGCTGGCGAGCCCACCGCGACAACGACTGTGCCGCGCCCGGGTCGCCGCCGCGCTGATGCGCCTGCGCCAAGACCGCGCGCAGCGTCGTGACATCGCGCAAGCCGAGATTGACGCCCTGCCCCGCCAGCGGATGCACCGCATGGGCAGCATCGCCAATCAGCACCAGGCGCCCCTTGGCCTGGCTCTGCGCCAGTTGCAGGCGCAGCGGGAATGCAGCGCGCCTGGACACCTCCGTCAGCGCGCCCAGGCGCCCGGCAAACGCCAGCTCCAGCTCGCGCAGGAACTGCGCAGCGTCGGCTTCCAGCAGGCGCGCGGCCTCGTCATTGGGCAGGGTCCAGACGATGGAACTGTCGTGGCCATCGCCGGCGAATGGCAGGAACGCGAGCGGACCGGTCGCCAGGAAGCGCTGCCAGCAGGTCGACTGGTGCGGCAGCTCGCTGCGCACGAACGCCACCAGACCGCGCTGGCCGTAATCCTGCCGTGGTGCTTCGATGCCGGCCAGTGCGCGCAACTTCGACTCGGCGCCGTCTGCGGCAACGACCAGGCGCGCCCGCAACGACACGCCGCTGTGCAATTGCACGGTAGCGCCCTGCTCGTCCTGTTCGAACGCGGTAACGGTATCGGGGCAATGCAGGTCAACGCCGGCCGCCGGCAAGGCCGACCACAGGCGGTCGACCAGCAGGGCGTGCTCGACGATCCAGCCCAGCTCGCGCCGGCCGAACGCATCGGCGTCGAAGGCGAGTTCGCCGCCGCCGGCCGCATCCCACACCCGCATCGCGCGATACGGCTGCGCGCGTGCCGCCTGCACGCCCGACCATGCGCCGAGGCCGTCGAGCAGCGCGGCGTTGTCCGGCGCGAACGCATACACGCGCAGATCGATCGCATCGGCGCCGGTTGCTTCCGCGCGCCATGGCGGCGGTTCACGCGCTTCGACCAGCGCCACGCGCAGGCCATCGCGGGCAAAGGCCAGGGCCGCGGCCGCACCGACCACGCCGGCGCCAACCACGATTACGTCCACGCCTCCGCGCCGGCTCATCGCTGCATCTCCCGGCACAGCGCCGGCACGTCGCCGCGATAGCCCATCGCGCCGCCGACCAGGAACGACTGCGCCGACGGCAGGCGATCCACCGCGAACATGCCCAGGCTGCGCAAGGGCCGCAGCAAGGGCGCGTCGTTCGCGCTCAGGCGCGCCAGGCCGTCGGAGAAACCCATCGTGCGTTCGCGGTCCTCGCGCCGGCGCGCGACATGGGCAGCGAGCAATGCGGCCGTGCCGCAATCGGCCGCCGGATCGGCGCGACGCGCCTGCTCGATCAGTTCGGCCAGGGTCAGTGCATCGCGCAGGCCGAGGTTGAAGCCCTGTGCACCGATCGGGTGGATGGTCTGGGCGGCGTTGCCCACCAGCACGGCGCGGTGTGCAGTGGTGCGCCGCGCCAGCACGCGGATCGCCGCGTGCGTGCTGCGCGGGCCGCAGCCGACAAACCGTCCGGCGCGCCAGCCGAATGCATCCTGTGCGCGTGCCAGGAAAGCGGCTTCGTCCAGCGCGGCGACTGCGTCGGCGTGCTCGCTGGCGACGGCATGGATCAGGCCGTAGTGACGATCGCCGCGCGGCAACAGCGCGGTCGGGCCTTCGTCGCCCAGGCGCTCGTAGGCGGTGCCGTCGGGCGGCCGCGCCGCGCGGACGCGGGCGACGAACAGGGTCTGCCGGTAGTCGTGTTCCTCGATGCCGATGCCAAGGGCGTCGCGTACGCCGCTGCGGGTGCCGTCGGCGGCCACCAGCAGTTGTGCCTGCAGCACGCGCTCGCCGTTTGCCTCGCTCACGCGCACCGCACATCCGTCGCCGTCAGCCGGGGCCAGGCCAAGGAAGCGCGCCGGCCGGTACCGCGCCAGCCGCGGCAGTTCCGCCAGCCTCGCCTCCAGCGCCTCGCCGAAATCGCGCGCGATCACCACCCGGCCGAACTCGCTGCGGCCATAGCGCCGCGCCTCCAGCAGGCTGCGGCCGAAGTCGCCGCGGCGGCTGATGTGGATGCGCTCGATCGCGCCACTGGGCGCGCGCAGCTTCTGCAGCACGCCCAGGACCGACAGCGCATTGACGGTGGCTTCGGCGAAGCTGAGGTTGCGCTCGTCGAACACCGCCGGCAGCGCGCCAGCCGGGGCGGCTTCGACCAGGCCGACGTCGAGGCCGATCCGCTCCAGCGCGATCGCCAGGCTGGCGCCGACCAGGCCACCGCCGACGATGAGGACATCGTGACGACCGCTGCTGGAAGGGCCGGACAGTCCGGCCATCGACGACGACGAGGGGGCCGGGGATGTGGGGGGCAAAACAGGCATTGCGTTATGCTAGCGGTTCCTGAAGGCCGTTACCTTCCCAAGAATCGACCACGATGAATCGTCCTGCCTCCGAGAAGTCCGCCCTGGACAAAGTCTTCGCCCCCGGCCCGCTGGTGCTCGCCGGCATGATCGTGGTCGCCGCACTCACCCGCCTGCTGCCGCACCCGCCGAACTTCTCGCCGGTCGAGGCCATGGCGCTGTTCGGCGGCGCCTACTTCGCGTCCAGGCGCTGGGCTTTCATCGTGCCGCTGGTTGGCATGTTCGTTTCCGACATCGCCCTGGCGGCGATCAATGGCGGCCTGTACTCGACCTGGTTCGGCAGCGCCGGCATCTGGGTGGTGTATCTGTGCGTGGCCCTGATCACGGCACTGGGCCTGAACCTGCGTGGCCGCGTCAACGGCTCGCGCGTGCTCGGCTATTCGCTGGTCGGCTCGGTGCTGTTCTTCGTCGTCACCAATTTCGCTTCGTGGGCGTTCCAGGTGACCCCGACCTATCCGATGACGGCAGGCGGTCTCGGCGCGGCCTTCGTCGCCGGCATCCCGTTCTTCCAGTGGACCGTGCTGGGCACGCTGTTCTACGCGGCGCTGCTGTTCGGTGGCTTCGCCCTGCTGCGCAGCCGCGTGCCGGCGCTGCGCATGCAGACGGTCTGACCCCCGGACCGCTGGCACAGTGGGCAACCGCCTCAGCAAGATCTACACGCGTACCGGCGACGACGGCACGACCGGCCTGGGCGACGGCAGCCGCGTCGCCAAGGATTCGGCCCGCGTGGCGGCCTACGGCACGGTGGACGAGGCCAACTCCTGCATCGGCCTGGTGCTGGCCACGGACGTCCCCGACGACATCCGCACCCTGTTGACCACGGTCCAGCACCAGATGTTCGACCTCGGCGGCGAGCTGTGCATTCCCGGCCACGCCGCCATCTTCGACAACGACATCGACCGCCTCGAGCAGCAGCTCGATGCCTTCAACGAACCGTTGCCGCCGCTGAAGGATTTCATCCTGCCCGGCGGTGGCGAAGCGGCGGCGCGCTGCCACATTGCACGCACCGTGGTGCGCCGCGCCGAGCGCGAAACCGTGGCCCTGTCGCGGCTGGAACCGGTGCGTGCCGAAGCGGTGCGTTATCTCAACCGCCTGTCCGACCTGCTGTTCGTGCTGGCGCGCGTGCTGGCGCGCGCCAGTGGCCACGGCGAAGTGCTGTGGAACCACGAGCGCCGCAAGGCCTGAGCACGCAGCGGCGGAGCGGCTGACATGCGCGTCTACAGCCATCCGGCCTGCACCCGTCACGACCCCGGCCCCGGCCACGCCGAGCGGCCCTTGCGCCTGGTCGCGGTGATCGAGGCGCTGCGCGAGAACTTCACCTCACTCGACTGGCACGAAGCACCGCGCGCGAGCCGCGGACAACTGCTGCGCGTGCACGATGACGCCTTGCTGGCACTGGTGCTGGACACCGTGGTCGACGCGCCGATGGCGCTGGATCCGGACACCGTGCTTGGACCGGGCTCAGCTGAAGCTGCACTGCGAGCCGCCGGCGCCGGCATCGCTGCCGTCGATGCGGTGATGCACGGCGACGCGCGGCGCGTGTTCTGCGCGGTGCGCCCGCCCGGCCATCACGCCACCGCGACGGTGGCGATGGGCTTTTGCCTGTTCAACAACATCGCCGTCGCCGCCGCGCATGCCTGCGAGAAGCACGGGTTGACGCGCGTGGCGGTGGTCGATTTCGACGTGCACCACGGCAACGGCACGCAGGCGATCTTCGATACCGATCCGCGCGTGATGTACCTCAGCTCGCACCAGATGCCGCTGTATCCCGACACCGGCTACGCCAACGAGCGCGGCGTGGGCAACGTCGTCAACGCGCCGTTGCCGCCGGCGTGCGGCAGCGATGCGTTCCGCCGCGCCTGGCAGGAGCGGCTGCTGCCGGCACTGGAATCGTTCCGCCCGCAGCTGCTGTTCGTCTCGGCCGGATTCGACGGGCACAAGCGCGACCCGCTGGCGCAACTGGAACTGGAAACCGACGACTACACCTGGCTCACGCGGCAGCTGGTGGCCGTGGCCAACCGCCATGGCAACGGCCGGATCGTGTCGATGCTGGAAGGTGGCTACGACCTGTCGGCGTTGCGCGAGTGCAGCATCGCCCACGTCGGGGCGCTGCTGGACGCCCAGCCCTGACTCCCCGCCAGGGGGCTGCCATTGCGCGCGGCTTGGTGGCGTCGGGCTCGCCGTGGGCCAGGCCCGTGGGATTGCCCGCTTCCGCGCTGGTTGGACCCGCGCCGTCTTGACGCGGAAATGAACAGGCTTGTGAGCATGATGATGCGCGCGTTGCCCGCTTGCGGTGGATACGGCAAGCTAGCGGCCCGTTTCCCCACGCCACGATACGGATCCCGAGTGCGCCAATCCCTACGCCTGCTCCCGTTGTCGCTGTGCATCGCGCTGGCCCTGCCCGCGCACGCCGCCGACGGCGACGAGGAGGATTGGGGCCTGTGTCCGATCGTCGACGCGGTGCCATCTTTCGACGATGCGCCTGCTCCGGTGGGTGACCTGGCCACGCGCGGGCAGGAACCCACCGACATCGACGGCGGCCAGCTCGAGCGCTCGGCCAACGACCAGGACATCGTCGTCCAGGACAACGTCAAGCTCAATCGCGGCGACCAGTTCCTCGGCACGGACAAGCTCAGCTACAACGCCGAGACAGGCAAGTACAGCGCGATCGGCAACGTCCGCTACCAGGACTCGGGCATGCGCGTCACCGCGGCCCGTGCCGAAGGCGACCAGAACGCAGACAAGCACCGCATCGAGGACGTGCAGTACCAGCTGACCCAGCGCCGCGGCAACGGCGGCGCCGAGCGCATCGATCTCGATGGCGCCAAGGGCAGCATGGTCGAATCGACCTATTCGACCTGCCCGCCGGGCGAGCGCGCCTGGGAACTGCGCGCCCACCGCATCGACATCGACACCGCCGAAGGCATGGGCGTGGCGCGCAACGCCACCATCCGCATCGGCAAGGTGCCGGTGATGTACGTGCCGTGGTTCATGTTCCCGGTCGACGAGCGCCGCCGCACCGGCCTGCTCTATCCGCAGATCTCGCTGTCGGGTCGCAACGGATTCGACTGGAAACAGCCGATCTACCTCAACCTCGCGCCCAACTACGACGCAACACTCTATCCGCGCTACATGAGCGATCGCGGCAGCCTGCTCGGCGCCGAGTTCCGCTGGCTGTACCCCAAGGGCAAGGGCGAGGTCTACGGCAACTGGATGCCGAAGGACGATCTGCCGGGCAACGAACCGGACCGCTACCTCAACGATCTCAACGGCAATCCCATCCCCGGCGCGACCCTGCCCGAGGACAATCGCGGCCAGTTCGCGATGACGGCCACGCACAACCTCAACGGCAGCTGGTACGCCAACACCAACCTCGGCTGGGTCAGCGACACGCACTATTTCGAGGATTTCAGCAGCAGCCTGTACGGCATCTCGAACTACTCGATCCGCAGCGACGCCGGCCTGTACGGTCGCGGCCAGCACTGGGAGGCCAGCCTGATGGCCGACCACTACCAGCTGGCCGACTACACCCTGACCGATTCCAGCCTGGCCTTCGACCGGCTGCCGCGCGCCTACGGCCACTGGGGCCAGCCGTTCTTCGGCAGCTGGCTGCAGGCCGGCGTGGACGCCGAGGCCGTGCGCTTCCAGCACACCGAGTTCCTCGGCGGCTCGCGCATCGACGTGAAGCCCTACATCGCCGTGCCGCTGGAAGGCGCCAGCTGGTTCATCCGGCCCAAACTGGCCTGGCGCTACACCGCCTACCAGAACGACGGCAGCGCGATTGAGCGCGCCAACGAATTCATCGCGCGCTATGGCAGCACGCTCACGCCAGAGGAGCTGGCCCAGCAGTTCCGCGACAACTCGCAATCGCGCAGCCTGCCGATCACCTCGGTCGACGCCGGCCTGTACTTCGACCGCAACACCACCGTCCGCGGCGACGCCTTCCTCAACACCCTGGAACCGCGGATCTACTACCTGAACGTGCCCAACCGCGACCAGGACGGCCTGCCGATCTACGACACCGGCGCGACCACCTTCAGCTGGGGCCAGCTGTTCCGCGACAACCGTTACACCGGCGCCGACCGCCAGGCCGACGCCAACCAGCTGACCGCCGCCCTGACCACGCGCCTGATCAGCGAGGACGACGGCAAGGAGCGCCTGGCCGCCAGCATCGGCCAGATCTTCTACTTCGACGACAGCCTGGTCACCCTGCCCAACGAGACGCCGATCGAGCAGGGCAAGTCGGCCTGGATCGCCGACGCCAGCGTCAGCCCGAGCGACCGCTGGACGCTTTCGGGCACCTACATGTGGAACCCCAAGTACCGCGCCGAGGACATGACCAGCTTCCGGGCGCGGTACATCTTCGACAACAACGGCGTGGTCAACCTCGGTTACCGCTACCGCCGCAACGCCAGCTTCCGCCCGGGCATCGACCCGCCGGAAAACCAGGACCTGCTGGAACAGGCCGACTTCTCGTTCCTGTACCCGATCAACCGCACCTGGAGCGTGGTCGGGCGCTACTACTACTCCATCCTCGACAAGAAGGAACTGGAGACGATCGCCGGTGTCCAATGGGAAAGCTGCTGCCTGGCCGCCCGCCTGGTGGCCCGCCGCTACCTCCGCAATCGCGATGGCGAACTGGATACCCGCATCATGTTCGAGTTTGAACTCAAGGGCCTGGGCTCGGCCGGGCAGAACGTAGAGCGCTCCCTGCGCCGTGGTATCCTCGGGTACAACCGCGATGACCTCTATCTCGTGCCGCCCAGCTCCGCGGAGCGCCTGAACAACGGCGGCGGCCAAGTCGAACCCACTCCCGACCCGACCCTATGAAGAAACTATTCGCGTCCGCCCTTGCCGTCGCGGTGCTCTCCGGCACCCTGCCGCTGGCGACCGCACTGGCCCAGACCTCGCAGCTGCCCGACTCCCAGCCGTCCAGCTCGGTCCAGCCCATCGATGGCATCGCTGCGGTGGTCGACGAGGACGTGGTCCTCAAGACCGAGCTCGACCGCGCCGTCAACAACATCCTCGGCCAGTACGCCGGCCGCGAGAACCAGCTGCCGCCGCGCGACGTGCTTGAGCGCCAGGTGCTCGAGCGCCTGGTCCTGGTCAAGCTGCAGGTGGCCCGCGCCCAGAGCACCGGCGTGCGCGTCACCGACCAGGAAGTCGACCAGGCCATCGCCGGCATCGCCCAGCAGAACCGGGTCAGCCCGGAGCAGCTGCGCCAGCAGCTGGCGCGCGAAGGCACCAACTACAACGATTTCCGCAGCTCGATCCGCGATGAACTGCTGATCCAGCGCCTGCGCCAGCGCTTCGCGCAGAGCCGGGTGACGGTCAGCGACGCCGAGATCGACTCCGCCATGGCCGCACAGGCCAACAGCGGCAGCCAGTTCCACCTCGCCCACATCCTGGTGCAGTTGCCGGAAGGCGCCACCGCCGAGCAGATCGCCGTCGCGCAGAAGAAGATCGAGGGCGTAAAGGCCCTGATCGACAAGGGCGAGATGGACTTCGCAGCGGCAGCGGTGCGCTATTCCGACAGCCCCAACGCGCTGGAAGGCGGCGACCTGGGCTGGCGCAGTGTCGACGAGATTCCGCAGGCGTTCGCCACGCTGATGCGCAACATGAACGTCGGCGACGTCACCGCGCCGATCCGCGGCCCCAGCGGTTTCCAGCTGGTCAAGCTGGTCGAGACCCGTGACGCCTCGCAGGCGGCGCCGGCCATGGTCACCCAGTACCAGGCGCGCCACATCCTGGTCCGCGTCGACGACACCACCGACGACGCCAAGGCCAAGGCCAAGGCGACCACGCTGCAGGCCCGCCTGGCCGGTGGCGCCGATTTCGCGGTGCTGGCTCAGGAAAACTCCGACGACGCCAGCTCCAAGGGCAAGGGCGGCGACCTGGGCTGGTTCACCCGCGACGAATTCGGTCCTGACTTTGGCGCCGCCATCGCCGCGCTGCAGCCGGGCCAGGTGTCCGCACCGATCCGCACCCAGGCCGGCTGGCACGTGGTCAAGCTCGAAGGCACCCGCCAGTCCGACGTCGGCGACCGCAACCGCCGCGCCCAGGTCCAGGAGACCATCGGCCGTCGCAAGCTCGAGGACGAGTGGAACCGCTTCCTGCGCGAGCTGCGTGGCGAAGCCTTCGTCGACGTCCGCGTCGGCAAGGCCGCCGAGCCGGCCGCAGCGCCCGCCACGCCTGCCACGGGCGGCTGAGCACGCCTGGATGAACCCTGTTCGGCTCGCGCTGGTGCCGGGCGAGCCGGCGGGTGTGGGGCCCGAACTGTGCGTGCGCCTGGCCCAGCGCCCACGCGATTACTCCCTGACCGCCTTCGCCGACGCGCGCAGCCTGCAGGCCGCCGCGACGGCCCTTGGCCTGCCGCTGCGCCTGCTTGCGCCTGACCAGCCGGCATTCGAGGCCGGGACGCTGGCCCTGGTCGACATCCCCAATGCCACCGTGCCGGCTTTCGGCAGCCCCGAGCCGGGCAACGCCCGGGCGGTGATCGACGCCCTGCTGCAGGCCGCCGCAGGCTGCCTGGACGGCCGCTTCGACGGCATGGTCACCGGCCCGGTGCACAAGGCGGTGATCAATGAAGGCGGCATCGCCTACAGCGGCACCACCGAGCTGCTCGCCGGCCAGGCCGGCCGCGAGGTGGTGATGATGCTGGCCAACGACATCGTCCGCGTGGCCCTGGTCACGACCCACCTGCCGCTGCGCGCGGTCGCCGACGCCATCGACGCACCGTCGCTGGCGCGGACGCTGCTGACCACCCACGCGGCGCTGCGCGACGACTTCGGCATCGCCGAGCCGGTGATCGCGGTGCTGGGCCTCAACCCGCATGCCGGCGAAGGCGGCCACCTCGGCCGCGAGGAGCTGGACGTCATCGAGCCGGCGCTGGCCGCCCTGCGCGATCAAGGACTGCGTCTGGTCGGGCCGCTTCCGGCCGACACCGCCTTCCTGCCCGGCAAACTCAAGGGCTTCGACGCAGTGGTGGCCATGTACCACGACCAGGGCCTGCCGGTGCTGAAATACAGCGGTTTCGAGCAGGCGGTGAACCTGACCCTGGGCCTGCCCTACCCGCGCGTCGCGGTCGACCATGGCACCGCCCTGGAGCTGGCCGGCCAGGGCGTGGCCGACCCGTCGAGCCTGTTCGCCGCCGCCGACACCTGCGCCCGCATCGCCCGCATCCGGCGGGGCACGAGCCACTTTGCAACGAGCATGCCCGCATGAGCACGCGCAACTTCACCGAGCCGGCAAAGAAACACCTTGGCCAGCACTTCCTGCATGACCGCAGGATCATCGACATGATCGTGCAGGCCGTCGATCCGAAGCCTGGCGACCGTCTCGTCGAGATCGGCCCGGGCCAGGGTGCGATCACCTTTCCGCTGCTCGATCGCCATGGCGAACTGACCGTCATCGAGTTCGATCGCGACCTGATCTTCCCGTTGACCGAAGCCGCGCGTGCGCACGGCACGCTGGAAGTGATCCATCGCGACGTGCTGTCGGTCGACTTCAGCGTCATCGCGCGCAACAGCGCCTCCGGCGAAGGCCAGGCCGGTGACGGCAAGATCCGCCTGGTCGGCAACCTTCCCTACAACCTGTCCTCGCCGATCCTGTTCCACGCACTCGAACATGCCGCGGCGATCAGCGACATGGTCTTCATGCTGCAGAAGGAAGTCGTCGATCGCATGGCTGCCGGCCCCGGCAGCAAGGTCTACGGGCGCCTGGGCGTGATGCTGCAGGCCTACTGCCAGGTCACCGCGCTGTTCGACGTCCCGCCGGGCGCGTTCAAGCCGCCGCCGAAGGTCGATTCGGCGGTGGTGCGACTGGTGCCTCGCGCACCGGAAACGATCGGCATAGCCGATCCGGCGATGTTCTCGGCCGTCGTGCGCGATGCGTTCGGGCAACGTCGCAAGACGCTGCGCAATGCCCTGTCCAAGCTCTGCGACGCGGCCGCGATCGAGGCCGCCGGCGTGCGCCCGGACGCGCGTGCCGAGCAGATCGAAGTGGCGGATTTCGTCCGCCTGGCCAATTCCCTGAAGCGGGAATGACGCGCGGGAACAGCGAATAGAAGGCGATTCCCACTGTTTGCATACATAACGTTGACCAATTTTCGACCGGTCGCCCTACACTGTCGGCATGGAACGCAGTATTGACTACGCCGTCGACGTCTCCGTCGCCACCCGTTACCTCGACGACCAGTCCGAGCCTGGGCAGGACCGCTACGTCTTTGCCTACACCATCAGCATCCACAACCGCGGCCGCGTGCCGGCACGCCTGCTCAGCCGCCGCTGGTTGATCACCGACAGCAACGGCAAGATCCAGGAAGTAGAGGGCGAAGGCGTGGTCGGCGAGCAGCCGTACCTGCGCCCCGGCGAAGACTTCGAATACACCTCCGGCGCCGTGCTGGAAACCAGCCACGGCATGATGGAAGGCAGCTATCACATGCTCGCCGACGATGGCACGCAGTTCGATGCGCCGATTCCGGCGTTCAGTCTGTCCGTGCCGCGAACCTTGCACTGACCGGGCCCCTGAACACATGACCACCTGGGCCATCGGCGATCTCCAAGGCTGTTACGACGCGACCCAGCGCCTGCTGGAACGGATCGCCTTCGACCCGGCGCGCGACCAGCTGTGGTTCTGCGGCGACCTGGTCAACCGCGGCGGCCAGTCGCTGGAAACGCTGCGGCTGGTGCACTCGCTGCGCGCCAACAGCGTGGTCGTCCTGGGCAACCACGACCTGTCGCTGCTGGCCATTGGCGAGCGGCGCGAGGACGAGCAGCGCAAGGTCAACCAGGACCTGCAGCGCATCGTCCTGGCCGAAGACCGCGACGAACTGCTGACCTGGCTGCGCATGCAGAAGCTGGCCCACGTCGATCGCAAGCTGGGCTGGATGATGGTCCATGCCGCGCTGGCGCCGCAGTGGTCGACCCAGATGGCCGAGCGCTTCGCGCGCGAGATCGAGGAGCGCCTGCACAGCGACCAGTTCCGCCGGCTGCTCAAGAACATGTACGGCGACAAGCCGGCCTGGCACCCCAAGCTGGCCGGCCTCGAGCGCCAGCGCGCGATCATCAACATCTTCACGCGCCTGCGTTACTGCACGCCGCGCGGCCGCATCTCGTTCGAGGACAAGGGCAGCCCCGGCACGCAGCCGGCCGGCCTGTACCCCTGGTACGAAGTGCCCGGCCGCGTCGAACGCGACCTCAAGATCGTCTGCGGCCACTGGTCCACCTTGGGACTGTTCATCGGTCATGGCGTCCATGCCATCGATTCGGGCGCGGTGTGGGGCGGCAAGCTCACTGCACTGCAGCTGGATACCGATGAACTGCGGATCGTCCAGGTCGCCGGGCGCGACGTGCCGGCCACGCCGCCGCGTCCGCGGCCGCCGTACCACGCCGACGACCGCAACCGTCAGCGCCAGCAGCGGCAGCCGCAGGGCGGACAGCCGCGCCAGGGTCAGCCACGCGGCCAGGGCAGTCAGGGCAGTCAGGGCAGCAACCAGGGTGGCCAGGGGCAAGGCCGGCAGCGCCAGAACGAAACCGCAGCCGCACCGCCGCCAGTGGAAACCGACCAGGACTAGGCGCGCAGGTAGTCGACAAACTCGAACGCACAGCCGTGCTTCGCATCGGCCCCATGCCGTTCGCGGGCGAGAGCGCGCCATTGCGCGGCATCAACCATCGGAAAGAACGCGTCTGCGCCATCGACCACCGTGTCGACATGGGTCAGATGCAATTGCGTGGCCATCGGCAAGCACTGCGCATAGACCTCGCCGCCGCCGATCACGCACAGCGAGATCGCGCCGGCTGCTGCCGCAACGCGCATGGCATCGTCCAGCGACGCAACCGCCTGCATGCCGTCGAACGGCACCTGTCCCGAGCGTGTCAGCACCAGGTTGAGCCGGCCGGGCAGCGCGCGCCCGAGCGACTGCGCGGTCTTGCGCCCCATCAGCACCGGCTTGCCCAGCGTCAGCGCCTTGAAGCGCTTGAGGTCGTCGGGCAGGCGCCAAGGCAGGTCGTTGTCGCGGCCGATGGCGCGGTTGCGGTCGAGTGCCGCGATGAGGACCAGTTCGAGCTGCACCGGCTGCATCGGGTCAGACCGCGACCGGCGCCTTGATCGCCGGCAGCGGGTCGTAATGCTCGATGGCGATGTCGTCGTACGTGAAGCCGAAGATGTCGCGCACGTCCGGATTGAGCCGCAGCGTCGGCAACGCGCGCGGTGTGCGCGACAACTGTTCGCGCGCCTGCTCGAAGTGGTTCGAGTACAGGTGCGCATCGCCAAGCGTATGCACGAAATCGCCCACGCCCAGGCCGCATACCTGCGCGACCATGTGCGTCAGCAGCGCATAGCTGGCGATGTTGAACGGCACGCCGAGGAAGATGTCGCCGCTGCGCTGGTACAGCTGGCAACTGAGCTTTCCGTTGGCGACGTAGAACTGGAACATCGTGTGGCACGGCATCAACGCCATGCGCGGCAGGTCGGCGACATTCCACGCCGACACGATCAGCCGGCGCGAATCGGGATTGCGTTTGATCTCATCGACCACCCAGCGGATCTGGTCGATCTCGATGCCGTCCGCGCCGGCCCAGCGCCGCCACTGCTTGCCATAGACCGGGCCAAGCTCGCCATCGGCGTCGGCCCACTCGTCCCAGATGCTGACCTTGTTGTCCTTGAGGTAGGCGGTGTTGGTTTCGCCCTGCAGGAACCACAGCAGCTCGTGCACGATCGAGCGCAGGTGCAGCTTCTTGGTGGTGACCAGCGGGAAGCCTTCGGCGAGGTCGAAGCGCATCTGCCAGCCGAACACGCTGCGCGTGCCGGTACCGGTGCGGTCGGCCTTGTCGCTGCCGCTTTCCAGGACGTGACGCAGCAGGTCGAGGTATTGCTTCATTGCATCAACTCCCGTGGCTCAGCCCGCGCTCGGCGGAACGGCCAGCGGCTGCGGCTGCAACGTCGGCTGACGCCGCGACCACCACAGCCAGAACAGACCCAGCGCGATCAGCGGCAGGCTCAGCACCTGCCCCATCGTCAGCCAGCCGAAGGCGAGGTAGCCGATCTGCTGGTCGGGCACGCGCACGAATTCGACGAGGAAGCGGAAGCAGCCGTACAGCAGCGCGAACAGTCCCGACACCGCATAGCGCGGGCGCGGCTTGCTGGAGAACCACCACAACGCCAGGAACATCACCAGGCCTTCGAGCAGCGCCTGGTAGAGCTGCGAGGGGTGGCGCGCGTAACGATCCAGCGCGCCGCTGGCGAACTGGCTGTAGATCTGCTCCTGGCTCCAGCCGTCGAACTCCGGCGCACGCGGGAACACCACGCCCCAGCCGGCTTCGGTGAACTTGCCCCACAACTCGCCGCCGATGTAGTTGCCCAGGCGCCCGAAGCCCAGGCCCGGCGGAACCAGCGGCGCGATGAAGTCGACCGTGTCGAACAGGTGCAGACGATGCCGGCGCGACCACCACCAGGCCGCCACGACCACGCCGATCAGGCCACCGTGGAAGCTCATGCCGCCTTCCCAGATGCGCAGCAGCATCAACGGATCCTGCAGCAATGCCGGGAACGAATAGAAGAAGACGTAGCCCAGTCGCCCGCCCAGGACGACACCGAGCATCCCGTAGAACAGCAGGTCGCCGTAGGCCTGTTCGTTGACGCCGGGGAGGCGGCCGGCGCGGACACGGCGGCGGCCGAGCCACCAGGCAACGCCGAAGCCCAGCAGGTACATGATTCCGTACCAGTGCACCTGGAGCGGGCCGAGATGGAATGCGATCGGATCGATCTGGTGCAGGACGGTCATGCGGCGGTTCGGCTCCGGACGGCGTGGTGGCTATTGTGCCCTCTCCCCGCCCGCCTTGGGCGGGCGGGCTGACCGCAACGGCTAGAGGATGTACGGCAGATCGGGCAGCTCGTTGCTGTCGTGCACGCCTTCGCCGCGCGGGAAATGCTCGACCAGCAGCGCCGACAGCGCGTCGATGCCGGCCAGCACGCCGGCCTCGGCCTCGCCGCTGCGCATCCGCTCCTCGATCAGCTGGCACACGCCGCGCCACTGCTCGGCGCTGACGCGGCCCTCGAAGCCGCGATCGGCAACGATCTCGATGCGATGGTCGGCGAGCAGCAGGTACAGCAGCACGCCATTGTTGGCCTGCGTGTCCCATACCCGCAGGCGGGCGAAAACCTCGCTGGCCTGCTCGCGCGCCTCCACGCCGGACAGCACCTGGCGCGGATGCAGGCTCGGGTCGACCGCGAAGCAGATTTCGCCGGTGTGGTGCAGCTCGCTGGCGGCGATCGCCTCGGCGATGCGCTGCAGGCTCGCGGCCGGAAACAGTCGCTTGGCCGAAGGCGGAAAAAGGTGCTTGAACAGCCGCATGGTCACCAGCTCCCGGAGGCGCCACCGCCTCCGCTCATGCCGCCGCCACCGCCCCAGCCGCCACCGCCGCCGAAGCCCCCACCGCCGCCACCACCGAAGCCACCGCCACCCCAGCCGCCGAATCCACCGTGGCCGCGATCGCGCGCGAAGCGTCCCGACGGCACGCTGGCCAGCCCCATGAAGAAGCCGATGGCGGCGCCGATGCCGCCGACCACCATCATCGAGGAGATCAACCAGGCGATGCCGCCGGCAGCGCCGGCGCCGATCACACCGCGCAGCAGCGACGGCGCGCGGCCGAAGATGCCGCGCGCGATCTGGGCGACGATGAAGGCGACGAACAACGCGAACAACCAGCCGCTGCCACCGTTGCCGCGCGCCGGAGCGTGATCGGCCATGGGCGCCGGCAGCGGCTCGCCGTCGATCAGCTTGACCAGCGCGCCGCTGGCGTCGGCGATGCCACCGGCGTAATCGCCGGCGCGAAACCTGGGCACCAGGTATTCCTGGATCACCCGCGAGGAGGTGGCATCGGGAATCGCACCCTCCAGGCCATACCCCACTTCGATCTTGACCCGGCGGTCGTCCTTGGCGACCACCAGCAGGATGCCGTCATTGACGCCCTTGCGCCCGACCTTCCACTCGTCGAACACGCGCACCGCGTACTGGGCGATGTCCTCGGGGGCCGTGGTCGGCACCATCAGCACCTGCAGCTGGCTGCCCTTGCGTTGCTGCAACGCCAACGCCTGCGCCTCGAGCTGCTGGCGGGTGGTCGCGTCGATCGTGCCGGTGGTGTCGACCACCGGCGAGGTCATCGCCGGGATGGGCGCCAGCTGCTGCGCCTGCAACGAGGCGCAGGCGAGCAGCAACCCGGCCACGACCGGGGCGACCTGCGACCACAACCGCCGCGCGTTCACGGCAATGCTCCGCTACGGCTCACGCCCGGCTCAGCCGTTGGCCGGTGCCGGCTGCTGTTGCGGCGCCGGCTGCTGCGGCTGGGGTTGCTGAGGCTGCGCCGGCTGGCCGAAGTCGACCTTCGGCGCTTCCTGGATCTGCGCCTCGTTCTCGACCGTGAAATTCGGCTTGGGCTTGTAGCCGAACATCATCGCGGTGAGGTTGGTCGGGAACTGGCGGATGTAGGTGTTGTAGTCCTGCACCGTGCCGATGTAACGCTGGCGCTCGACGGTGATGCGGTTCTCGGTGCCTTCCAGCTGCGCCTGCAACTGCAGGAAGTTCTGGTCGGCCTTGAGCTGCGGATAGTTCTCGGTGACCACCAGCAGGCGGCCGATCGCGCTCTGCAATTCGCCCTGCGCCTGCTGGAACTGCGCCAGCGAGGCCGGATCGTTGGCGTTGACGTTGATGCTGCCGACCTTCGAACGCGCCTCGGTGACCTGGGTCAGCACCTGCTGCTCGTGGGTGGCGTAACCGCGGACTGTCGCGACCAGGTTCGGCACCAGATCGGCACGGCGCTTGTAGACGTTGAGCACCTGCGACCAGGCTGCCTTCACCGCTTCGTCTTTCGACTGGATGGTGTTGTAGCCGCAGCCGCTGAGCGCGACGGCCATGAGGACCAAAACGAGCGCTTGAACAAAGCGGGTCATGACGCGCGACTCCTTCCGTGACGATGGCAGGCATTGCAGCATCTACCGCGGCGGCATGCAAACCGACCGCGGGATAACGAATGTGTAACGGCCTCCTGCTCGGCCCTGCTCGGCCCCTACTCGGGCTGCAGGCGACGCTGAGCGCGCCGCTTCGCCCACAGGTTCAGGCACTCCACCAGCGCCGAAAAGCCCATCGCACCGTAGATGTAGCCCTTCGGGATGTGCAGCTCGAAACCGTCGGCGATCAGGTACACACCGACCAGCACGATGAAGGCCAGCGCCAGCATCTTGATCGTCGGATTGTGGTCGATGAAATTGCCCAGCGGCCGGGATGCCAGCAGCATCACGCCCACCGCGATCAGGATCGCCGCGACCATGACCGGGGTGTGGCTGGCCATGCCGACCGCGGCGATGACCGAGTCCAGCGAAAACACGATGTCGATCACCGCGATCTGCGCGATGACGCCCATGAACGACGCGACCGGCTTGGTGTGGATGTCCTCGGCCTCGTCCTCGCCGACGACCAGGTCCCGGATCTCCATCGAGCCCTTCACCAGCAGGAAGGCGCCGCCCAGGATCAGCACCAGATCGCGCACCGAAATGCCCTGGCCGAAGATCGAGAACAGGTCCGACGTCAGACCCGCCAGCCACGCCAGCGTCAGCAGCAAGCCGATACGGGTGAGGCAGGCCACGGCGATACCGAATTTGCGGGCCTTCTCGCGCTGCGTGTACGGCAGCTTGCTGACCGCGATCGAAATGAAGACGAGGTTGTCGATACCGAGCACGATCTCGATGGCGCTCAAGGTAACGAGGGTGATCCACACCTGCGGATCGGTCAGCAGCTCAACAATCACTTGCGGTTTCCTGCACTTTGGCTTTTGGGATTCTTATCTATGGATGCGAGCGGCGAACGCAGGGTTCACCACAGGCGGGGCACGACGATCGCGCCCCAGGTCAGCACAACGTTCATCATCAGCACGAACACCGCCGCCGAACCCATGTCCTTGGCCCGGCCGGCCAGTTCGTGGAACTCGGGACCGTAACGCTCGATCACCGCCTCCACCGCCGAATTGAGCAACTCGATGCTCAGCACCAGCAGCATCGACCCGACCAGCAGCACGCGCTCCACCGCGGTCTGCCCCAACCACCAGCCCAGCGGCGCCAGGACCACGAACAGGTACACCTCGAGCCGGAACGAAGACTCGTGCAGCCATGCCGCACGCAGGCCCTGCATCGACCACCTGGCAGCCTTGAGAACGCGCGCGGGACCGCGCGGCATGTGTCCGAATTCGTCAGCCACCGTGACGGCACTCCGGCGGCTCGCACAAGTGCTGGGACTGCTCGAAGATCGGCATGGACGGGTGTCTGGGAAAGGTGTGAAGGCGCGACCGGCGGTCGCGGCAGGGGGCCGATTTTGCCACAAGCCCCGAGCGCCTGCCCCGGCCTTTCTGAACGGCAGCCCGTCATGGCCGCCTAGCGTGTTTTTCGCGTGCCGTTAGCGTGCTAGGCCCTAACCTGAGTGACCCGCCCGATGGGAGGAAGACGCCATGTCCCGATGCGCTCTGCTGGCACGATTGGAGGCCAAGCCCGGCAAGGAAGAACAGCTCGAGCAGTTCCTTCGCAGCGCCCTGCCGCTGGCCGAAGCCGAGCCGGGCACGCGCACCTGGTTCGCCCTGCGCTTCGGACCGAGCAGTTTCGGGATCTATGACACCTTCGACACCGAGGCCGGCCGCCAGGCGCACCTGGACGGCCCGATCGCCGCGGCGCTGATGGAACGCGCCGACGAACTGCTGTCGCAGCCGCCGCAGATCGACCGGGTCGACCTGCTGGCCAGCAAGCTGCCGCACTGAGCCGCCCGTGGAGGTGCTCCGCTTCGGGGGGCGCTTTTGCCGTGGCGCTACTGCTGCCGCAACGCCTCGATCGGATCCAGCTGCGATGCCTTGCGCGCCGGGTAATAGCCGAAGAACAACCCGGTCATGATCGAGAAGCTCGCCGCCAGCGCAATCACCTGGCCGTTCAATGCAACCGGCAGCGAACCGAACTTTCCGACCAGCAACGCCCCGACCACGCCTATGGCGATGCCCAGCGCACCGCCGATCAGCGAGATCAGCATCGCCTCGGCCAGGAACTGCCGGCGCACGTCCGACGGACCGGCGCCCACCGCCATGCGCAGGCCAATCTCGCGGATGCGCTCGGTCACCGACACCAGCATGATGTTCATGATGCCGATGCCGCCGACGATCAGCGAAATCGTCGCCACCGCACCGAGCAGCAGCGACATCAATCGCGTCGTCGCCGTGCGCGTGGCGACGATCTCGGAGATGTTGCGCACATTGAAGTCATCATCCTCGCCCGGCTTGATGCGATGGCGCTGGCGCAGCAGCGCTTCCACTTCGCCCTGCGCGTAGCCCAGATCCTTGGCATCGGCCACCGTCAGCGCGATCTGCGTGACCGCACCGGCCGGCAGGCCCATCGCGCCCATCAGGCGACGGCGCGCCGTCTGCAGCGGCACCATCACCACGTCGTCCTGGTCCTGGCCGAAGCCGCCCTGGCCCTTGGGCTTGAGCGTGCCGACCACCGTGAACGGCACGCGCCCCAGGCGAATGGTCTGGCCCACGCCCGGGTCGTCGCCGAACAGCGTGCGTCGCACCGTCTCGCCGAGGATTACCACCTTGCCCGCGCTGGTGTAGTCCTGCGCATCGAAACCTTCGCCGTTGTCGATGACCCAGGCGTTGATGTCGAAGAAGTCCGGTTGCACGCCCTGCCAACTGGTCGAGGCATTGTTCTCCGCGTACACGACCTGGGTGCCGCCGCGCAGCGCGCCGGCGACGTACTGCACTTCCGGAATCTCGCTGCGGATCGCCTCGACGTCGCCCTCGTTGAGGGTGAAGAAGCTCGACGAGCTCTGCCGCGCACCACCACCACCCGGGCCGCGAGCGGCGCCGGAGCTGATGTCCAGGCGCTGCGAGCCCAGCCCCGACACCATCTTGTCGATCTCGGCCTGGGTGCCCTGCCCGACCGACACCATCACGATGACAGCTGCTATTCCGATGATCACGCCCAGCGACGTCAGGGCGCTGCGCATCCAGTTGCCACGCAGCGCATGGATCGCGGTGCGCAGGATGTCGGAGAAGTTCATGCCACGTCCTCCTGCGCATGCAGCTCGCCGTCGCGCATCACGTAGATGCGGTCGGCGTGCGCAGCGACTTCGGCGTCGTGGGTGATCAGCACCACGGTGTGGTTGTCGTCGCGCAGGCGCTTGAACAGCGCCAGGATCTCTTCGCCAGTCTTGCTGTCGAGCGCGCCGGTGGGTTCGTCGGCGAGCAGGATCGGCGGCCGGTTGATCAGCGCGCGGGCGATCGCCACGCGTTGCTGCTGGCCACCGGACAGCTCACTGGGACGATGGCCGACGCGTTCGCCCAGACCCACCGATACCAGCGCGGCACGGGCGCGCTCGAGCCGTTCGTGGGGCGGCACCTGCGCGTAGCCCAGCGGCATCGCCACGTTTTCCAGCGCGCTCATCCGCGGGAGCAGGTTGAAGCCCTGGAAGACAAAGCCAATCTTGTCGCGGCGCAGGACCGCCAGGTCCTCGGCATCCAGCGTCGACACGTCGACGCCATCGCAGTGGTAGCTGCCGGCGGTGGGGGTGTCGAGGCAGCCGATCAGGTTCATCAGCGTCGACTTGCCCGACCCCGACGGCCCCATGATCGCGACGAACTCGCCGCGGTCGATGCGCATGTCGACATCACGCAGGGCCAGCACTTCTGCCTCGGTGTGCGCCGAATAGGTCTTGCACAATCCGCGCGTGAGGATCACCGCCGGTTGCGCTGCCGGTGAGGAGGCGACCGCGCTCATTGCTGCGCACGCTCGCCGGTCACGATCAGGTCGCCCTGCTTGAGGCCGCCACCGGAGACTTCGGTGCTGCTGCCGTCGCTGGCGCCGATACGCACCATCACCATCTCAGGCTTGCCGCCGGCGAGACGGTAAAGCGGCGCGCGCTTGGCACTGAGCAGGGCCGCCAGCGCGCCGTCCCACTTGGCCTTCTGCGCATCGTCGAGGCTGCCGCGGAACCCGGCGAAATCCTCGCGGAAGCGGTCGGCCATGCGCTGGCGCATCTGCGCCTGCAGGTTGCCCGCGCCGCCGGCGCCGCCCGTCACCACCACGCCCGGTCCACCGCCGCCGGGGCCGCGACCACCGCCGCCGCCACCAAACAGGCGATTGCCGCCGCCGGATTGCGCCGCCTGCGCCTGCCGCGCGGCCTGGCGCTCGCGCACGGCAGTGATCGCAGCGTCGAATGCCGCCTGCTGCGAGGCACTCAGGTTGAGCGTGGTTGCGGTGCGGGTCAGGTCATCGATCACGCCGCTGCCGCCGCCCTGGCGGTTGGCCTGCGGTGCGGCCGCCGTGGCATTGCCCGCATCGTCGGCCGGCTTGAAGCGCAGCGCGGCGTTGGAGACCTTCAGCACATTGTCGCGACGGCTGACTTCGATCTCTGCATTGACGGTCAGCCCCGGCAACAAGGTGCCGTCGCTGTTGTCGACCGTCACCACGACCGGATAGGTGACAACATTGTTCGTGGTCGTCGCCGACAACCGGACCTGTTCGACGGTGCCGCGGAACTGCCGGTCCGGGAAGGCGTCGACGGTGAACGACACGCCCTGGCCGGTGCGGACCTGGCCGATGTCGGCTTCGTCCACCGCCAGTTCGATCTTCATCTTCGCCAGGTCCTCGGCGATCTTGAACAGTTCCGGCGCCTGCAGGCTGGCCGCCACGGTCTGGCCCGGTTCGATGCTGCGGGTCAGCACGACGCCGTCGACCGGCGAACGGATCACCGTGCGGTCGAGGTTGACCTGGGTCGTTTCGGTGGATGCGGTCTGCTGCTGGATCGAAGCCTGCGCGGCGTTGACCTGTGCACGCGCCTGGTCGAGCGCGGCGCGGGCCAGGTCGACGTCGCTGCGCGCAACCAGCTGGCGCGCGCCGAGGTCGGCCTTGCGGCGGTAGTCGAGCTCGGCATTCACCAGCGCCGCCTGCGCCTGCGACAGTGCGGCGCGGGCATTGGCGATCTGCGCGTTGCCCTGCGCGATCTGCGCCTGGTAGGTCTTGGGGTCGATGCGGGCGATGACCTGTCCGCGCTTGACCGGGTCGTTGAAGTCGACCAGCACGTCGGTCACCTGGCCGGAAATCTGGCTGCCGACGGTGACGGTCGAAATGGCGCTGAGCGTGCCGGTCGAGGAAATGGCGACGCGAATGTCGCCGCGTTCGACCGGAGCAGTGCGATACGCGCCAGTGGCGGCTTCGGCATCGCGCTGGCGGAAATACCAGAATCCGCCTCCGGCCAGCGCGAGCACGATGGCGGCGGCGATGCCGCGGCGGATCCACACATTGGACTTGCGGGCGGGGCTCGACGACTGGGGGGACTTGCGGGCTGCGCTCATGTGGCTCGATTCAAAGGTTATGCCCGCGCCAACGCGCGAAGTGGCGTTGCGTTGACAGCAGGAGGACCGGATGGTTCAGCCCATTGTCATCCCGGTGGCGCCATCCGCCTATCGACGCAACACCGCGCCTTACTGGAACCGGATCACCGCCGTCGTGCCCTGTCCCGGTTCGCTGGCCAGGGTGACCGGCCAGCCGAAGCGCTCGCCGAGCCTGCGCACGATCGACAGGCCCATGCCCTTGCCGTCGCTTTCGACAAACTCGGCACGGAAGAACGGGTCGAAGGCCTTGGCCAGGATCTCCGGCGACATGCCGATGCCGCTGTCGCGGATTACCACCCGGTCGGGCATGACGCGCACTTCGATGTGTCCGCTGCCGGTGAAGCGCACGGCGTTGCTGAGCAGGTTGCCGACCATCACCCGCAGCACGTGCGGCGGCGCCACCAGCCGCGGGCCACCCTCATCGTGGAAGGTCAGCTCGACCGGTCGCCCGGCCAGCATCGGCCGGATCCGCTCGACTTCGCTGGCGACGATGTCGCGCACCTCGAACTCCTCGCTTTGCGGCGCCACGTCGGCTTCGCGGGCGAGGATCAGGAAGGCCTCGATCACCGACTCCATGTCGCGGCCGGCCTGCTGCACGCGCGCCAGCGAGCGCTGCGCGCGCGGGCTGGTTTCCGGGTCGGCCAGCATCAGGTCGGTGGCCACTCGGATGACGGTCAGCGGCGTGCGCAGCTCATGGCTGGCGTCGCGGGTGAAGTTGCGCTCGCGACGGACGAAGTCGCTGACCCGCTCCGACAGCCCGGTCAGCGCCTTGGACAGCTTGCGCACTTCGTCGCTGGCGTCGGCGGGCAACCGCGCCGGCGCGATCGCGCTGGCGTCGGGGTCGCGCGGGTCCCAGTGCGCGACCTGGTTGGCGAGCCAGCTCACCGGCGTCACCAGTCGCTTTGAGGTCCGGTAGGTCAGCCAGATCAGCACACCGCTGGTGATCAGTGAGAGCAGCAGCGAGACCAGCCCGGTCATCAGCACCGACTGGTCGGCCATCCACGCCGAGAACACCAGGTACAGCGTTCCCTGCGGGCGGCGGTCGACATACACCAGGCTGCGGCTGTCGGGCAGGCGCTGCACGCCCGGGCCCAGGCCGTTCAATTCGGCCGGCAGCTTCGGATTGACCTGGCCGGGGATCACCACGTAGCCCGACATCGTCGAGCTGCTCGGAAGGCTGTGGTTGGGGTCGGCGGCGTACGCCTTCCAGAACGCCTGCGCTTCCTGTCGCACGCGCTGCTCGATGACTTCCTGGCGCACGATCACGCCGGCGAGCAGGATGCCCACCGTGATCACGATGCTGCCGATCAACGCCTGCGTGATGAACGCAAGCTTGATCCTGCGCGGAAGTCCGTGCCGCATGGCGCTGGCTGGTTACTCGGGTGGCTGCGAGATATCGGCAACGCGGTAGCCGGCACTCTGCACCGTGTGCAGCAGTTGCTTGTCGAACGGCTTGTCGATGGTCTTGCGCAGGTTGTAGAGATGGCTGCGCAAAGTGTCCGAATCGGGCAGGCCGTTGCCCCAGATCTCGCGCTCGATTTCCTGGCGGCTGACCACGCGTGGCGATTCGCGCATCAGTATCGTCAGCAGACGCAGGCCGATCGGCGAGAGCTGCAGTTCGCTGCCACCGCGGGTCACGCGCAGGCTGGCCGGATCGAGCACCAGGTCGGCGACCTTGAGCACTTCACCACCCACCTGGCGACGTTCGCGCCGGATCAACGCGCGCAACCGTGCTTCCAGTTCCTGGATGGCGAATGGCTTGGTCAGGTAATCGTCCGCCCCTGCCCCCAACCCCGTGAGCTTCTCGTCGAGCGTGTCGCGCGCGGTCAGCATCAGCACCGGCGTCGACTTGCGCGCCTCCTCGCGCAGCTTCTTGCACAACTCCACGCCGTCCATGCGTGGCAACATCAGATCCAGTACCACTACGTCATAGTTGTTTTCGGTCGCCAGTCGATAGCCATCAAGGCCGTCGCTGGCATAGTCCACCTCGAAGCCACGGCCCTCCAGATATTCGCCGACCATCTCCGAGATGTTGCGGTTGTCCTCCACGATCAGGACCAGACCGCCGTCCCTTGTGCCGGTACCCTGCATGCAAACCCCTCCAACCCTTCAGCTTTGTGAAGGCTGCCGATGACCGTGTGCAT
Organism: Lysobacter sp. TAF61; assembly: GCF_052113485.1. Classification (NCBI taxonomy): domain Bacteria; kingdom Pseudomonadati; phylum Pseudomonadota; class Gammaproteobacteria; order Lysobacterales; family Lysobacteraceae; genus Lysobacter; species Lysobacter sp. TAF61. Next base: position 55,715 of record NZ_JBFRDH010000008.1, read on the forward strand.
GTTTCGTGAAGGCGCGGTGTTTAAGCTGAACACAATCCCTACGGCCGACAATCCCCATGCCCGTTGAACGCATTTACCCCATCCTGCTGCTGCTTGGCTCGAACCTGTTCATGACCTTTGCCTGGTACGGGCACCTGAAGTACAAGTCGACTCCCCTGATGGCGGCGATCCTGGTCAGCTGGGGCATCGCCTTCTTCGAGTACTGCCTGATGGTGCCCGCCAACCGAATTGGCAGCGCGGTCTATTCGGCGCCTCAGCTCAAGGGCATGCAGGAAGTGATCACCCTGCTGGTGTTCGCCGGCTTCTCGGCCTGGTACCTGGGCGAACCGCTGAAATGGAACCACTGGGCCGGCTTCGCCCTGATCGCGGTGGCGGCCTGGCTGATCTTCCTGGAATGACGCAGGTACGGCCTAGAACCTGATCCTGCCGCTGAGCATGTCCTTGAACATCACCCAGTCGCCAGCGAACGAATAGATCGGATGGCGGAACGTCGCCGGGCGGTTCTTCTCGAAGAAGAAATGGCCGACCCAGGCGAAGCCATAGCCACACAGCAGCGCGGCCAGCAGCCACCAGCCATTGCGCTGGACGATCGCCAGGGCGAGCAGCACCAGCACGCCGCAGCTGCCGACGAAATGCAGACGCCGGCTGGTGCGATGGCTGTGCTCGCTGAGGTAGTACGGGTAGAACTCGCGGAAGCTGGCGAAGCGCTGCACGTTGTGACTCCCAGGGCCCCCGTTGGCCTGCAGCGGTGATCGTGCACCGGCTCCCGTACGCCGGCAAGCCCGTCCCGGGCAAAGCCCGTGTGCCGACGCGCAGGCCCGTCCCTACTCCCCTGACTTCTCCGCGGCCTTGGCTCGCTCCCAGTAGCGGTCCTGGGCTTCCAGCGACTGGCCTTCCAGTGCGGAGCCGTCGGCCTGCGCCAGTGATTCCATCGCCCGGAAGCGACGCTCGAACTTGTGGTTGGCCCGGCGCAACGCAGCGCCAACGTCGACCTTGGCATGGCGCGCGAGGTTGGCGCAGACGAACAGCACGTCGCCGATCTCGTCCTCCAGGCGGTCGCGCGCGGCGGCATCGTCGGGATCGGCGTCGAGCGCGGCGAACTCGGCCCGCACCTCCTCGATCTCTTCATGCAGCTTGGCGATCACCGGGGTGACCTCGGGCCAGTCGAAGCCGACCCGCGCGGCGCGCTTCTGCAGCTTCACCGCACGCTGCCACTCGGGCAGGCCGCGGGCGATGCCGGCGAGCGCGGACGTGTCCGGATGGCCGTTGTCCTCGCGCTCGCGGCGCTTGTGCTCCTCCCAGGCGAGGGTCTGCGCTTCGGAGTCCTCGACGGCGGCATCAGCGAACACGTGGGGATGGCGCCGTACCATCTTGTCGCTGATGGCGGCGACCACGTCGCCGAACTCGAAGGCGCCCTGCTCCTGCGCCATGCGCGCGTGGAACACCACCTGCAGCAGCAGGTCGCCCAGTTCGTCCTTGAGGTCGTCCAGATCGCCGCGATCGATCGCGTCGGCGACCTCGTAGGCCTCCTCGATCGTGTACGGCGCGATGCTGGCGAAGTCCTGCTCCACGTCCCACGGACAGCCGGTCTGCGGGTCGCGCAGCCGGGCCATGATGGCGAGCAGGCGCTCGATGGCCTGGTGTGCACAGACGTGCTGTCCTGAGACGTGTTGTCCAGAGACGCGTTGTGCAGGGGCGGTCATGGCCTGGCACACTCGCCCAGCCACTGCCGCCACGGCAGCGCGGTGTCGCCCAGGGCGATGAAGTCGCCGTTGAGGATGGCCTCGCGCTGGTTGTAGCGGAACGGGCGGCCCTGCGGGTCGAGCACTGCACCACCGGCGCCTTCGAGCACGCACTGGCCTGCGGCGGTATCCCACTCGCTGGTGGGGCCAAAGCGCGGGTAGATATCCAGCCGGCCTTCGGCGAGGGCGCAGAACTTCAGCGACGAGCCCAGGCCCAGCGGCTCGGCCGAACCCATGCGGGCGATGAACGATTCGGTGCGCGAATCGCGGTGCGAACGGCTGGCCGCCACGCGCAACGGGGCAGTCGCCGGCGCGCGTACGCGCACGGCCTGCTCATGGCCGCCTTCACGCCGAAACGCGCCCAGCGTGGCGCCGCCATGCCAGAGCGTGCCGGTCACCGGCGCCTGCACCACGCCGAACACGGCGACGCCGTCTTCGATCAGTGCGATGTTCACGGTGAACTCGCCGTTGCGCTTGACGAACTCGCGCGTTCCGTCGAGCGGATCGACCAGCCACAGCCGCTGCCACTGCCTGCGCTGCGCCGCAGGCACCACGTCGGCGCATTCCTCGGAGATCACCGGGATGTCCGGGGTCAACCGCGCCAGTCCATCGACGATGCAGCGGTGCGCAGCCAGGTCGGCCGCGGTCAGTGGCGAATTGTCGTCCTTGTGCTCGACGGCGAAGTCGCTGTCGTAGATGCCCAGGATGGCGGAGGCGGCGTCGTGTGCCAGCGCGATCACGCCTTCGCGCACCTCGGCAGGAATCGTGTTCGGCGTCATGTCTGGTGCGTCCTCAGCCACTCGCGGGCAATGAAAAGGGCGGCGATGCTGCGGCCTTCGGAGAAGTCCTCGCGCAGGATCAGCTGGTGCAGGTCGTCGAGCTTCCAGGGGACCACTTCCAGCTCCTCGGGCTCGTCACCCGGCAATCGCTCCGGGTACAGGTCGCGCGCCAGCACCAGGTGCGCCTGGTGGCTCATGTAGGTCGGGGCGAGGGTCAGCGAACGCAGCACGGTGATCGAGCGCGCGCCGTAGCCGGCCTCTTCCTTGAGTTCGCGGTCGGCGGCCTGCTCGGGCGTCTCGCCGGCGTCGATCCTGCCCTTGACCAGTCCCAGCTCGTAGCGGTGCACGCCTGCGGCGTACTCACGCACCAGCAACACGGTATCGGCGTCCAGCAGCGGCACCACCACCACCGCACCGTGGCCGCGCCCGTGCAGGCGCTCGTAGTGGCGGCGCTCGCCGTTGGCGAACTCCAGGTCGAGTCGTTCCAGCCGGTACGGGCCGGCGTCGTGTTCGGTGACGCTGTGGATGGTCGGCAGCCGGCGGCTCATGGCCTGGTTCCGTGGCAGGCCCCGGTCGCGGCGCTGCAGCGCGCGCCGCCAGGCGGGATAATGGAGGGATGCAGAAGAAGACTCACGATGACCAGATGCTAGCAGAGGCCGGTGTCGGGGCAGGTGCACATGCAGGCGATGCCGATGCCTGGCGCGCCCGCGACCTGGCGGTGCTGTGGCATCCGTGCACGCAGATGCGCGAGCATCCCCACACCCTGCCCCTGCTGCCGATCGCACGCGGCGAAGGCGCGTGGCTGGTCGGCCGCGACGGCCGCCACTACCTCGACGCGATCAGCAGCTGGTGGACCAACCTGTTCGGCCATGCCGAGCCGCGAATCGCCGCCGCCATCGCGCAACAGGCGATGACGCTCGAGCACGTCATCCTCGCCGGTTGCTCGCACGCGCCGGCAGTCGAGCTGGCCGAGCGATTGCTGACCATCGCCCCGCGCGAACCGGGGCGCGAACCGCTGAGCAAGGTGTTCTACGCCGACAACGGCTCGGCCGGCGTCGAGGTCGCGCTGAAGATGGCGTTCCACTGGTTCCGCAATCGCGGCGTCGAGCGCCGGACCAAGTTCATCGCGCTCGACAACGGCTACCACGGCGAAACCCTGGGCGCGCTCGCAGTCGGCGACATCCCGCTGTACCGGCGCGTCTATGCGCCGCTGCTGGCCGAAGCGTTGTTCGCACCCTCGCCTGACGCCTACCTGTGCGAGGAAGGCGAGACCCCGACCGATCGTGCGCGCCGCGCCGCCGATGCCCTGCGCATCGTGCTCGAGCAGCACGGTGAAGAGGTCTGCGCGCTGATCCTGGAACCGCGCGTGCAATGCGCAGGCGGCATGCGCATGCACGACCCGGCGTACCTCAAACTCGTACGCGAACTGTGCGATGCCCATGGCGTGTTCCTGATCTGCGACGAGATCGCGGTCGGCTTCGGACGTACCGGCACGCTGTTCGCCAGCGAGCAAAGTGGCGTCCAGCCGGACCTGCTGTGCCTGTCCAAGGGACTGACCGGCGGCGCCCTGCCGCTGGCGGCGGTGCTGGCCACGCAGACCATCTACGACGGCTTCCTCGACGATTCGCGCGAGAAGGCGTTCCTGCATTCGCACAGTTACACCGGCAACCCGCTGGCCTGTGCCGCCGCGCTGGCCAGCCTGGACATTTTCGCCAGCGACCAGGTGATCGTCCGCAACCGCGACACCGCGGCGCGGATGACGGCCCTGGCCGCGCCACTGGCTGACCACCGCCATGTCGCCGATGTGCGCCAGGCCGGCATGATCGTCGCCTTCGAACTGACGCCCGGCGGCAAACGCGGGGCCGCCTTCGAGCCTGCCGCGCGTGTCGGCCTGCGCGCCTACCGCGCCGCGCTCGACCGCGGCGTGCTGCTGCGACCGCTCGGCGACGTGCTGTACTGGATGCCGCCGTACTGCGTCGACGAGCGGGCATTGCAACTGCTTGCCGACACCACCCGCGCCGCCATCGACGAGGCCACTTCATGCGCATGACACGTGTCCACGTCGACCAGCCGCTGGCGGCCGGCAGCGAAGTCGTCCTGCCCGAAAGCGCGGCAGCCCATCTCGGCCGGGTCCTGCGCCTGGGCGTTGGCGACGCCTGCGTGCTGTTCAACGGCGATGGCCACGACTACGCGGCGCGGATCATCGCCCTGGGCAAGCGCGAGCTGCGCGTGGCGATCGATGCGTCCAGCCAGGTCGATCGCGAGTCGCCATTGCGGCTGGTGCTGCTGCAGGGCGTGGCGCGCGGCGAGAAGATGGACCTGATCCTGCAGAAGGCGACCGAGCTGGGCGCCGCCGCATTCCATCCGCTGTGGTCGCAGCGCAGCGAAGTGAAACTCGATGAGGCCCGCGCGGAGAAGCGGCTTGCGCACTGGCGCAGCGTGGTGTCGTCGGCGTGCGAGCAGAGCGGCCGTGCCGCCGTGCCCGCGGTCGCCGCGCCGGTCACGCTGGCAGCCACGCTGGCAGCGCTGCCTGCGGGCGGCCTGCGCCTGATCCTGGACCCGGAAGGCGAGCTGTCATTCACCGGCCTGTCGCCGGACATCAGCGCGCCGGTGTACCTGGCGATCGGTCCGGAAGGCGGCTGGTCGCCGCTCGATCGCGAGCAGCTGCGCGCAGCAGGCTTCCAGGGGCTGCGGCTGGGCCCGCGCATCCTGCGCACCGAAAGCGCGGGCCTGGCGGCGGTTGCGGCGTTGCAGGCGCGGTTCGGCGACCTGCAGTAGGGCATGGATCCCCGCCTCCGCGGGGATGACGAATCTCGGGATGACGGTCAGATCTTGAAGTAGATCTTTCGCGCGTCGAGCACGCGCACGACCAGCCACCACACCAGGACGAACGCGATCGCATACGCCAGCGACGGCACGAACGGCCCGAAGCGCGGCGTCATCCAAGCGGCGAACGCGTGCTGGTACAGCGGCTCAAGCCAGCCGAAAGCGACCAGCGCGTACAGCATGAAAGCCGAGCCCGCATAGGCGGCGATCGCGTTGACGCCGAAGGCCCTGCCCAGTGCGGGAAGTCCCTGGCGATCGACCAACCGGTGCGCCAGCGCCAGCACCCAGCAGGCGATGCCGCCGGTCCAGAGCACATAGGACGACGTCCACAGGTTCTTGTTGAGCGGTTGCCACCACGACCAGGCCAGACCCAGTGCCATGGCGACTGCACCGGCCAGCCACAGCGCGCGCGAATCACCGCGCCGCAACCAGTCGCCGGCGCGGATGCCCAGTACGGTGGTCGCCAGCGCGCCCAGCGTGCTCACCAGGCCTTCGGGATCATGACCGCGGCCGCTGGCCGGATCGATCTGGTACACGTGCACGCCCAGCAGCGCGTGGTCGACGCGGCTGGCGATATTGACGAAGGGTTCGTAGCTGCCGCCGGCCGCCAGCAATGCCCCGTAGCCCAGCAGCAGGCCGGCGAGCACCAGCCATTGCGTGCGCGGCCGCGTGTACAGCGCGAGCATGCCCGCCGCGGCGAAACACAGACCGATCCGCTGCAGCACGCCAAACACGCGGTAGTGGGCCAGGTCGAAAGCCCACAGCGCGCACAGATGCAGCAGCAGGCCCAGGCCGACGATGCGCGCGGCGCGCGTCAGTACGCTTCGCGTCAGTGCGGCGCGCGCGTCGCCACGCTCCAGGCGCGGCATCAACGCCAGCGTGATCGACACGCCGACGATGAACAGGAACATCGGGAAGACCAGGTCGGTCGGCGTGCAGCCGTTCCACGCCGAGTGCTCCAGTGGCGCGTAGACATGGCCCCAGTCGCCGGGGTTGTTGACCAGCAGCATCGCCGCAACGGTGATGCCACGCAGCGCATCCACCGAGGCAAAGCGCGTCGGCGCTGCCACGGTCGTTGTGGTCAAGCCGCCTGCACCAGCACCGCGCCGACCTGGGCCTCGATCGACTCCAGGTCAGGCAGGAACGCCGCATCCTCGTTGAGCAGTACCCGCGCCTGCACGCCGTTGGGCAGCTCGTTGGCGTCGTCCACCACCACCAGGGTGTCGCGCGACACGGTGACCAGGCGCGGGAAGCCCTGGGTCAGCATGGCGAAGTACGGCGCACGCGGGTTGCCACCGAGCGCACGCAGCACCACCACCTTGCTGCCCAGGCCACCGCGTTCGTCGGCCAGGCCGGCCAGTCGTGCGAATGCCACCAGCGGCAGCTGCCAGCCGCGCCAGCGCATGCGGCCCAGCAGCCAGTCCGGCACGTCGGCCAGCGGTTCGGGCTCGGCGTACGACAGCACTTCGGCGATGGTCGCGTTGGGCAGCAGCAGGCGGCCGCCGGCAACCTGGATCAACACGCCCCGGATGTCGTTTTCGACAACCGGAACCGAGGCGGCGTGCTTGCCGCCGGAATGATTGGAATGGTTTCGATGCGGCATCTGTAAGGTCCTGTCTGCCGGCTCAACGCCAACGTGCGATCAGACGTTCGGCCAGTTCGACCGGCTGCCCGGCGACGCCGCCGCGCGCGATCAATGCGGTGGATGCGGCCGCGTCATAGCAACCGTCGGTCGCCTGGCCGGCCACGAGTGCGCCCGCCCAGGAGTGGTTCATGGCTGCGTCGACACGGGCCGGGTCGCTGCCGCTGAGCAGCAACACCGCCGAATCGGCCGACGGCAGCGAGGCGATCACGTCGCCCTCGCCTTCGGTGAAACGGATGCCGTGCTCGTTGACGGAGATGCCGATCTCGGCGGGCAGGATGTAGATCGAACCGGCCATCGCCAGCAGGCCCGGTTCGGCCAGGCGAACCTGCAACGGCGTGGCGCGCTGCATCTGCGCGACCAGCCGGTCGTAGCGGCCACCATCGAGGCGCTGCTGCACCAGCACCGGGCGCGGGAACGTGTCCGGCAGCGCGCCCAGGAGCTGGCGCACCGCGTCGGGACCGCCAATGCCGGCGAGCACCAGGACGGCGCCGTTGCTGTGCACGGTGGTGCGGTCTTCGACCAGCTCCAGTGCGGAGATGCGGGTCTCGAGGTCGCCCAGGTCGCGCTGGAAACGGTTGTTGGCGGCGCGGCTTTCGGTGCTGGCGGCGGCGCCGGAGTTCTCGTCGGCGAACGACCAGTCCGGAGCCGACGGCGCGGCAGCGGCCGGGGCCGCAGGCGTGGTGATCGGCGCGCTGTCGTCACTGGCGATGTCGAGCGAGCGGCTTGCCTCGAACAGCAGCACCGGTTCGGCCGGCGTTGCGTGTTGCGGCATGGCTACCGGTTGTACGGTATCGAGCAGTTGCAGGTCGTCGAGCAGTTCGACGGCGACCGGCGCCTGGGCCGGCGAAATTTCGTAGTCGAAGCTGGATTCGAACGGCTCGATCACCAGCGCATCGTCGTCGGTCGACACCATGCCCGGCTCGTCGAGCAGCGGCATGTCGATCGCGTCCAGTGCCTGCTCGTCCAGCAGCGCCGGCGTGGCGGTGACCGCCATGGGCGCTTCGAAGTGAAGCTCCGCGGCGACCGGGTCGAACGGGCTCAGGTGCATCGTCTCGACTGCGACCGGGGCCGGCGCCATCTCGGGCTCAGGCACCGCTGCGACCGGTTCCGGTGCGACCGGTTCCGGTGCAAGCGCGAGCGGTGCTTCGGCAATGGCGGTCGCGGCTTCGGGCACGGCCGTGCCGGCGCCGAACTCCTCACCGTCGCCTTCCGGCTCGTGGCCCGGCGGCAACACGTTGCCATGACCCTGCAGCTTCGCGGCCAGGTGCCGCGTCCAGCGCGCCAGGTCCCAGCCTTCGCGGCTGGCGGCAAGCGCCGCCTCCTCATAGATGACTTCGACCGCAGGATCGCCCAGCACCGGGTCGAAACGTTCGATCGCATCCTCGGTGGCCGCGTCCAGCGCCACCACGATCACCTGCGGCGCGGCCAGGCCGAGCGCGGACGGATCGAGCGTGGTCGGGTCGGCCTCCAGCACCAGTTCGGCACCGGCGTCGGAGAGCGCCGAGCGCAGGCGTTCACACGCCGCGCCCGGTCGCGCCAGCAGCACCGCGCGACGCGAAGACTCACTCATGATTGCGCGATGCCCCCGCGCCCGGCGCATTGATGCCGAGCAGTTCGTAGACGTTGCGGATCAGTTCCGGCTCCTGGTACGGCTTGCCGAGGTAACGCTCCACGCCGATTTCAAACGCGCGCTGGCGATGCTTGTCGCCGGTACGCGAAGTGATCATGACGATCGGCACGCCGCGCAGGCGCGAATCGCCCTTCATCGCGGTGGCCAGCTCATAACCGTCCATGCGCGGCATTTCGATGTCGAGCAGCATCAGGTCCGGCACGCGGTCGGTCATGCGTTCGAGTGCGTCGATGCCATCCTTCGCGGTGAGGACCTCGAAGTTGTGGCGTTCCAGCACGCGGCCGGTGACCTTGCGCATCGTCACCGAGTCGTCGACCACCATCACCAGCGGCACGCGGCGCTGTTCGACCGGTGCGGCAACGACCGGCACGTGGTCGCGCGGCAGCAGCATCTGGCGGCGCACCAGCGGGGCGACGTCGAGGATCACGACCACGCGGCCGTCACCCATGATGGTCGCGCCGAAGATACCCGGCACCGAAGCGACCTGCGGACCGACCGCCTTCACCACGATTTCGCGGTTGCCGACGACCTGGTCGACGCAGACCGCGGCACGCAGATCGCCGGAGCGGATCAGCAGCAGCGGCATCTGCAGGTGGCCTTCGGCCTTGGCGGTGCCGTGGCCGACCAGCGCGCCCAGATCATGGACCGAGTAGTCCTCGCCGCCGTAGCGGTAGGTCGCATCGGCCATGTCGAGGCGGTCGCGGGCGATGCGGCCGACACCGCGGACCGAGGCGATCGGCACGGCGAAGGTGGTCTCGCCGATGCGGACGAACACGGCCTGGGTGACCGCGAGCGTCTGCGGCAGGCGCAGGGTGAAGTTGACACCCTTGCCCGGGACCGAATGGATGTCGAGCGTGCCGCCGAGCTGGCGCACTTCGCTGGCGACCACGTCCATGCCGACGCCGCGACCGGACAGGCGGCTCACCGCATCTGCAGTGGAGAAGCCCGGTTCCAGGATCAGTGCATCGAGGGCGGCATCGGACAGCGTCGCGCCAGCGGGCACCAGGCCGCGCTCTTCGCCACGGCGGCGGATCGCGGCGCGGTCGAGACCGGCACCGTCGTCGCCGACTTCCAGCACCACTTCCGAACCTTCGCGGCGGACCGCGATGCGGATCGTGCCTTCTTCCGGCTTGTGCGCCTTGCGGCGCTTGTCCGGCGTTTCCAGGCCATGCGCGACCGCGTTGCGCAGCATGTGTTCCAGCGGCGCGGTCATGCGCTCGAGCACGTTGCGGTCGAGTTCGCCCTGGGTGCCGTCGAGCTTGAGCTGGACATGCTTGCCCAGTTCGCCCGAGGCCTGGCGGACGACGCGGCGCAGACGCGGCAGCAGGCCGTCGAACGGCACCATGCGCGTGCGCATGAGGCCTTCCTGCAGTTCCGAGCTCACGCGCGACTGCTGCAGCAGCAGGGTTTCGTACTGGCGGGTCAGGTCGTCGAGCGTGGTCTGCAGGCTGGTCTGGTCAGCGGCCGACTCGGCCAGTGCACGCGACAGCTGCTGCAGGTTGGAGAAGCGGTCGAGCTCGAGCGGATCGAACGCCTGCTCGGCCAGATCGCCTTCGCGCTGGTAGCGGGCGACGATCTGCGCTTCGGTTTCGATTTCCAGGCGGCGCAGCTGGTCGCGCATACGCGTGTTGGTCGCTGCCATTTCCGCGATGGCGCCGCGGAAGGCACCGAGCTGCTGTTCCAGTCGGGCGCGGTAGATCGCGACCTCACCGGCGTAGTTGACGAGACGGTCGAGCAGGTCGGCGCGGATGCGCACCTGCTCCTGCGGCGCGCGAACACCGATGTCGTCTTCGTCGCCCGCCGGGGCATCGCTGATCGGTGCAGACAGCGGCTTGAGTTCGACGTGCTGCGGCGGTTCCGCCGTGACGGTGGTCGCGGCCGGCTTGGCCGGTTCGACCGGCGTCGCGGGAACGTACGACTGGCCGCGGGCGCGTGCGTCGAACTGCGCGATGAGTTCGTCCGGCATGGCGATCGCGCGGCGTTCGCCAACGCGGGTGACCATGGCATGGAGGCGGTCGAAACCGTGCTCGAGCAGCGGCACGCCATCGCGTCCGAGCTCGCAGCGCTGTTCGGCGACCGCTTCCAGGAGCGATTCCATGGCGTGGCCGAGTTCGCCCACGGCCATGATGCCGGCCATGCGCGCGCCACCCTTGATGGTATGCAGGTCGCGCTGCAGGCCCACCACCGGCTCGCGATCGCCCGGCGCCTGGCGCAGTTGCGCCAGCAGGCCGTCGGAATGGTCGAGCAGGTCGCTGGCTTCCTCGACGAAGATGTCGACCAGTTCCGGATCCAGTCCGCTCAGGTCCAACGCTTCGTCGGGGTCGTCGCTGCCGGCCAGTGCATGCGCGATCAGTGCGGCAACGGCCGGTTCCTGTTCGTCGCTGGCGGCATCGGCGTGCGCGACTTCGGCCTGCGGCTCGTGGCCAGCCGGTTCGTCTTCGCCACCGTCGGATTCGTTGGCGCCCGGCGCACCCGCATCGGCGAATGCGGCCAGGCCAATCGACGCGGCCTCGATCGCTGCCGCCTGCTGTTCGCGGGCGACACGTTCGGCTTCGGCGTATTCGGTTTCGAGGCGGGCGTACTCGCGCTCTTCGTCTGCCAGGCGCTCGGCTTCGAGACGCTCGGCTTCGAGGCGTTCTGCTTCGAGACGCTCTGCTTCGAGGCGTTCTGCCTCGAGGCGTTCGGCTTCGAGACGCTCCGCTTCGAGGCGCTCGGCTTCGAGGCGCTCCGCTTCGAGACGCTCGGCTTCGAGGCGCTCGGCTTCGAGGCGTTCGGCTTCGAGACGCTCGGCTTCGAGACGCTCGGCTTCGAGGCGTTCGGCTTCGAGGCGTTCGGCTTCGAGGCGTTCGGCTTCGAGGCGTTCGGCTTCGAGGCGCTCGGCCTCGAGACGCGCTTCCTGCTCGAGCTGCGCCATGGCCTGGCGCTCGGCTTCGTTCTGCTCCAGGCCAAAACGTTCGGCCGGCACGCGCTCGACGTCGATCTGGCCGACATTGGCCTCTTCGATCGCAAGGCGTTCGGCTTCGATGCGGCGCGCCTCGGCCAGTTCGGCTTCCACGCGCGCGGCCTGCGACGGCTCGGCGAGGAAATCCGGACCGACGTCGGACGCCAGGTCGGTGAACTCGCTCAGGTCGAACGACGTCAGCTGGATCTCGTCGCCATCGTCCATGGCGATGTCAGTGTCGACCGGCTCGATGTTGACCGGCATCGACTGGCGTGCGTCCGGCAGGCTGTCGCGCAGGGCGCGCATGCGCGCGGCCAGGCCTTCGAATGCAGGCACGCGCGGCGCCGGCGTCTTCAGCGTGGCGAGGGTGCGGCGGATCGCGTCGGCAACATCGGCCATCGCCGCCACGCCTTCACCGCTGGCCGGCGTGGCCGAGGCAAGCAGGCGCTTGACGTAGATTTCGGTCGGACCGGTGATCTCGGTGATGACCGGCACTTCGGTCATCGCGAACGCGCCGTTGAGCGTATGGAACGAGCGCTGCAGGCCGTCGTCGACCAGGCGCGGACCGTGGTTGGCTTCGGCCAGCCACTGTTCGATCGTCACCAGGTGGCCGCTGACCTCGGCATCGAGGATCTCCAGCAGCACCGCGTCGACCGAGGCGGGCGTGCCCGGCTCGATGGCGACCACCGGAGCCAGCTCTTCGATCGCCATCTCGACTTCGACGGCCTCGACGGCCTCGACGACCTCGACGACCTCGACTTCGGGTTCTTCGGCGAGCACGTCGAGGCTGACGGCTTCCAGCGTCAGCTCTTCGGCCACCACCGGCTCGTCGGCAACCACCGCCGCAGCACCGGCCGCGGCCGGCGTGTACAGGCTTTCGTCGCCTTCGGCCAGGCGGTCGGCATGGGCTTCCATGCCGGCCAGGTCGGCCGTGATCGTGCCTTCGTTGCGCAGCGCCGCGTGCAGCTGCGGCAGCGCGGTGTAGGCATGCCCCACCAGGCCCATGACCGCCGGGCTGGCAGGACGGGTGCCGTCGAGAACGCGGTTGAGCAGGTTCTCGATCTTCCAGCTGAACTCGCCCAGGGTCTTGGCGCCCACCAGGCGGCCACTGCCCTTGAGGGTGTGGAACACGCGGCGGATTGGACGCAGCCGCTCGCTGTCTTCCGGCGCGCCGTGCCAGACCGGCAGCAGGTCGCCCAGATGGCGGATCTCTTCGTCGAGCTCCTCGAGGAACACCTCGCGGATCTCGTCGTCGATGTCGTCGCTGTGCTCGAAGCCACCGGCGGCGATCGCCTGCGGCGTGGTCGCGATCGGGGCGTGCACCACGACCGGCGCCGGTGCAGCCGCTGCGGCAACCTCGGCGACCTTGGCAGGCTCGGCCGAAGCCGGCATCGCGACCGTGCCCAGGGTGATCGTGTCGGACAGTTCGAAGTCCGGAACGTTGGCCAGCTCTTCGCGCGTGATCGGCGAACTGGGCGCCATCGTCGCGGCGATGTCGAATTCCGGCAGCGGCCAGTAGCGCAGCGATTCCAGGCTCTGGCGGGTGATGTCGAGGATGTTGTTGCGGTTCGGGCGCTGCTCGCGCAGTGCCTCGAGGTAGTACTCCAGGCTGGCCAGTGCATCGGCCAGGGTGTCGAGCTGCTGGCCATTGGGCACGCGCTTGCGGCCGATCAGCTCGACCTCGGTGTAGCGCTTGACGCCGGTCAGGTAGTCGGCCGGCTGCACGAGCTCCAGCATGCGCAGCGCGCCGCCGACTTCGTCCAGCACGCGCGGCACTTCGGCCAGCTCGGCGTGGTCCCAGTTGGTTTCGACGAAGGCGACGAACGCCTGGCGGGCATCGCCGAAGTTGGCGATGGCCTCGCGAACCACGACGTCGAGGACCTTGCGCGCCTCACCGGCAAGCAGGTCGTCGTCGGCCTGTTCGTCGGGCAGGCCCAGGCGCGAGACCTGGTCGTCCAGCGAAGCGTCGACGTAGAGCAGTGCGCCGGCGACATCGAGCAGCGCGCCCTCATCGGCCGGACGGCGTCCGCTGACGATCTCGTGCATCGCGTCGCGCTGCTGCAGCACGACGGTGCGGGCAACGCCCAGGCCCATCATGCCGAGCGTGTCGCTGACGCGGGTCAGTGCTTCCACCTGCGGCAGCAGGGTGGCGACATCGGTCTGGCCGGTGCGCAGGTGCAGGTCGAGGGCGTCCTTGACCCGCAGCAGGTCTTCCTTGATCGCCGCGGCAACGGTGTCGAGCAGCGCGCGATTGCGGCCGCTGAGGCTGCCGCGTGCATGCTCGAGTTCGGACTCGCTCGGCAGGTGCGAGTCGAGTTCGAAGGTATGGCGCAGGTCGTCCAGTGCCGGGTGGCGGCCATCGCTGTGGGCGACGTGGTAGAGCAACTGGCGGGTCGGTTCGGCGGCCGGCTCGCTGCGCGGCGCGGCGAAACCGTCGTCGGCCAGCATCAGGCGCGCTTCGCGCTCGACGCCACCGAAGGCCTGGCGCAGCGCGCGCGTGGCCGGCAGGGCGCCGTCGCGCAGTGCACCGGCGACCGAGGAGGCCACCCAGAGCATGCGCCGGACCGGCTCCAGCACCACTTCGGCGAGCAGGCCGTCAACGGCGCCTGCCAGCTTGTCGGGATGCGCGGGGCTGCCCTCTTCCGGCCAGGTGGCCAGGGCATCGCGCAATGCGGCCAGATGGCCGGAGGTGTTGTGCGAAGGCGTGCTGCGCTGGGCCGGTGACGACACCAGGTTCGACGGCAACGGACGGTCCAGGTCCGGCGCGAACAGCACGCTCTCGTTGAGGCCCGCCTCGCCGCGCGTGGCGCGCAGTTCGTTGAGCAGCGGCAGCAGCACGATCGGGATATCGCGGTGACCGCCCTGCAGGCGCTCCAGGTAGTCTGGCAGCAGGACCACGCCGCGCATCAGCGCCGCACAGGCCTCGTCGCGGTCGGCGACCTTGCCCTGCTGCAACGCCAGCGCCAGGCGCTCCATTTCCTCGGCGACCATCGCCGGTGCGTACAGCTCGACCATGCGCAGGGTGCCGTGCACCTGGTGCAGCTGGTCGGCGCAGTGGCGCATGCGGCTGGTGTCGGCAGGATCCTCGGCATAGGCCTCGATTTCCTGCTGCGCCAGGCGCAGGGTCTCGTCAAGCTCCGGCTTGATCCAGCCCAGCGTGGTCGTATCGATTGCTTCGCGCATCACCGTCATCGCTCACCCCACGCAGGGATGACCCGGCGCGTGCCGTGGCGCATGCCCATGACGGGCATGTCCCGGCGGCCGTATTTGAACCTGTTCATCGACCTCGTCCTTGTCAGGCCGGCAGCTTGAAGTCGGCGACCGAGCGGCGCAGGTCGGCGGCCAGTTGCGCCAGGTTTCCAATCGACGCCGCCGTCTGGTTCGCACCCTGCGAGGTCTGCGCGGTAATCGACTGGATGGTGTTCATCGTCGCGGTGATGTTCGATGCCGCACTGGACTGCTGCTGCGCAGCGGTCGAGATGCCCTGAATGAGGTTGGACAGGTCCGACGACACCTTTTCGATCTCGCCCAGTGCGGTACCCGCGTCCTCGGCCAGTCGTGCACCGGCGACCACTTCCGAGGTCGTCTGCTCCATCGAGCTGACCGCTTCGTTGGTGTCGGACTGAATCGTCTGGACCAGCGTTTCGATTCGCTTGGTGGCGTTGGACGCGCGTTCTGCCAGTCGCTGCACTTCGTCGGCCACGACCGCGAAGCCGCGGCCTGCTTCACCGGCCGAAGCCGCCTGGATTGCCGCGTTCAGCGCCAGGATGTTGGTCTGCTCGGAAATGTCGTTGATCAGTTCCACGATCGAGCCGATTTCCTGCGAGCTTTCACCCAGTCGCTTGATTCGCTTCGAGGTTTCCTGGATCTGGTCGCGGATCGAGTCCATGCCGGCGATCGTCTGGCGCACCACGCCCGCGCCCTTGGTCGCGATCTGCACCGAGCGCTGCGCCACGTCCGCCGATTCGGCCGAGTTGCGCGACACCTGGTTGATCGAGGCCGCGATTTCACTGATACGGCTGGAGGCGGAGTTGATTTCCTGCGCCTGGTGTTCTGCTGCCTCGGCCAGGTGCATGGCGGTGGCCTGCGTTTCCTGGGCGCTGGCGGCGACCTGCACCGAGGTATCGGTAATGGTCTGCACCAGGCTGCGCAGCTGCTCGACGGCGAAGTTGATCGAGTCGGCGATGGCGCCGGTCATGTCCTCGGTGACGGTGGCCTTTACGGTCAGGTCGCCTTCTGCGAGCGAACCCATCTCGTCCAGCAGGCGCATGATCGCCTCCTGGTTACGGTCGTTGAGTTCCTTGGTGGTCAGGTAGCGCTTCTTCTGCTGGCTGTTGAGCGAGAACACCAGGAAGACGATCGCGAGCAGCGCCGCGCCACCGGACAGGATCGAGATCCACAGGTTGCCGGCGAAGCTGGTGTCCTTGAGCGAACCGAACGCGGTGAAGGCGCGGAACAGGCTCTGGCTGTCGGCCAGCAGCTTGTTGGAGCCGCCGGTGATCGCTTCGGCCGCGGCCTGTGCGCGGAACAGGTTCTGCGAGCTGGACAGGATGGCGTCCAGGTCCTTCTTCATTTCCAGCCACAGCGTCTCGGCCTGGGCCAGTGCAGCCAGGGCGTTGCTGTTGCCCAGCGGGGTCACGCCGAAGGCGGCGTCGCCCTTGCGCAGGCCGGTCAGGACGTTGCCGAACACGGCGGCGTCGCGGCCCAGGGCCTCACCCGCCAGCGCAGCGCCACTGCCACCGGCGCGGATCTGGGTGATGCGTTCGTTCATCTTGCCCGACAGCACCACCTGGCGCAGGGCGATATAGACCTGCGAGGACGGCGAGCCGGAGGCCGACATCGCGCGCACCAGTTCGTCCAGGCGGGCCTGCAGCTGCGGCACGCGGCTGGTGAAGCTGTCGGCGTTGCCGGCCAGGGCCAGCACCGCGGTCTCGCTCGAGATCACCTGGTCGGCGCTCTTGCCGAGCGGGCCCCAGGTGTCGGCGACGGTCTTGATCGCACCGGAGACGCCGGCGGTGTCGCCGAAGTTGGTGTTGAGCTGCTCCACGTCCGCGACGATCTGGCCGCGGGTTTCCTTGAACGCGGTGAAGGCCGCGGCGTTACCGCTGACCGCCTCCGAGCCCTGCACGGCGAGCTTCTGCGAGTTCACCTGCAGGTCCGAGGCCGAGGAGCTGGCGCCACCGAGCCGGGCCGCCTTCCACGTTGCGTAACCGGTGTTGAGGCCGAAGATCAGCACCGAAATGCCCAGCACGATCAGCCAGGTGTTGACGCCAAGGCTACGGCCCTTGCCGGCAGCGCTATCAATCGCAGTGACACTCATGATTCGACCTCGGTAATGTTGCTGCTGGAGCGGCTCTCGGACCGCGACATGTCAGTGCGCGGCATGTCAGAGGCCGCTTGGCGGAATTCAGGCGTGCGGGCCAGCCGATCCAGGCTGAAGATTCCCCACGTATGGTTGTCGAGGCGGTAGGCGCGCTCGATGAAATGGCTGTAACGGCCAGCTGCGAGCGCCAGGTCGGTGCCCTCTTCGGCCACCGGCTCGACTTCGACCTCGACCAGTTGCTGCTCCAGGAAGCTGCGCTGGCCGTAGAGCTCGTCGATCAGCACGGCGACGTCGCCACCGGGCTGGCGAACCAGCAGGATCCGCTGGCTTTCATGCAGCACGGTGCGCTGGCCCTCCAGGAACTGCTTGAGGTCGACGATCGGCAGCAGGCTGCCGCGGACGTTGGCCAGGCCGAGCAGCCAGGGCTGCGCGCCAGGCACCGGGGTGACCTGCGGCAGCGGGAGGATTTCCAGCACCTCGCCGAAGCCGGAGGCCAGGCGACGGTCACCAATGCGGTAACCGACGCCGCGCCACAGGCCCGGCGCGTCGAGCTGCTCGGGCAGACCGACCACGTGCGCCAGGCTGCGGCGCTCGTAGTCGACCAGCACATCGAACGGCGAATGCAACATCTGTGTCAGGCACCCAGCAAGGCGTTGATACGGGCGATCAGCTCGTCTTCGCGCGGCGGCTTGACGATGTAGTCGCGGGCACCCTGGCGCATACCCCACGCCTTGTCGGTGTCCATGCCCTTGGTGCTGACGATCAGGACCGGGATGGTGCTGGTGTCGGCATCGCGCGACAGCGCGCGGGTCGCCTGGAAGCCGTTCATGCCCGGAAGCACGACGTCCATCATCACCAGGTCGGGCTTCTCGCGCTTGCAGGTTTCAATGCCGTCTTCGGCATTGCCCGAGGCCAGCACCTGGTGGCCATTGCGCTCAAGAAGCTGGGTAAGGACCGCCGTATCGGTCGGCGAGTCCTCGATAAGAAGAATACGTGCCATTTGTTGCCTTACCCCCCGGTCAGGCGTTTACGTGCGTTCGGATCGCGTCGAGCAGTTCTTCGCGGGTGAATGGTTTGGTGAGGTACTGCTCGGAGCCGACGATGCGCCCGCGCGCCTTGTCGAACAGCCCGTCCTTCGATGACAGCATGATGACCGGCGTGCCCTTGAACAGATGGTTGTTCTTGATCAGGGCGCAGGTCTGATAGCCGTCCAGGCGCGGCATCATGATGTCGACAAAGATGATTTGTGGCTGCTGGTCGGCGATCTTCGCCAACGCCTCGAAGCCGTCGGTGGCGGTAACCACTTCACAGCCTTCTCGTTTCAACAGCGTTTCGGCGGTTCGGCGGATGGTCTTGGAGTCATCAATCACCATGACCTTCAGACCGCCGAGGCTGCCGTTGCGGACCTCGTCTAGCATTTTCGATTTCCCCCGTGCGAATGCCGCGCGTCTGCGGGCACTTCGCCAGCTGTCTTTATTCCAAGCCGCGCCGTAGCTGTCAAGCAAACTTTTCAGCGGGCATGCTGAACGCGCCACGGGCCCGGTCAAGCCGGGAACCGCTTCCAGATCGAACAGCAGGGGGTCGGGGGACCGGCCAGCGGGGCGACTTTCGGGCACGTGGGATGCGTATACCCCAGATCCCCGCCGCTGCCGACGACCCCGTTCCCGAGCCGCGACGCAGGTACCAGTCCGGATGGACGGCGGGCACAGGGCCGCAGTCCGGCCCACCGGGCTGGCCGGGGGCGGCGGGCGGGCTGCTACCATCTGCCGCATTCTTTCCAGCAGTGCCGCCATGCCGCTCGACATCGTCGTCGTGATGGACCCCATCGGGTCGATCAAGATCGCCAAGGACTCGACCTTCGCCATGCTGCTGGAAGCGCAGCGCCGCGGCCATCGCCTGCATTACGTGCAACCCGGTGGGCTGTCCGTGCGCGACGGTACGGCGCTGGCGAAAGTGGCGCCGCTGAAGGTGCGCGACGACAAGGCCGGCTGGTTCGAACTGGGCGACTGGAGCACGCTGACCTTCGGCCCGGGCCAGGTGGTGCTGATGCGCAAGGACCCGCCGGTCGACAACGAATACATCCACGACACCCAGGTGCTCGGCCTGGCCCAGCTGGCCGGCGCGATGGTCGTCAACGACCCCCAGGGCCTGCGCGACTACAACGAGAAACTGGCCGCGCTGCTGTTCCCGCAGTGCTGCCCGCCGACCCTGGTGAGCCGCGACAACGCCGCGCTCAAGGCCTTCGTCGGCGAGCACGGCGAGGCGGTGCTCAAGCCGCTCGACGGCATGGGCGGCCGCTCGATCTTCCGCGCGCGCGCGGGCGAGGCCAACCTCAACGTGATCCTGGAAACGCTGACCGCCGGTGGCCACAGCCTGGCCATGGCGCAGCGTTACCTGCCGCAGATCAGCGATGGCGACAAGCGCATCCTGCTGGTCGACGGCGTGCCGGTCGACTACTGCCTGGCGCGCATCCCGCAGGGCGATGAATTCCGCGGCAACCTCGCCGCAGGCGGTCGCGGCGAAGGCCGTCCGCTGAGCGATCGCGACCGCTGGATCGCGGCCGAAGTCGGCCCGGAAATGAAGCGTCGCGGCATGCTGTTCGTCGGCCTGGACGTCATCGGCGACTACCTCACCGAGGTCAATGTCACCAGCCCTACCTGCATCCGTGAGCTCGATGCGCAGTACGGCCTGAACATCGCCGGGCTGATGTTCGACGCGATCGAGGCTCGCCTGGCTGCATGAGCGCTGTGGTCGCACCGCAGAGTTATGGCGACGCCGAAAACGGTCGCGTCAGCGCCACCTTCGTGCTGTCGCTGATGGTCCACGGCATCCTCCTGCTCGGCCTGGGCTGGACGCTGGAGAAAGCCGCGCCGGTGATGCCGACGCTGGACGTGATCCTGACCCAGACCACCTCGGCGCTGACGCCGAAACAGGCGGATTTCCTCGCCCAGGCCAGTAACCAGGGCGGTGGCGAGCACGACAAGAGCACGCGCCCGCGCGAGGCCCAGTCCGGTCCGTTGCCGCAGGCCACCACCGGCCTGGCGCCGCGCCCGCTGCGCGCACAGTCGCCGGCGCCGCAGCCGGCACCGCAGGCACGGGTGGTCACCAGCAGCCGCGGCGAAACCGTCACGGCCACCGCCCGCACCACGCCGGCGCCGAGCGAACGCCCGCTGCCGCGCGGCCAGGAAAAGATCGAGCACGACATCGAGATGGCGCGCCTGGCCGCCGAGATCCACATGCGCTCGGAGCGTTACGCCAAGCGGCCGACGCGCAAGTTCGTCTCGGCCAGCACGCAGGAATACACCTGGGCCGGCTACCTGCGCGAATGGGTCGACCGCGTCGAGCGCGTCGGCAACCTCAACTACCCCGACGAGGCCCGCCGCCGCCATCTCGCCGGCCAGGTGGTGATCAGCGTGGCGATCCGTCGCGACGGCTCGGTCGAGCGCGCCGACATCGTCAAGACCAGCGGCGTACCGCTGCTGGACGCATCGGCGCTGCGCATCGCCAAGCTCGCCGAGCCCTACCCGCCGCTGCCCAGGACCGAGGAAAACCCGGACATCCTGCACGTGACGCGGACGTGGAACTTCCTGCCGGGCGGCACGCTGGTCGACGAATGACCGGTGGAATGGACGCGCGCCGATCACCGGTGCGTTGAATCACCGGTGCGCTGACCGGGAACAGTGCGTCAGCGCGAGTCGCGCAATGCCTGCTGCTCGCGAATCGTCAACGCGACGTTGTTGCGCAGGTAGGCCGGCTCGACCCGTTCCGGCGCGACCGCTTCGCCACGTGAAAACGCATGCGCCGCCAGGCGAGCGACATCGGCTGCATGTGGCAACTGCGTCGGATCGACGGCGATGACGCGACCGCCCAGATGCTGCGCCAGGGCGCCCTCGGCCGCGCCGAAACCGGTGCCCACGCCGAGCCAGTTGCGCGATGCATCAGGCAGCGTCACCAGGTTTGGCGCGCACACGGATTCAGCCGACAAGGAATGCGCATCGCCGTCGCGAACCAGGAATGCCGCCGAGTAAACCTCTCCCATCCGCGCGTCGATCGCGGCGAGCACGCGCGCTCCCTCGTCCGCGCGGGCAACGGAACGCTGATCGGCGCGCATGGCCAATACCGCCAGAGTCGACACGGGCACGACCGGGCGATCGAGCGCCATGGCGATGCCCTGCACCACCGCGATCGCCAGGCGCACGCCGGTGAAGGCGCCCGGTCCACGGCCAACGGCGATCGCATCGAGCTGCGAGCGCGCGACGCCGGCCTGCGCCAGCAATTCATCGGCCCATGGCAACGCCAGCTCGGCATGGCGGCGTGGCGCCAGCTCGAAACGTTCGCGCACCTCGCCGTCGACCAGCACGGCGACGGAGAGGGCTTCGGTGGCGGTTTCGAAGGCGAGGAGCTTCATGGGTCAACCGGGCCTCTACCTGGGAATGACAACATTCTACTGCCCCCGAACGACTCCCCGAGCTGGCCAGGCCTTCACCGGCGAAGGGTCCAGTTCGACTCAGGTCTCGGCGGCCCTGACCAGATCCAGGGAAAGAAGCCGGATTCGTCGATCCACGAAATAGCCTCCCCCCTCGACGTAGAACAGGAATGAACGGCCGCATCGCCTGCACGACCATACCGTGCAGTCGTTATACGGGTAGAACCCCATGGCAATGGGAGCGTCCTCGGACCAGAAGTTTGTTCCAGCCGGATGGAACTCCTCGAACGTCAACTCTTCCGCCGAAGATCCGCGCAGCGTCGCGACCTCGTCCAACAGCGTGTTGGGTAGTGACAGCGGCATGCTTGTCCAAGCGCGAGGCACGGGACGGGTGCATGCACAGGCGACGGAAATGCTGCAGGTATGCGCTGCCAACTCAAGCAACGCCGAATAGTCGAGCAGTGGTAGTTCCGGAGTGGTCATCTACAGCGTTACCAGACTCAGGATGAGGGTGATCGTCACAACAGATCCGACCGTCGTCCACGTGATGATCGACGCCATTGCCTCTGCATCGCCCCCCATCTGACGGGCCAGAATGTAGGCGTTCCCTGCACACGGGGCGGCCGCATACAACAGAGCTACGTTCCCCGACACGCCGGCCACGCCCTGGAATTTGAGGAGTGCGAGGGTAATGGCCGGCATCACCAACAGTTTCAATCCGGACGAGTACACAGTGATCGCGATCTTGCGGACCTGTGTCACGAAGATGAGGCCCGCTCCTACCGACATCAGACTCAAGGGTGTGGCCGCACCGCCGAGATAGCGGAGCAACTGCGCAAGAATCTCGGGGATCTTTACGTCACATACATTCAAGACGACACCAAGGAGTGCCCCGCCAATCAAAGGATTCCTGATCAGGGCGCCCAGCATGTTGGCGATGCTCCTTCTCCCGTCTGTTCCATAGCGATTCAAAACCATCACGCTCATCACGTTCGTCAACACGATCATGTAGGCGACGAACACGCCAGAAATGGCGACTCCATCCTCTCCGAACAACGATTGCGAAAGCGCAATAAAGACATAGGAGTTGTAGCGGACGGCCCCCTGGAAGATCGAAGTGAATACGCTGTTTGGGAGGCTTGTGATCGCCTGCACGGCAAAGGCGATCAACGCAACGAACGTCGTTGCCCCAATGGCTGCAACGACTCCCGGGAAGGCTTCGCCACCCAGGAACCTGGCGCCGCTGACGTCAAGGACAAGCAAGGACGGAAACAACAGGTAATAGACCAGTTTGTCTGCCGTCGACCAGAAGTCATCACTGCCTATGAAGCAACGCTTTGTAATCGCGCCAGCAACTATCAGCAAGAAGATCGGAAAGACCGCTTCGATGACCTCGATCATGCAGCCGCTTCGATAGGCATGAAAACCCGCCTCTGAATCCGCACAAGATTTCGGTGATTCCACAAATTCGACGCGATGAATGCACGCTGCACCCAACGCAATGGATTCCCGAAGGCGTCGAACGTCGGCTGGAAGGCATCTCTTGAGTGAAGGGTGAAGCGATTATCGATGTAGAGCAGACGTCCAGGAACGACGTCGATCGCGAGGGAGCAGGCCTTTATCTGTTCATGGAACAGCTGCAGGGCCCGCCTGGATGGCTCACCCATGGACTCCACCATGTCTCCGTAGAACACGGCATACACTTCGGGAAAGTCTGGGTTTCCGCTCACAATCGGAACAGGACCGGTTCGCTCCAACCCTGCCTCCCCTGCCCCTCTCCAGCGATAAGGCACTCTGATGCGGTACGAAGGCCTCATCAGTTCCGCAACAGTCTCGCTCGAAAGTCGCTCCAATGCGCATCGCGCGTCGGACAGCCGCGTGCTTGGTCCGTTGGGGTCATGACGCACCCCGGCAAGTACGAGCCCCAACGGCGAGAAATTTCGCTCCCCCATGCACTTTAGCGCGGCATTCTCGATGTGAAAATCCAGCTCGAGCTCGGAGCCAAGACCGGTGTACTCCGCCCTTGATCCTGGCGCCGGAATCAAGTTATTGACCACCTCCGGTCCCTCGAAGGCGATGGAGTATGGCTCGCCAAGTGTTGCTGCGAATGCCATCACGGAGTTCTCGCTCACTACGCCGCTCTTGCAGGACGGATCGAATCTGTTTGGGCTAGGAGTGGTAAACACTTCCTCGTCGACAGGAAGGTTGTCAAAGATCAGATGCGACTGCGGACTGAGCGAAGCGCGCTGCTCGGCAAGGGCATCGACCACCCGGCGCGGGAGCGCCGATTGCGCCGCAATTCTCACGTCAGTTACGTAGGCGGTGCCACCGCTGGGATCGTACTGGATTGAGCCGATTGATTCGCGAAAGCGCTCTCTTTCCGAGTCGGTAAGCCTGAAACTGCAACAACTGGTAGCCATGCATCATCCATGATGTTTGGTTTTCGCCCGTACAGGCTTGTACGGACCCGTCTTTCGACAGCTGCCGGGGCATCCATCGCCCAACTAAAACAGTCAGTCGACCTCGGCCCATAAGGGTTGCGGACAGCCTGGGAAGAGTCCATAGGAATCCTCCGAACTCACTGTCAGCCGGCACGAATAGCGCGAATTCGAAGCCCTATCTCATCGGTACAGGATGCCGACACTCAGGGATGCCGACACTTACGCCCCACCCCAGCGCCGGCGACTCCTATTCGACGTCAGGCTCCGCGGTGGCGTCTTCCGGCACTTCGGCGAAGAACGCGCCGACATCCTCCACATGCCGTGTCTTCGGCAGCGGCGGCAGCGAGTTGAGGAAGACGCTGCCGTAGGTCTTGCTGGTCAGGCGCGGGTCGCACAGGACCAGCACGCCGCGGTCCTGCTCGTTGCGGATCAGGCGACCGGCGCCCTGCTTGAGCGCGATCACCGCCTGCGGCAGCTGCTCATCGCGGAACGGGTTGCCGCCATTGCGGCGGATCGCGTCCAGCCGCGCCTCGAAGACCGGGTCGTCGGGTGCGGCGAACGGCAGCTTGTCGATCACCACCACGCTGAGCGCATCGCCGGCCACGTCCACGCCTTCGCGGAAACTGGCCGCACCCAGCAGCACGCCATTGCCGGAGGCGCGGAAGCGTTCGAGCAACACCGGTCGCGGCGCTTCGCCCTGCACGAACAACGGCCACGGACCACCCTTGAGCAGTTCGGCCGCCTCGCGCAAGGCACGGTGCGAGGCGAACAGCACGAACGCGCGCCCGCCCGACGCCTGGAGCACCGGCCGGATATTCTCGACCATGCTCTCGTTGTAGTTGCGCACGGTCGGATCGGGCAGGCCGCGCGGCAGATAGCACAGCGCCTGCCTTTCCCAGTCGAACGGGCTCGGCACGAGCAGTGTCTGCGGCGGATCGTCACCCTTGAGGTACAGGCCGAGCTTGATCGCGTAGTGCTCGAAGCGGCCGCCGACGGCGAGCGTGGCCGAGGTGAAGATCCAGGCCGCATGCGACTGCGCGCGGTGCTGCGCGAGTGGCCCTGCGACGTCGAGCGGGGTGCGGCTGAGTCGGAACCCGCGCGCGGTCAGCTCGTACCAGAGCACGCTGCCGTCGTCGCGTTTCTTCTTCGCGGCTTTGGCCTTTGCGGCGGCGTCTGCTGCGTCGGCGGCGGCGTCGAGCTGGGCGAAGTCGTCGGCGAACTCGTCGTCGTCCTGCGCGTCGCCTTCCTGCGCGCCAGTTTCGGCCGAGTCGTCGCGCCACCGCTGCAGCCGCCCTTCGAACTCGACGGCACGCGCCGCGCAGGCGTCGAAGCCCGGGGATGCCGGTGCCAGCGGCGCCAGCACGTTGTGCAACTGGCGCAAAGCATCGGCCAAGCCGTCGAAGGCCTCTTCGACCGCCGGTTCTTCGGCAGCGCGCCTGCGCGTGCCACGCACCGGCAGCTCGTCCATCGCCGCACGCAGCGCGCGCACGCTCTGCTCCAGCGCGCGTGCCGGGTCCTGCACCGCGGCCAGTGCCGAGGGCACCTGCTTGCATTCGGTCAGCGCATCGCGGGCCAGTTCCACCAGCGGCCGCGCACTCAGCGCTTCGCCGAAGAACTGCGCGGCCAACTCGGGCAACTGGTGCGCCTCGTCGACGACGAAGGTCTGCGCGCCCGGCAGGATTTCACCGAAACCCTCCTGCTTGAGCGCCAGGTCCGCCAGCAGCAGGTGATGGTTGACCACGACCAGATCGGCCGCCTGTGCGCGTTGCCGCGCCTGCACCACGAAGCAGTCGGCGAAGAACGGGCACTCGCTGCCCAGGCAGTTCTCCGTGGTGCTGGTGACCATCGGCAGCAGCGGCGAGTCTTCTGGCAGGGCGTCCAGTTCGGCCAGGTCGCCCATGCGCGTGCGCCCCGACCAGGCAACGATGCGCTGGAACTGCGCGGCCATCTCGCGCGTGGCGAAGCGCGGCTCGCCCTGCGCCTGGCGCATGCGGTAGTGGCACAGATAATTGGCGCGGCCCTTGAGCAGCGCGGTCTTCAGTCCGATGCCGAGAGCGTCGCGCACGCGCGGCAGGTCGCGGTGGTAGAGCTGGTCCTGCAGCGCGCGGGTGCCGGTGGAGACGATCGTCTTCTTGCCCGACAGCAGCGCCGGCACGAGATAGGCGAAGGTCTTGCCGGTGCCGGTGCCGGCTTCGGCCAGCAGCGTGCCGCGGCTGTCGACGGCATCGGCGATCGCCGCGGCGAGATCCTGCTGGGCGATTCGCGTGGTGAAGGCCGGGATGTTGCGCGAGAGTTCGCCGCCGTCGGCCAGGGCCGCACGGCTCGCCTCGCTGAGGCGATTACTCATGCGCTGGGCGGTCCTGCGTGCGGGGGCAAGGCAAAGTCATGTGCGATCCGATGAGGGGGCCGGCTTGCTGGCGACCCTGCGAGGCCACCGCTTCCAGCACCCACCATTGTCGCTCGCATTTCAGTATCGCGGCGGTGCGGCGATGGTGCAGGCGTCGCGCTCACGGCGGGCATCGGCGGCGCTGGGAGCGTCAGGAATTTCCACCGGAAGCGCCCTGGCCCTGGCCTGGCGGACCTGGGCGATCGTTTCCCAGTGGCGGCGGCACAACGGCCCGACCCTGGAGCCGCCGTCCAGGCCCTGGCGGGCGAAGCGTTCGGCATCGTCGAACTGCTCGTTCAGCAGCGCTGCCTCGGCGCGCTCCTGCAGCAGCGCCGGGTCGTCCGGATTGAGCTGCAGGGCATGGTCCAGCGCCGCGGCCGCCTGCGGATACTGGCCCGCCTTCTCCAGTTGCTCGGCGTCCTTGCGCAGATCCTCGACCTGCGGGTCGCGCAGCGGCTGCACGTCCAGTTCGCTGCTGGCTGCACCGCCGGTGGCGCGAACCGCGCGGACCGCGGCAGGCGCGTCGAACACGGGTACCGGCGTCGGCGGCGGCGTGGTGCTGCAGGCCGACAGCAGCGCGATTGCCAGCGCCAGCGTCGTGGCCTGCGACTTCAACCTCGTCACGGCAGGTTCTCCTGCTGCTGCGGCGGCGGTGCCTCCGCGGCCGGCTCGGCCGGCTTTTCCTCGTCCTTGTGGCCGAAGCCGAACCACTCGCGCCAGCCGCCCTGGCCTTCCTCGGCCACCGGTTCCGGCGCCGGGCACGGCGCGTAGCCGGGAGCGAAGCCGGCGACGTAGGCGAAGCGGCGCGCGCCCATGCAATCGGGATCGGTGGTGTTGCTGGCAATGGTCCACTGCCAGTCGATGCCCTTGTCGCCGACCTTCAGCGGCGCACTGGGCAAGTGCGAGAAGATCCCCGACCACACCCGCATCGCGCCGGTGGCGCCGTACAGGCCGGTGGTCTGGTTCTGGTCATTGCCGACCCAGATCACCGCCAGGTGATCGCCCGTCCAGCCGGCGAACCAGCTGTCGCGGCCGTCGTTGCTGGTGCCGGTTTTTCCCGCCGGCGAGAGGCGGCCGAGGCCGTCGCGGACCAGCTGGCTGCCGGTGCCGTTCGACACCGCCTGCTGCAGCGCGATGGTGATCAGGCGCGCGGCGATGGCGTCGCCTTCCTGCGCCGGCGCGGGGTCCTTGTCGTAGCGGTTGAGCGCACGGCCATTGGCGTCGAGCACGCCGCGCACGGCATGCAGCGGCTGGATCTCGCCGCCGGATGCCAGGAACTGGTACAGCTGCGCCATCGCGTAGGGGCTCTGGTCGACCGCACCCAGGATCAGCGCCGGGTTGGGCTCGGCCTCGATGCCGGCCAGGGTCTTGATCAGGCTGGCGATGCGCTCGGGCGCGACCTGCATGCCCACGCGCACCGTGGCCTGGTTGTAGGACATCGCCAGTGCGTCGATCAGGCGCACGGTGCCGTGGCTGCGGCCGTCGGAGTTGCCCGGGTTCCAGTTCTTCTTCTTGCCCAGCGCGACCGTGACGGGCGCATCGTCGACCCAGCTGGCCAGCGAGTACTTGCCCGGCTGCGCCAGCGCCAGCAGGTAGACGAACGGCTTGAGCAGCGAACCGACCGGGCGCTGCGCCTCGACCGCGCGGTTGAAGCCATGCTCGGTGACGCTGCGGCTGCCGACCACGGCGACGACTTCGCCGTTGTGCACGTCGGTCACCACAAGACCGGTCTGCAGCGGCGGCCGCCGCTTGTTGTCCAGGCTCTTGAGGGTGCGCGCGACGGCGCCTTCGGCCATCGCCTGCGCCGATGGCGACATGCCGCTCATCACGCTCAGGCCGGCACCGGACAGCGCATCGGCGGGATAGTCGCGGGCGAGCTGGCGGCGGACCAGGTCGACGTAGGCCGGGAAGCGGTTGGCGGCGATGCTGCCGGGGTCCTTGGTCACGCCCAGCGGCGCCTTCAGCGCGCGCTGGTATTGGGCGTCATCGATGAGCGTGGTTTCGCGCATCTCGCCGAGGACGAAGTTGCGCCGCTCAAGCGCACGTTCGGGATTGCGGCGCGGGTCGTAGTACGACGGCCCGCGGACGATGCCGATGAGCAGTGCGATCTGTTCGGTGCTCAAGTCGGCCAGGTCGCGGCCAAACCAGAATTCCGAGCCGGCGGCGACGCCGTGGATCGCCTGCGCGCCGCGCTGGCCGAGGTAGACCTGGTTGAAATAGGCCTCCAGGATCGTGCCCTTGTCGTAGCGGGCCTCGATCAGCAGCGCGTAGAGGATCTCCTTGCCCTTGCGGGTCAGGGTCTGCTCGCGACCGATGCCGAGCAGGCCGCTGCGGGCGAGCTGCTGGGTCAGCGTGCTCGCGCCCTGTTTTGCGCGGCCGGCGGCAACGTTCTTGAACGCCGCGCGCAGCATGCCGGTCACGTCGATGCCGTGGTGGCTGTTGAAGTCGCGGTCCTCGACGGCCTGCAGGCCGGTGACCAGCAGTTCGGGCACTTCCTTCAGGCGCACCAGGCGGCGCTCTTCCTGCTTCTGGCCGTACAGCGTGGCGATACGGGCCGGGTCGAGCCGCACCGTCTTGAGCGGCCGCTTCTTGTCGGCATCGCGCACGCCGGCAACGCGGCTGCCCGACAGCACCACTTCGATCCGCCGCGCCGGAACCGCGCCGTCGACGTCGCTGAAGCCGCGGCTGGAGATCTGCCATTTGCCGCCGTCGCGCGAATAGCTGCCGGCGCGGACGCCGTCGCCGGCGTGGTAGGCGGCGGCATCGAGCTCGGTCTTGAGGGTGGTCGCATCGAGCGCCAGCCCCGGAGCGAGTTCCAGCGGGCGCGCGTAGACCCGGGTCGGAATCTGCCAGCGCAGCTGGCCGAAGCGCTCACCGACCTCGTGATTCAGGTACAGCGTGTAGGGAATGAGGAAACCCAAGCCCAGCCCGACCGCGGCCAGCAGCCAGGTAACCAGACGCCGCCGCCACTGCGGGGGCTGGCTGTCGTCGGTGGATTCGTCTTCGTCGTAGTCGATGGTGTGGCGTGCTGGCATAAGTGGGGCGGCATGGGACAATGTCAGGGCTGCGCCCTCTTGGCCGCGAGTCTATCGCAGCCGGCCGGCCACCCCGCACGGGCGTGGCCGCGGCAAAGTCTGCGTTAAGGAATCTTCAGAATGGCGAGTGATCGATGGGCCTGAGCTGGACCGAGGTGCGGTTCTTCTTTGATCGCGGCATCGGCTTGCTCCGGCGTGGCCTGACCAGCTTGCGCACCCGTGGCATCGAGGCCACCTGGCAACGCGTCGCCCGCCACTTCCACCGGGTCCCGGCGGCGCACCGGCCCGAGCTGTACTTGCCCGATCGCGCGCCATTCGCTCCCTTTTCCGTACCGCGGGCGATGCAACCCCGGGCCAGCATCGTCATCCCGGTCTACAACCAGTTCGCCCACACGCTGGCCTGCCTGCGCGCGATTGCCGCGCACCCGCCCGAGGTTGGCGTCGAGATCATCGTCGTCGACGACGGTTCGTCTGACGAGACCGAAAGCGCGCTGACCCGGGTTGCCGGCCTGACCTACCACCGCCGCAGCCAGAACGGCGGCTTCATCGCTGCCTGCAACGACGGCGCGGCGCTGGCCAGCGGCGACTACCTCGTGTTCCTCAACAACGACACGCTGCCGCAGCCGGGCTGGCTCGATACGCTGCTGGCGACGTTCGACCAGCACCCACGCACCGGCCTGGTCGGCGCGCAGCTGATCTACCCGGACGGGCGTCTGCAGGAAGCCGGCGGGCTGGTGTTCGCCGATGGCAATGCCCACAACCTGGGCCGATTCGAAAGCCCCAACGATCCGCGCTACTCGCACGTGCGCACCGCCGACTACTGCTCCGGCGCCGCAGTGGCGATCCCGCGAAGTTTGTTCGCCCGCATCGGCGCATTCGACTCACGCTATGCACCGGCGTACTTCGAGGACACCGACCTCGCCTTCGCCGTCCGCGATGCGGGCTGGCGCGTGCTGTACCAGCCCGCCTCGCAGGTCGTGCACCTGGAAGGCGTGACCGCCGGCACCAGCGTCCACCAGGGGGTCAAGGCCTATCAGGTGCGCAATCGCCACACCTTCGCCGAGAAGTGGCGCGAGGCGCTGTCGCGACAGTGGCCCGATGGAACGGCCGCCGACCGGGCTTCGGCATCGCCCGGCCAGCGTCGCGTCCTCATCATCGACAGCGCAACGCCCAGGCCCGATCGCGATTCGGCGTCGCTGCGCATGGTCAACCTGATGCACTTGCTGCTGGATGAGGGAGCGCACGTCACCTTCGTGCCCGCCGACCTCAACCATGCCGGCGCCGATACGCAGCGCCTGCAGCAGCTGGGCGTGCAGGTCTGGTACGCCCCATTCTTCGGCACGCCGACACGCTGGATACGCGATCACGGCCATCGCTTCGACACTGTCGTCGTATGCCGCCACTACGTGCTGCGCGAATGGTTGCCGCTGCTTCGCAAGTACGCGCCAAAGGCACGCCTGGTGTTCGACACCGTCGACCTGCACTACCTGCGCGAACGCCGCGGTGCCGAGCTGGCGTCCGACCCGGCGTTGATGCGAGCCTCCGAGCGCACGCGCACGCTGGAACTGGACATGATCGCGCGCAGCGACGCGATCCTGGTGGTGAGCGAAGTCGAGCGCACCCTGCTGGCACGCGATGCGCCGGCGGCGAAGGTCGACATCCTGTCCAACCTGCACCATGTCCACGGCCGCGGCCAGGACTTCGAACAGCGCCGTAACCTGGTGTTCGTTGGCGGCTTCCGCCACCCGCCGAACGTCGATGCAGTGCGCTGGTTCGTCACCGAGGTGTTTCCGCTGATTCGCGCGCAGGCGCCGCACATCGTCTTCCACTGCATTGGCAGCGACCCGACGGCCGACATTGCCGCGCTCGCGGACGAACCGGGCGTGCGCATCCATGGTCACGTTCCCGATCTGTCTCCTTACATGGACGGTGCGCGGATCGCCGTCGCACCGCTGCGCTACGGCGCCGGCGTCAAAGGCAAGGTCAACCTCAGCATGGCCCATGGCCAGCCGGTGGTGGCCACGGCCTGCGCCGTCGAGGGCATGCACCTGCGCGATGGCGAGGACGTGCTGGTCGCCGATGACGCCAACGGCTTCGCCTCGGCGGTGCTGCGGCTGTATCGCGACGAAGCGTTGTGGCAGCGGCTGGCCGGCAATGGCCTGGCCAATGTCGAACGGCATTTCTCGCTCGATGCCGCACGCGAGGTGGTGCGTCGGGTGTTGCTCGGCTCAGGCAACTGAGCGAGCCGACAGGTCCGCCGGTTGCCTGCCTAGTTGGCGGCCGAAGCGCGGCGCAGGCGGTCGGCGAACTCACCCAGGCCGCTGGCCTGCGGATCGAGTTCGCGCGCAGCCGATAGCGCGTCCTGCGCAGCGCGAAGTTCACCCGCGCCCAGCCGCTCGTCACCCACGGCGATCCAGCGCTGTGCCAGGCGCCGGCGCGAGTCGCGCAACGCCGGGCCATCGCCTTCCAGCACGGCGCGCGCATCGAGACACTCGCGTGCGCGGCTGAGCCGGTTGCCACGCAGTTCCGATTCGAAGCAGCGCTGCGCCGCGGGCAGCAGGCGGGTCATCGCCGAACGTACTTTCGGATCCTGCGGCGCCATCGACTGCGCCGCGCGCAGCTTGTCGAAGGCGCTGTCGCCGGGCGGGGTCAGCAGGTCGCCGCGCGATTCCGCCTGTGCCGCGTCGGCCAGCAACTGATCGAGCCGGCGCTGGCGTTCGGCCGTCGGCACGTGCTGGCCGTAGCGCTGCTGCGATTGCCGCGACTGCGCCAGGCGCTGTTCGGCGGCTGCCACGCCGGGCGCGTCGGCATCGACGCGACGCGCCTCGAGCAACTCCTTCTCGGCATCGCTGAAACGGAAATCGCCGGCGTAGCGCTGGCTGCGCCCGGCGTAGGCATTGGCCACCGCCGTGATGCCGCGCTGCGAGCGTTCGTCACCGGGGATGGCCACCAGCACGGCGCGGTAGCCTTCCAGTGCCTGCGCCAGGCGGCCGCGGCGCAGCTCGGCGTCGGCGCTGCCGCGGCGTTGTTCGGCCGCGCGGTTGAGTGCGGCAAGCGCATCGGGAAGATCGACATGGCCGGCGTCGGCGGCCTGCACGCGCTGCATCCGCGCCGAGGCTTCGGCCAGATCGCCGCGCGCCAGTGAAACCTGGGCCTGCTGCAGCAGGTCGGCCAGGGTGTCCTCGCGACCTTCCAGCGCCTGGGTGCGGTTGGGTTCCAGCGCCAGCACGCGCTGGTACAACGGCAACGCGGCGTTGTCGCCACCGTCGAGCAGGCCGGCCTTGCGCGCGGCGGCGGCCTGGGCAAGGAGCTTGTCGACGCCGGAGTCGCCGGCCTCGCGCTCGCGCACGCGCTGCTCGAGCGCATCGACGCGCGCACGCGGCACGGCCAGTTCACGCGCGAGCGCGATCTGGCGATGGGCTGATGGGTAATCGCGCTGTTCCAGCGCGCGCTCGGCCTGGATCAGGGCCTGCTGGCCGACTTTGGCCATGCCCTGCCGGGCCTCGCTGCGGTCGGGATCGAGTGCGAGCGCGGCCGCGTAGAGCTCCTTTGCGCCGCGTCCATCGGGCGATGTCAGCCGCCCTTGCTGCAGTGCCTGCGAAGCGTCAGCCTGCAGTTGCTGCGCGCGCGTGTCCGGCCACAGCCAGTTCGACAGCGGCTGGCGAAGCAGGAGCAGCAACAATGCCAGCGACACCACCGCCATGACGCCGATGCCCCAGCCGCGCCAGCGCATGCGCCTGGCGGTGCGATCGGCCCAACGGCCGGATGCTTGCCAGTCGTCGTGCCCGTCGTCGCGCCAGTTTTTCTCGGCGCCGCGCTCGTCGTCGCCCCACTTCCAGTCGCCCCAGCGCGCCGATTGCGGCTCGATGCGGTCGCCACGCCCTGCCGGGACGCTGTCCGCGCCGTCGACACTGGCATTTCCCGGTTCATGTGGCGTAGCTGATGTCACCGGCCAAGCATAGCCTCATGACGGTGACGGCACGCAGAAAGCCGACACCATTCGTTCAGCGACGCTGCGCGTGCTCCACGCCAGGCAGCGAGGCCAGCTTGCCCAGCAGGGTCGACAGCTGGCCGTAATCGCCCACGCGCAGCCGCAGCCGCAGGCGTACGCGCGCGCCATTGCGCTCGACGTCGCTGCGGATGCTCAGCACATGGGCGTTGCCCTGGGCGATCAGGTTGGTGACTTCCTTGAGCAGCCATTTGCG
Organism: Lysobacter sp. TAF61; assembly: GCF_052113485.1. Classification (NCBI taxonomy): domain Bacteria; kingdom Pseudomonadati; phylum Pseudomonadota; class Gammaproteobacteria; order Lysobacterales; family Lysobacteraceae; genus Lysobacter; species Lysobacter sp. TAF61. The sequence goes on from NZ_JBFRDH010000008.1 coordinate 89,094, forward strand.
GTCCAGCGCGAGCACCTCGATGTCGACCTCGTAGCCACTGCCGGCACGGCCCCACTCCACCGGCAGCACGCGCTGCGGCTGCGATGCGGCCAGTCGCTGGAAGGCCACGCAGCCGGGCCGGTGCACGCTGACGCCACGGCCACGGGTGAGGTAGCCAACGATCGGCTCGCCCGGCAACGGCTGGCAGCACCGCGCCAGCTGCACCAGCAGGTTGCCGACGCCCTCGACGGTGAAGTCGGTACTTCTGCGCGGAACCTTTCGCGGCGGTGGCGGCGTGGTGAGCGTGCTGCCGGCCGTGGCCGTGCTCGCGACGGCAGCGGCGGCGGACGCGGCGCGCTCGTGCTCGAGCAGGGCGCGGCCGACCTGGTGCGGGCCGATGTCGCCCAGCGCCACCTGCACGTACACCTCGCCATCGCTGGCGAGATTGAACTTCTCCCGCGCCGGAGCGAGGTCGGCGCCGAGCAGTCCCAGCCGGCGCAGTTCCTTGTCGAGCAGGTCCTTGCCGGCGGTCTCGTTGCGGGCACGGTCGAGCTTGTGGAACCAGGCGCGGACCTTGTCGCGCGAACGGCTGCTGGCGAGGAAACCGTTGGCGGCGATCAGCCAGTCGCGGCGGGGTTCGCCCGTCTTGGCGGTCATGATCTCGACGCGATCGCCGGTGCGCAGTTTGTGGTCGAGCGGGACGATGCGACCGTCGACCTTGGCGCCGCGGCAACGGTGACCGACCTCGGTATGGACGTGATAGGCGAAATCCAGCGGCGTAGCGCCGGTTGGCAGGTCGATGACCTCACCCTTGGGCGTCAGCGCGTAGATGCGGTCCTCGACCAGTTCGGTATCGAACTCGCCCGACAGCGTGCCGTCCTCGCGCCCGCCCTCGGCCGAGCCTTCCAGCAGGCGGCGCATCCAGGCGATCTTGCGATCGAAGGCGGCGTCGGCGCTGTGGCTGCCGACTTCCTTGTACTTCCAGTGGGCGGCCACGCCGAGTTCGGCCTGGCGGTGCATCTCGTGCGTGCGGATCTGCACTTCCAGGGTCTTGCCTTCCGGCCCGACCACGGCGGTGTGGAGCGAGCGGTAGTCGTTGCGCTTGGGCCGGGCGATGTAGTCGTCGAACTCGCTGGGTATCGGCGCCCACGTGGCGTGGACCACGCCCAGTGCGGCGTAGCAGCCGGCCAGGTCGTCGACCAGCACGCGCACCGCGCGCAGGTCGTAGAGCTCGCCGATCGGCACGTTCTTGCGCTGCATCTTCTTCCAGATGCTGTAGATGTGCTTGGGCCGGCCGGCGATCTCGGCCACCACGCCCTGCGCCGCCATCGCCTCGCGCAGGGTGTGCTTGACCTGTTCGATGTAGCGCTCGCGATCGACGCGCTTTTCGTCGAGCAGGCGCGCGATCTGCTGGTAGGTCTGCGGCTCCAGGTAGCGGAAGGCCAGGTCCTCCAGCTCCCACTTGAGCTGCCAGATGCCCAGGCGATTGGCCAGCGGCGCATGGATGTCGCGGGTGAGCAACGCCAGCTCGCGGCGCTCGTCGTCGGGCAGCGGCTCGGCGTGGCGCATCCGCGCCAGCTGGCGCGCCAGCAGGATCGGCACCACGCGCAGGTCGCGGACGATCGCCAGCAACAGGCGACGCAGGCCTTCGTTGCCGGCCTGGCCGTGGCGCTCGGCGTGCAGCGCCCAGACCTGGGCGGCGGCGCGCTGGCCCTCGATCAGCGGCGCGACGGCCGGGAACTCGCGTTCGATCGGGCCCAATGCGGCCCGCCAGCCCGGATAGGCGTGCAGGATCGCGGCAGCGGCGGTGTCGCCGTCGGCGCCGAGCAGCACCAGCGCTTCGAGCATGCTCGCCACGACCGGTGGCGGATCGACGGCATCGATCAGCGCGCCGGGCGCGTTCGCGGCCTTCTCCATCGCCTGCCGCAACGGCGCGGCGATGCCGGCGGCAATCGGATGCGCCAGCACGGCGGCAAGCTGTGGAGACTCGGTGGCCATGGTGGGGGCGTGGCGTGGAACGGTCCGGGACGACGCGGTCTACACTAGCGGGCAACCGTCTGGAGGAACAGCGCATGCGTTCGACCCGCCCCTACCTGCCCGCGCTCCGCTTGCTCGCGCTGGCCGCCATGCTGCCGCTCGCCACCGCGGCATTCGCCCAGAAAATCGAACAGCAGATGACCCCAGAGCAGTTCAAGGCCGCCGGCCTGGATCGACTGAGCCCGGAACAGCTGTCCAACCTCAACGACTGGCTCGACGGCAAGGTCAAGGTCGAAACCGCCAAGGCGGCCGAGACCGCCAAGCACAGTGCCGCCGAAGAGGACCATCGCGGGCTTTTCTCGGCCGCCTCGCGCGAGCCGATCGGCGGCAAGATCACCAATTTCGCCGGCTTCGGCAAAGGCCGCAGCTATACACTCGACAACGGCCAGGTCTGGCAGCAGATCGACGACGTCACCATCTCCGGCGTCAAGAACACCAATCCGATCGTGATGATCACTCCCAGCCTGATTGGCTCTGCCTGGTACATGGCCATTGAAGGTTTCAACGCCCGCGCCAAGGTGCAGCGGGTGAAGTGAGGCGTCGCCAGACGCCACCCCCGCGTTCCCCGTAGCCGAGACCCGTTCCCATGCGTTTGTTGCTTGCCGGATTCTTCGTTGCCGCCACGGTGCTGTCGGCGTCGGCCGATGCTGCCCAGGAGTACGTCGCGCTGGAGCAGCGCCTCGACGCCGAACAGATGCACGCCACCGGCCTGGACACGCTCTCGTCCGCGCAACTGGCACTGCTCAACAACCTGCTCAGCCAGGACCAGGGCGCGGCGGTCGACGCCGCGGTGGCCGATCGCACGGCCCAGGCCGGCCTGCGCGAGAAGCGCCCGCCGGCCGAAGCGCTCAGCGCCAGCGTGCAGGGCGACGTGCGCGCCTGGTCGCGCGGCGACACCGTGCTGCTCGACAACGGCCAGCGCTGGCGCGTCATCGACGGCAACCTCTACCTGGGCAAGCCGGTCAGCAATCCGAAGGTCACCATCGCACCGGGTTTCCTCGGCGCCTGGTACATGGAGATGGAAGGCCAGGCGCCGCGCGTGAAGGTGCAGCGCGTCGACTGAGCGCGCCTTCTGGGCGCGCCGTCAGCGTCGTAGCTGCGCCAGCCGCTGCGCCAGCTTCTTCGGCGACACGCCACCGCGCGCGCCCAGCTCCTGGGCGAACAGCGACACCCGCAGTTCTTCCAGGTCCCAGCGCAGCGCCTGCCACTCGGGCGCATCGCCGACACCTTCGGCGACTGCATTGGCCAGGGCGTCGGCGAAGGGTTTGATCTCGAGCATGCGCGCCTGGTCGCGGACCGGGTCGCGCAGCGCACGCTCGCCGCGCAGCGCCAGCGCCTTGAGATAACGCGGGTACTCGCGCAGCGCCTGCGCCGGGACATTGCGCAGGAAGCCCGGCGGCGTCAACGCCGCCAGGTGCGCGCGCATGTCGTCGAGATTGCCGCTGGCCCAGCCCATCAACGGCGATTCCAGTTTTGCCCGCGCCTCGGCGACCGCGCCCAGGATGGCCTCGGCCTGGCGCAGTCGCTCCATCGCGTCGGCGAACAATTGCCTGGCGATCGCGTCGCGGCGCGCGGCAAATGCGGCAGCGTCGCGGACGTCGACCAGGCCACCGTCGGCGTCCTCGCCCGCCAGCGACGCGAATGCGCCGTCGACGAGATCCAGCCGCAAGCGGTCGCCTTCCTTCAATCCGTCGTTGCGCGGCGCCGCGGACTCGATCGCGGCATACAGCAGCCCGGTCTTGGGCGTCACCGGCAACTGCTTGCGCGCCTGCTTGAGCTTGTCGGCCAGCGCGATCGCCAGCAGCCTGCGCACGCCGCGCGGATGCTCGCGGCGGGCCACCTCGGCTTCGGCATGCACGCGCAGCGACACGCTGTCGACATCGTCGTGCAGGGCCGGCCAGGCCGGAACGCCGCCGGCGCCGGGCACCGACACCGGGATCGCCATTTCCGGGAACGTCACCAGCCCCTGCTTCGCCAGTCCGTCGGCAGCGCGCGCCGCGAAGGCCGCCGCCGCGCGCTCGCCGAAGCGGCGGCGCAGTTCCTCGAGGTCGCGCGATTCGGCCAGCACGTTACCGCCCTTGCCTCCCTTGCCATCGCCCTCGAGCAGGCTCAGGTTCATGCGCAGGTGCGGCTCCAGTGCCGTCTCGTCGAAGTCGAGCGCGGAAACCGCGACGCCACCCAGCCTGGAAAGGAAACGCGCCAGTTCGCCGGTGATGCTGTCGGCCGTCGGCTGCTGATGGGCCTCGTGGAAGGCGCGGGCAAAATCCGGCGCCGGCACGAAGTTGCGGCGAAGTGTCTTGGGCAGCGTCTTGATCAGTGCCGCCGCCTTGTCGGCGACGAAACCCGGCGCCAGCCATGACAGCCGCACCGGGTCGAGCGCGTTGAGCAGATGCAGCGGCACGGCGAGGGTCATGCCGTCGTCGCCGGCGCCCGGTTCGAACCGGTACTTCACCGCCAGCCGCGCGTTGCCCAACGCCAGGTACGGCGGGAAGCGCTGCGCATCGCTCTCGTCGACCACCATCAGGTCCGCCAGCGACCACTCCAGCGCCGCCTTCTCCGCCGCCGGCAGCTTGCCGTACCACGCATCGAGGGCGTGCGCGTTGTGCACCTGCGGCGGCAGCCGGTCGAGGTACCACTGCGCCATCCATTCGTCTTCGACCACCAGCCCGCTGCGGCGCTGCTTGGCCTCCTCATCGCGCGCCTTGGCCAGCGTCGCCAGGTTGCGCGGCAGGAAGGCGCAACGTGTGTTGATTTCGCCAGTGACCAGCGCATCGCGGGCGAAGATCGCGCGGCTCTCTTCCGGAAACAGCGCGCCGTAGTGCACAGGCCGCTTGGGAGCCAGCACCAGGCCGAACAGGCTGATCTGCTCGCTGCCGACCACGCGTCCCTGCGAGCGCGCCCAGCGCGGGTCGTGCTGGCGCCGCGCCAGCAGGTGCGGCAGCTCGGCGATGACCCAGTCCGGTTCGATCGCGGCATTGGTCAGCGACCACACCCGCTCGGTGTCGAGCAGCGTCGCCGACAGCACCCACGGCGGCGGCTTCTTCGCCAGGGGCGAGCCGGGGAACAACTGGAACTTGCGACCGCGCGGGCCGTCGTACTGGCCGCGCTCGCTGCGAAAGCCGATCTGCGTCGGCAGGCCGGCCAGCAGCGCGCGATGCAGGGTCGCGTAGGCGGCCTGGTCGAATTCGGCGTGGCGCGGCTCGCTCGCCCAGTCCAGTTCGTCGGCCATCAGCTTGAGCTGGCGGTGCAGCTCGCGCCATTCGCGCATGCGCAGGAAGCCGAGGAAGTGCTTCTCGCACCAGCCGCGCAGCTTGGACTGGGTGAGGTCTTCGTGCGCGGCCTGGTAGGCATCCCACAGCTTGAGGATGCCGACGAATTCCGACTTCGCATCGGCGAACTGGGCGTGGGCGTTGTCGGCCGCACCGCGCTGGTCGGACGGACGCTCCCGTGGGTCCTGGATGCCCAGGAAGGACGCGATCACCAGCATCTCGCGCAGCATGCCGTGCTGGTTGGCGGCCACCAGCATGCGCGCCAGTTTCACGTCGACCGGCAGGCGCGACATCAACTTGCCGGTGACGGTGAGCTGGCGCGCCTCGTCGACGGCGCCAAGTTCGCCGAGCTGTTGCCAGCCATCGGCGACCGCACGCGGATCGGGTGGTTCCAGGAACGGGAAGTCCTCGATGTTGCCCAGGCCCAGCGACAGCATCCGCAGGATCACGCCGGCCAATGCGGCGCGGCGGATTTCCGGATCGGTGTAGCGCGCCCGCGAGAGGAAATCGGCCTCCGAATACAACCGGTAGCAGGTGCCCTCGCTGATGCGGCCGCAACGGCCCTTGCGCTGGTCGGCGCTGGCCTGGCTGACCGGTTCGATATGCAGGCGGTCGAGCTTGCCGCGCGGGCTGTAGCGTTTGACACGGGCCAGGCCCGGATCGACCACGTAGCGGATGCGCGGCACCGTCAGCGAGGTTTCGGCGACGTTGGTGGCCAGCACGATGCGACGCTTGGGCCCGGGATTGAACACGCGGTCCTGGTCGCGCACCGACAAGCGCGCATACAGCGGCAGCACTTCGGTCTCGCGGTACTTGCGTCGTTCCAGCGCCTGGTGGGCGTCGCGGATCTCGCGCTCGCCGGACAGGAAGATCAGCACGTCGCCGCGCGGGTCCTCGCGGGTGATCTCGTCGCAGGCGGCGACGATGCCATCGTTGACGCTGCGATCGCCCTCGCCTCCTTCTTCGTCGCCTTCGCCCAGCGGGCGGTAGCGCACCGAGACCGGATAGCCACGACCTTCGACGTTGACCACCGGCGCATCACCGAAGTGCTGGGCGAAGCGCTCGGTGTCGATCGTCGCCGAAGTGACGATGACCTTCAGGTCCGGGCGTCGCTGCAGCAGCTGCTTGAGGTAGCCGAGCAGGAAATCGATGTTGAGGCTGCGTTCGTGCGCCTCGTCGATCAGGATGGTGTCGTAGCGCGACAGCCAGCGGTCGGACTGGATCTCGGCCAGCAGGATGCCGTCGGTCATGAACTTGACCGCGGTCTGCTCGCCGACATTCTCGGTGAATCGGACCTGGTAGCCGACCGCGCCGCCCAGCGGGGTCTGCAGCTCCTCCGCGACGCGGCGGGCCACGGCACGCGCGGCGATCCGGCGCGGCTGCGTGCAGCCGATCATGCCGGCGGCGCCGCGGCCGGCGGCCAGGCACAGCTTGGGCAGCTGGGTGGTCTTGCCCGAACCGGTCTCGCCGGCGATGACGATGACCTGGTGCTTGCGGATCAGCTCGACGATGCGCTCGGCTTCGGCCGCGATCGGCAGGCCCGGGTCGACCGGTGCCTGCGGCAGCGCCGCCGCCCGCGACTGGCGCTGCACGACCGACGCACTCAGGGCCTGGGCGAAGGCCTCGCGTGCGCGCTCGTCCGCCGGCTTGCCGCTCCAGCGCGACCACAGTCCATGCAGCCGCCCACGGTCACGGCTCAGCGCGCCATCGATGGCGCGCCGGGCCTGGCGTAACGCGTTACTGACATCGGGCTGCTTAGACTGCGCCGGGTCCATTGATTTCATCGATCGAAGTACAAGCCAAAAACCATTTCATTTCGCGGTCGGCACGGCTTATTGTCGCCCGCAATGCTCAGCTAAGGGAGAAAAACAGTGGCCAAACAGAAAACCGCCAAGTCCAAGACCCCGCCAGCACCCGCGCCCAGCCACCCGGGCATTGATATCGGGATCAGCGGCGCCGACCGCAAGAAGATCGCCGAGGGCCTGTCGCGGTTCCTTTCGGACAGCTTCACGCTCTACCTGAAGACCCACAACTTCCACTGGAACGTCACCGGGCCAATGTTCAACAGCCTGCATGTGATGTTCGAAGGCCAGTACACCGAGCAGTGGACGGCGCTGGACGAGACCGCCGAGCGCATGCGCGCGCTCGGCTACAACGCCCCCGGCTCGTACGCCGAGTTCATCCGCCTGAGCTCGATTCCGGAAGAGCCCGGCCTGACCGAGGCGCCCGACTGGCGCGAGATGGTCCGCCAGCTCACCGTCGGCAACGAGGCCGTGGCCCGGACCGCGCGCAAGGTGCTCAAGCTGGCCGATGACGGCGGCGACGACCCGACCGTCGACCTGATGACCCGGCGCCTGCAGACCCACGAGAAGAACGCCTGGATGCTGCGCTCGCTGCTCGAGTGACAGCCATGACCCCTCTCCCGCGTGCGGGAGAGGGGTTGGGGTGAGGGCCGGTTGCTGTTTTTCCGACAGGCGACCCTGCCGCGCCCGCTAAACTAGGCGCATGTCCGACCCCGCACTCGATCTGCTCCGCCGCACCTTCGGCCACCCTGCTTTCCGCGGCGAACAGGCGCAGATCGTCGAACACGTCACCGGCGGCGGCGACGCCCTGGTGCTGATGCCCACCGGCGGCGGCAAGTCCCTGTGCTACCAGCTGCCGGCACTGCTGCGCGATGGCTGCGGCCTGGTGGTCTCGCCGCTGATCGCGCTGATGCAGGACCAGGTCGAGGCCCTGCGCCAGCTCGGCGTGCGCGCGGCCTACCTCAATTCCACCCTGGATGCGTCCACGGCCGCGGACGTCGAACGCCAGCTGCTCGCCGGCGAGCTCGACCTGCTCTACGTCGCGCCCGAGCGCCTGCTCACCGGCCGCTTCCTGTCGCTGCTCGAGCGGGCCCGCATCGGCCTGTTCGCCATCGACGAGGCCCACTGCGTCTCGCAATGGGGCCACGACTTCCGCCCGGAATACCGCCAGCTGACGGTGCTGCACGAGCGCTGGCCCGATATCCCGCGCATCGCCCTGACCGCAACCGCCGACGCCCCGACCCGGCGCGAGATCGCTGAGCGGCTGGCGCTGGAGGACGCGCGCGAGTTCGTCAGCTCCTTCGACCGCCCCAACCTTCGCTACCGCGTGGTCCACAAGGACGGCGCCGGCGTGCGCCAGCTGCTGGACTTCCTGGCGGGCCATCGCGACGAGAGCGGCATCGTCTACGCCTTCTCGCGCAAGCGCGTGGAGAGCGTGGCCGAGCAGCTGCAGGCCGCCGGCATCAAGGCCCTGCCCTACCACGCCGGCATGGACGCAAAGCTCCGCTCAGGCAACCAGCGCCGCTTCCTGCAGGAGGACGGCGTGGTGATGGTGGCGACGATCGCCTTCGGCATGGGCATCGACAAGCCCGACGTGCGCTTCGTCGCCCACGTCGACCTGCCCAAGTCGATCGAGGGCTACTACCAGGAAACCGGCCGCGCCGGCCGCGATGGCGCACCGGCCGAACTGTGGCTCAGCTATGGCCTGGGCGACATGGTCAACCTGCGCCAGATGATCCAGCAGGGCGAAGCGGGCGAGGAGCGCAAGCGCCTGGAGCTGGGCAAGCTCGACGCACTGCTGGGCTATTGCGAATCGACCCAGTGCCGGCGCCAGGCGCTGCTGGGCTGGTTCGGCGAACCGCACCCGGGCGCCTGTGGCAACTGCGACAACTGTCTGGAGCCGCCGAGCAGCTGGGACGGCACCCAGGCCGCGCGCAAGGCGCTGTCGTGCGTGTACCGCACCGGCCAGCGCTTCGGCGCCGGCCACGTCATCGACGTGCTGCGCGGCGCCGACACCGAAAAAGTGCGGCAATGGGGCCATGAAACACTGAGCACCTTCGCCATCGGCAACGACCTCGACGAGCGGCAATGGCGCGGCGTGTTCCGCCAGCTGGTCGCCAACGGCCTGCTCGAAGCCGATGTCGAACATCACGGCGCACTGCGCCTGACCGCGGCCAGCGGCCCGGTGCTGCGCGGCGAGCGCGAACTGCGCTTCCGTCACGAAGCCCCCAAGCCCGCACGCGGCCGCAAGGCGCGTGGCGCGACCACGGTGCAGATGATCGAGCTGGACGTCGACTCGCAGTTGCGTTTCGATGCGCTGCGGCAATGGCGCGCCACCACCGCGCGCGAACAGAACGTGCCGGCCTACGTGATCTTCCACGACAGCACGCTGCGCGCAATCGCGGAAGCCGCACCCGACGACCTCGACGAACTGGGGCGCATCCCCGGCATCGGCAGCAGCAAGCTGGACCGCTATGGCGAGGCGGTTCTGCAGCACCTGTTCGACAGCGCGCCGTGATGCCCCGCACGGATTGACGGGACGTTTGTGCCGCGGCGACACCGGGCACACACTGGCGCCGCTATACCTCCCTTCTGCCCCTCAGCGGAGGCACCATGGCCAATCCCATCGACGGCGGTTGCCTGTGCGGCGCGGTGCGTTACCGCGCCACCGGCGAACCGCGGGCGCGCAGCCTTTGCCATTGCCGCAGTTGCCGCAAGGCAAGCGGTGCGCCCACGGTGGCGTGGGTGGTCCTGCGCACGCGCGATTTCAGCTTCACCCGGGGCCAGCCGGTGGCGTTCGAGTCGTCGCCTGGAATCGAACGCACCTTCTGCGGCCAGTGCGGGACGCCGCTGACCTACCAGCGCAGGAATGACAGCAGCACCATCGACGTCACCACGGCGACGCTCGAGGCACCCGACGACTACGCGCCGACCAAGGAGATCTGGATCGAGCACAAGATCGCCTGGGAGACGCTGAGCCCCGAAACGAAGCATTACCCGCGCAGCAGCGTGGGCGCCTGACCGAACGCTTGAGGACGACCCGATGCCCGACGTCACGGAACACTCGATCCACGAAGGTGGCTGCCTGTGCGGTGCGGTCCGCTACCGGGCGACGGCCGAGCCGCTGCGCGGCGTGATCTGCCACTGCGACATCTGCCGCCGCCATTCCGGCGCGCCGGCGCTGGCGTTCGTCCACTTTCCCGCAGCATCGTTCGCCTGGACTGGCAGGCAGCCGGACTGGTTCCGTTCGTCGCAGTTTGCAGAACGCGCGTTCTGCGCCACCTGCGGCAGCACGCTGGGAATGCGCGAGGACGTGCTCGGCGATCGCGTGCAGGTGGCGGTTGGCAGCCTGGACGCGCCGGCGCGGGTGCGTATCGACGACCATGTATGGACACAATCGCGACTGCCCTGGTTCGACACGCGCGACGAGCTGCCGCGATTCGCCGCCAGCAGCGACGCGGTGCCAAGCCTGGCGCAGGGCCCCGAGGAGCCCGACCGCCCCTGACAGGCTCTGCGGAAGACGTTCGAAGACATCGAACGAGTTGGCCGGGAAGGTGGTACGGAAAGCGCCGCGGTCGCGACCAGTATGGCCCTGCAGCAATCGGCTGCTCCCGAAGGAATCACCATGAACCGCTTCACCGGCAAATCTGTTCTCGTTACCGGCGGCACCAGTGGCATCGGCTTGGCCGCAGCCAGGGCGTTCGTCGCCGAGGGCGCCCATGTCTTCATCACCGGCCGCGATGCAGCCACGCTGGAACAGGCATCGGCAACGCTGGGTTCGGCTGCCACCGCGCTGCGCATCGACTCGGGCAACATCGCCGACGCCCGCACGCTGGCCACCGCCATCGCCGACAGCGGCCGTCGCCTCGACGCCGTGTTCGTCAACGCCGGCGCGGCCAAGTTCGCCGCCTTCAAGGACGTCGACGAAACGCTGTGGGACCAGATCTTCGACACCAACGTCAAGGGCGCCTACTTCCAGGTCCAGTCGCTGCTGCCGCTGCTGAACCCGGGTGCGTCGATCGTCATCAACGGCTCCATCAATGCCCGCATCGGCATGCCGCAGACCTCGGTGTACGCCGCGAGCAAGGCCGCGCTGATTTCGCTGGCCAAGACACTCTCGGCCGAACTGCTGCCCGTCGGCGTTCGCGTCAACGTCGTCAGCCCGGGCCCGGTGTCGACGCCGATCTACGGCAAGCTGGGCCTGGACGCGGCAACGCTGGAGACCACCGCCGCGCAGATCCAGGAACAGATCCCGCTGGGACGCTTCGGCACTCCCGACGAGATCGCCTCCACCGTGTTGCACCTGGCGTCGCCGGAATCGGCCTTCATCGTTGGCACCGAGATCATCGCCGACGGCGGCATGAGCCAACTTTGAGGGAACAGTCCATCCCTGCAGTTGTCACGTTCCCCGGCAAGGCGTCGCAGTAACCTTTCCCGACCCGAGTCCCTCACTTCAGGTGTACCGCAATGGAACCCCGTCTCGACTTCTACAAGGCCTCTCCCAATGCCGCCAAGGCGATGATTGCCCTGGAGGGCGCCGTCGGCAAACTGGGCATCGATCCCGGCCTGCTCGACCTGATCAAGCTGCGCGCTTCGCAGATCAACGGCTGCGCCTTCTGCGTCGACATGCACAGCAGCGACGCACGCAAGCGCGGTGAAACCGAACGTCGCCTCTACTCAGTCTCGGTGTGGCGCGAAGCCCCGTTCTTCACCGACCGCGAGCGTGCCGCGCTGGCCTGGACTGAAGCGCTCACGCTGATCTCGCACACGCACGCCCCCGATGCCGACTACGAATGGCTGTGCCAGCAGTTCGACGAGCGCGAGCGGGTCGACCTGACGGTGGCGATCAACGCCATCAACGGCTGGAACCGCCTGGCGATCGGCTTCCGGTCCGTCCCCCCGGCCTGAGCCGCCGGCAGGGCCGCCACCGCGGTCGCCCTGCTTCACGACCGGATGTCGATTCCTCCCGCCCTGCTTCGTCATCGAAGCAGGTCCCGGGAGATTCCAACCGATGAACAGCCCTGCCTCCACCCGTTCCATCGACCGCAACTGGCCCCTCGTGGCTGCTGGCGCACTGATGGGCTGTGTCGCGATCGGCACGATCTTTTCGCTGGCGGTGCTGCTCACGCCGATGGGCACTGCCACGGGCTGGTCGCGGGCCGGCCTGTCGAGCGCCATGACCCTGGCCTTCATCAGCAGCGGCTTCGCCGGTTTTGGCTGGGGCATGCTGAGCGATCGCTACGGGCCACGCATCGTCGTGCTGGCCGGTTCGCTGCTGCTGGGCCTGTCGTGCGTGCTGGCCAGCCGCGCCGCCAGCCTGCTGCAGTTCCAGCTCGCCTACGGCGTGCTGCTGGGCGTGGCCGCCGCGAGCTTCTTCGCGCCGGTGATCGCGACCACGGCAGCGGCGTTCGAGCGCCGCCGCAACCTGGCGATATCGCTGGTCTCCGCCGGCGTCGGTGTCGCCCCGATGACGATGTCGCCGCTGGTGGCGTGGCTGATCAGCCACTACGACTGGCGCACCACGCTGCTCATCGTCGGGCTGCTGGCCTGGGCGCTGACGTTGCCGGCGGTGTGGTTCGTGCGTCCCGTTACGATTGCCAGCCACGATGAAGTCGTCGCCCCGACTCAGCAGATGACCGCGCAACAGGCATTGCGATCGAAGGCTTTCATCGTCCTCGGGCTCGCCTTCTTCGCCTGCTGCGCGGCGCACTCCGGGCCGATCTTCCACACCGTCAGCTACGCCGTCGGCTGTGGCCTCAGCGTTACCGCTGCGGTGACCATCTACAGCATGGAAGGCGCGGCAGGGCTCGGCGGTCGACTGCTGTTCGGCGTCCTCGCCGACAAGGTCGGCGCCAAGCCGGTGCTGGTCGCCGGGTTGCTGATCCAGGCCGTGGCGGCGGTCAGCTACCTGCAGGTGAACCAGCTCGACGGCTTCTATGCCGTCGCAATTGTGTTCGGCATGGCTTACGGCGGCACGATGCCCTTGTATGCCTCTCTCGCGCGCGACGCATTCAGCCCCGCCATCCTCGGCACCGTCCTGGGCGCGGCCAGCCTGCTGTCCGGCTTCGGCATGGCGATCGGCCCGCTGCTGGGCGGCTGGCTGTACGACCGCTTCGGTAGCTACACATGGCTGTACGTCGGCTCGATGGCCGTGGGCCTGGCCGCCGCGGCGATCGCGATGCTGTTCCCGACCGCGCGCGGGCAGCGCGACCGGGACGGATTGAGGCCGGTTTTGCAGGAGTGAGGGCGCGGATGGCAGGGGTGCGCGTTCCGGGGGAGTTGACATGATGGTGTATATGCACCATAGTAGGCCCCATGAAGACCAAAGCCCCCCATCGCACTGATCCCGTGGCCGCCGGACTGGTCGAGGAAGTCACACGCGCTTGCCTGATGACCCGGACCCGTCGCATCTCGCGCGTGATCACCAGCCTGTTCGACCAGGAATTACGGCCGTTCGGCGTGAGCGCCTCGCAGTTCTCGCTGCTGGTGCTGATTGCCGGCAAGGGCGGCGCCAGCCGCGCCGAGCTGGGTCGCGCCAACCATCAGGAACGCTCGACCTCCACCCGCAACCTGCAGCTGGTGCTGGACCAGGGATGGGCCGAGGAAATCGTGCCCGACAAAGGCCGCAGCCGGCCGATCCTGATTTCGCAGGCCGGTCGCGATCTGCTGGCTGCGGCGATGCCTGCCTGGCGCTCGGCCCAGGCCAAAGCCCGGCGCATCCTTGGCGATGACGGCGCGACCGCCATCGTCGATCTCGCGGCAAACCTGCCGGTCGAGTCGGGCTGAGTCCGGCTGCCAAGGTTTTTTATTGTTGTATATACACCGACACTGAGCACTCCCTCCCCCACTGGACCCTCCCCGAACCCCACGACCATGAACACTTCCAACGAAAACCCGATCCTCGTCACCGGAGCCGCCGGAGACATCGGCGCCATCGGCCGCACCGTCACCGCAGACCTGCTCGCCCGGGGCCACAAGGTGCGCGCCCTCGTCCGGCGCGAGGACGAGCGGGCCCAGGCCCTGCGCGCGCTCGGCGCCGAGGTGGTGCTGGGCGACCTGACCGACCTCGACTCGATGCACCGCGCCATCGAAGGCGTCTCGCGGCTCTACTTCGGCATGTCCATCTCGCCGGCCTATCTGGAAGCAACGGTGAACGTCGCCGCCGTCGCGCGCCACCACGGCGTCCAGGCATTCGTGAACATGTCGCAGATGACAGTCACGCAGATGAGCGCCACGCAGACCACCGACAGCCCGCAGCACAAGCTGCACTGGCTGGCCGAACAGGCGCTGGCATGGTCAGGGCTGCCGGTCGTTACCGTGCGCCCCACCGTCTTCCTCGAAGGCTTCTTCCTGCGCCTTGCCGCAAACGGCGTGCGCGAACGCGACGAACTGGCGCTGCCGCTGGGCAACAGCCGCACCTCGCCGATCTCGTCGCTCGACGTGGCGCGCGCGGTAGCGGCGATCCTCGACGATCCCACCCCGCACATCGGTCAGGTCTACAACCTCACCGGTCACGAATCCACCGATGTCGAGCACTACGCACGCGCATTCTCGGAGGCGCTGGGCCGCACCATCGCCTACCGCGATGTGCCACTCGATGCCTGGACCGACGCACTGGCGAAGGCCGGCGTCCCGCAACACGTCCTCAGCCACCTCGCGACGATGGCCACCCTGCACAAGCAAGGCAGCTATGACCGCATGACCGACGATCTGCTCAAGCTCACCGGCGAGCGGCCCACCAGCATGGTCGAGTTCGTGAAGCTTCATTCCAGCGAGTTCGCGCGGGCACAAGCCGCGTAACCGACCCGTCAGCACCTTCCAGGCAACCCCCACCATGACCATCATCAAAGCCGCCGCCGTACAGATCAGCCCCGTGCTGTACAGCCGCGAAGCCACCGTCGACAAAGTCGTGCGCAAGATCCGCGAGCTGGGCCTCAAGGGCGTCCAGTTCGCCACTTTCCCCGAGACCGTCATGCCCTATTACCCCTACTTCTCGGCCGTGCAAACGCCGATACAGATACTGGGCGGAACGGAGTTCCTCAAGCTCCTCGACCAGGCAGTGACGGTGCCCTCCGCCGCGACCGACGCGATCGGCGATGCCGCCCGCGAAGCCGGCATGGTCGTGTCGATCGGCGTCAACGAACGCGACGGCGGCACGCTCTACAACACGCAACTTCTGTTCGACGCCGACGGCACGCTGATCCAGCGCCGGCGCAAGATCTCGCCCACCCATTTCGAGAAGATGGTCTGGGGCCAGGGCGACGGATCGGGTCTGCGCGCCGTCGACAGCGCCGTCGGCCGGATCGGGCAGCTGGCCTGCTACGAGCACAACAACCCGCTGGCGCGCTACGCGATGATGGCCGACGGCGAACAGATCCATTCGTCGATGTACCCGGGATCGGCCTTCGGCGAACCGTTCGCGCAGCGGATGGAGATCAACATCCGCCAGCACGCCATGGAGTCCGGGGCATTCGTGGTCAACGCAACCGCCTGGCTGGATGCGGACCAGCAGGCGCAGATCATGAAGGACACCGGCTGCGACATCGGCCCGATATCGGGCGGCAGCTTCACGGCCATCGTCGCCCCCGACGGCATGCTGATTGGCGAACCGTTGCGCTCCGGCGAGGGTGAAGTCATCGCCGACCTCGACTTCAGCCTGATCGACAAGCGCAAGATGCTGATGGACGCTGCCGGGCACTACAACCGGCCGGAGCTGCTGAGCCTGGTAATCGATCGCACGCCGGCTGCGAATGTGCACGAGCGGGTGAGGCAACCGGGGGCGCTGGCGAGCTGATACCACCAAAAGCATCGGTAATCGGGCGGACCAGGCTTGGTCGAGCTCTCCCTAGAATCTAAAGCCCCGGCTTTGGCAGGAGAGATGAGATGACCTACTACACCGGTTTGGATGTCTCGCTGCGCTCCGTGTCGATTTGCATCATCGACGACAA
>NZ_JBFRDH010000009.1:0-83227 GCF_052113485.1 Lysobacter sp. TAF61
TTCTGGTTGTACGCATCCTTGCCGCACTGGTCGGTATGACCGGCGACTTCGACCTTCAGCTCCGGATAACGCTTCAGGATCTCGGTGGCCTCGGAGAGGATCGAGACAGCATCCGGACGCAGCGTGGCCTTGTCGAAGTCGAAGTTCACGCCCTTCAGGTCGATCGACACCGGCACCGGGCAACCGTCCGGACCGATGGTCTGGCCAGCCTGCGAACCGGGGCACTTGTCGTCGCAGTTGTTGACGCCGTCACCGTCGTCATCCAGGTCGGCGCAGCTCGGCGCGGCCGGAGCCGGCGGAGCGGCAACCACCGGCGGACCCAGCGGGATCACGACGCCGACCGAAGCCAGCAGGTCGCCGAACCAGTCTTCGTCCGGGGAATTGACGCTGCCGTTGTCGAAGTCTGCGCGATAGGCCAGCTCGGTGCGGATCGCAGCGCGCTTGCCGTACAGGGCACTCTGTACACCGACGCCAACCTTGGCGGCGAAGTTGCCTTCGTCACGCTGGCCGGGCGAGTTCGGGTTCGGGAAGTTGTCGAACTCTTCTTCCGACTGCTGGTAGCCCAGGCCCATCAGGACGTACGGGGCCCAGTTGCGACCTTCCTGGGTGAAGTGATAACGACCGTCGAACGAAATGCCGTACTGGCTCCAGTTGAGATCCTGGTTGGCGTCGTTGTTGGGGTTCTGGTAGTTCAGCTCACCATCGATCGACCAGTTCTGATTGAGGAACTTGCCGACGCCAATGGCACCGAACGGCGCATTGCGCGTGCCGCGATCGTTGTCCTGGATGTTCATGCCGGCCGAACCGGTCAGATACCAGCGATCGTCGAATTCCTGCGCATTGGCAGCCTGGGCCAGGCTCAGACCACCCAGCAGGGCGGCGCAGAGGAGTTTCTTATTCATATATCCAGCTCCTTGATCAAAAAACGGAAACAGCGTCTGCGAGGTTCCCACTAAGGACGGCCGCCAGACGACGCCATCGGGGCGGAGGTTAAGTTTGCCTATGTGAAAGCCGTGTTAACGGTCATCTAACAAACCGGGAAGTTCCATGCCAATACAGAGCGATTGCGGCGGGATTCAGGCCCGAAGCAGCGCCAACAGCCCGCTTGCGGGCTCGGCAAGCAATCGCTCCGGTTCCGCGACCAGGGCCCGCAACTGCGACAACTGCTTTTCCGGCAGTTTCGCCGCGAGGGCCCCTTCAAACTTGGCCATCAGCAGTGGAATACCTTCGCCGCGGCGACGGCGATGCCCGACCGGATAATCGATCGAGATTCTTTCGCTTTGCGTTCCGTCCTTGAAGAAAACCTGAACGGCGTTTCCGATGTACCGCTTGTCGGGATCGTAATAATCAGTGGTGAAGCGTGGTTCTTCCTCCACCCGCATGCGCTCGCGCAGCGCATCGATGCGCGGGTCGGCGGCGACCGCGTCGCCGTAGTCTTCGGCCCGCAGGCGGCCCAACAGCAGCGGCACGGCGACCATGTACTGGATGCAATGATCGCGGTCGGCGTAGTTGGCCAGTGGCCCGGTCTTGTCGATGATGCGCATCGCCGCCTGCTGGGTATGGATGACGATCTGCTCGACGGCATCGACGCCCTCTGCGGCGATGCGCGCGCCGACCTGGGCATGCAACCGCATGGCGCACTCCACCGCGGTCTGCGCATGGAATTCGGCCGGGTAGCTGATCTTGAAGAGGATGTTCTCCATCACGTAGCTGCCGAACGCACGCTCGAACTCGAATGGCTGTCCTTCGAAGGCAACCTCCTGGAAGCCCCAGGTGGGCGCGCTGATCGCGCTCGGATAGCCGACCTCGCCCTTGATGGCGTTGAGCGCATGGGTGACTGCGCGGCGACAGGCATCGCCGGCCGCCCAGCTCTTGCGCGGACCGGTGTTGGGCGCGTGGCGGTAAGTGCGCAGCACGCCGTTGTCGATCCAGCTGTGCGATATCGCAGCGATGATCTGGTCCTTGTCTCCACCGAGCATGGCCGTTGCGACGGCGCTCGATGCCAGTCGCACCAGGATCACGTGATCCAGGCCCACCCGGTTGAAGGAGTTCTTCAGCGCATAGCAGCCCTGGATCTCATGCGCCTTGATCGCATGGCCGAGCACGTCGCGCACGCTCGGACCCGGTTTGCCACGCAACTGTGCCTGGCGTCCCAGGTAATCGGCCACCGCCAGGATCGCGCCGAGGTTGTCGGAGGGATGCCCCCACTCGGCGGCCAGCCAGGTGTCGTTGAAGTCGAGCCAGCGGATCTGCACGCCGATGTTGTAGGCGGCCTGGACCGGGTCGAGCTCGTGGCCGGTGAACGGCACGCGCGCACCGCCTGGCAGCACCGCGCCGGGCACCACCGGGCCCAGATGCCGGACACACCCGGGGTGGTCCATCGCCAGCGCGGCGCAGGCCAGCGAATCGAGCAGCATGTAGCGCGCCGTGTCGTATGCCTCGACCGAGTCGATCCGGTAGTCGATGACGTAGTCGGCGATGTCCGCCATCGCCGGATCGGGCGGCGGGCGTACGGCCGAACGCGGATCGGCATGGCTCATGGCGTGCTCCGGCGAAATGGCTGCGCGCATTGTCGGGGGCCGTGGGTTGTGCCGACGTGAGGCGAACCGCACTGGCCGCCGCTGCAGAACACAGCGGCGCAACACACCGGCGCAACACACCGGCACAACACACCGGCCCAATCACGGCGCTTGGAAAAGCAGCGCCGCAGGCTCACCCTTGTGGGCATGGACGCACCCATCCGACTGCCAACACTGTTCCTCTCACATGGTTCGCCGATGCTGGCCGTGGAGGATTCGCCCGCGGGCCACTTCCTCGATGGCCTCGGCCAGCAGTTGCCGTGGCCGAAGGCGGTCGTGGTGGTCTCGGCGCACTTCATGACCGACCGGCCCATGCTGGGCGGCCACATCCAGCCGCACACGGTGCACGACTTCGGCGGATTCCCCGAGCCGCTGTACCAGATCCGCTATCCGGCACCGGGTGCGCCCGACCTGGCCGAGAAGATCGCGCAACGCCTGGCCGATGCCGGGCTCAATCCGCGCGTGCGCGAAAACCATGGCCTCGACCATGGCGTCTGGGTGCCGTTGCTGCGCATGTATCCGGAAGCCGACGTGCCGGTGGTGCCGTTGTCGGTGATGCCGCATGCAACCGCCGCGCAGCACTTCCAGCTGGGCCAGGCACTGGCGCCGCTGCGCGACGAAGGCGTGCTGGTGATCGGCTCGGGTGGCTTCGTGCACAACCTGGGCGATCTCGACTGGAAGCATCCGCAGGCGCCCCTTGCGCCGTGGGCGCAGGAGTTCGGCGACTGGATGCACACCATGCTCGCCGCGCACGACTGGCCGGCGCTGCTGGACTGGCAAGAGCGCGCGCCGCACGCACACCACGCCCATCCCACGGTCGAACACCTGATGCCGTTGTTCGTTGCGCTTGGCGCCGCTGGCGACGCGCCGAGCGTGCGCGCGATCCATCGCTCGCACCAGCTGGGAACACTGTCGCTGGACGCGTTCGCGTTTGACTGACGCCAGCGCAGCCGCTACTCCCGCGGCAACACCTGCGCCAGGCGCTCTTCCATGAAGTCGACGAACGCACGCACGCGCGGTGGCACCAGGCGACGCTGCGGCATCACCGCATAGATGCCGGTCTCGGCGATCGGATGGTCGGCCAGCACGACCTGCAGGCGGCCAGTGCGCAGGTCGCCCCAGGCGTGCCAGGTCGAATGCAGGGCAATGCCCAGTCCCGCCACCGCGGCGTCGCGCACCACTTCACCGTAGTTGCTCTCGATCCGGCCATGCACGCGGACGGCGACTTCGCCGCCGGCGCCATCGCTCATCCGCCATACGTCCTGCCGCCCCTGGCTGCCCACCAGCATCACGCAGTCGTGTCCGGCCAGGTCCTGCGGTGTGCGTGGCGTGCCGTGCCGGCGCAGGTACGCGGGCGAGGCGCACAGGACGCGGCGGTTGGGTGCGAGCCGGCGCGCGACCAGGTTGGAATCGGCCATCTCGCCTATGCGGATCGCCAGGTCGAAACCCGAACTCACCAGGTCGAGCATCTGGTCGTTGAGGTTCAGGCTCAGGCGCACGCGCGGGTGCCGCTCAAGGAACTCCGGGACCAGTGGCGACACATACAGGCGCCCGAACGAGGCCGAGGTCGTCACCCGCAGGGTGCCGGCGATCTCGCTGCCGCCGCGGCCCAGACCGCTGGTCAGCGCCTCCAGGTCCTCCACCAGCGCCCGCCCCTGCTCGGCCAGCGCGGCCCCCTCGGGAGTGGCGTGCAGGCGGCGCGTGGTCCGGTGCAGCAGGCGCACGCCGAGGTCGCGCTCGAGCCGCTTCAGGCGCTGGCTGGCCACGGCGACCGACAGGTCCAGGCTGCGCGCGGCGGCGCTGATCGACCCCAGGTCGAGCACGCGCAGGAACAGGCTGATGTCGCCAATGCGGTCCATCGATGGATTATCAATCATTTGTTGAAACTGATTAGCCATCCTGACGGTTTCCGCAGAATATGCAACGGCCTAGCCTGCGCACCTTCCTTATCAGTGGACGCCGCGCCGATGGCCCTCCCCGCTCCCACCCCTGGCCCTGCCCTCGCCGCCGTCCCCGTCCCCCTCCCCGTCCCCGGCACCGCCTCCAGCCGGATGCCGGCCGCGCTGTATGCGCTGACCGCGGGCTCGTTCGGCATCGGCTGCGCCGAGTTCGTGATCATGGGTCTGCTGCTGCAGATGGCCGCCGACCTGCACGTGACGATCGCCGCAGCGGGAATGCTGGTGTCGGGCTATGCGCTGGGTGTGTTCGTCGGCGCCCCGGTGCTGACCCTGCTGACCCGCCGCATGCCGCGCAAGGCGGTGCTGCTGGCGTTGATGGCGATCTACACCATCGGCAACGCCGCCTGCGCCCTGGCGCCGGACTACGCCACGCTGATGGCGGCGCGCGTGCTGACCTCGCTGACCCACGGAACCTTCTTCGGCGTCGGCGCGGTCGTGGCGACCGGCCTGGTCCCGTCCGACCGCAAGGCCTCGGCGATCTCGATCATGTTCTCCGGCCTGACCCTGGCGACGCTGCTGGGCATGCCCGCCGGCGCCTGGCTGGGGCTGCACCTTGGCTGGCGCTCGACCTTCTGGGCGATGAGCGTGGTCGGCGTGGTGTCGCTGGCGGTGATCGCGCTGCTGGTTCCGCGCAGTCGCCAGACGCAGGCGCCGGTCGCGGTGCGCGACGAGCTGCGCACCATCGCCCGTCCGCAGGTGCTGCTCGGCCTGCTGATGACGATGCTCGGATTCGCCGGCGTGTTCGTGGTGATCACCTACATCCAGCCGCTGCTGACCGGCCTGGCCGGATTCTCCGAAGCGGCCGTGTCGCCGATCCTGCTGCTGTTCGGTGCCGGCATGGTCGTGGGCAACCTGCTCGGCGGCCACCTTGCGGACCGCAAGCCGACGCCGGCGCTGCTGGGCACGCTGGCCGCACTGGCCATCGTGCTGGCACTGATGAGCTTCGCCCTGCACAACCCGATCGCAATCGTCGCGTTCATCGCCGCGCTCGGCATCGCCGCATTCGCGACCGTCGCGCCGCTGCAGTTGCGTGTGCTGCGCCATGCCGCCGGCGCCGGCCAGAACCTCGCGTCGAGCTTCAACATCGCCGCCTTCAATCTCGGCAACGCGATGGGCGCATGGCTCGGCGGCGTGGTCATCGAGCGCGGCCCCGGCCTGGAAGCGGTGACGTGGGCCGCGGCCACCGTCACCGTTGCCGGTCTCGCCGTTGCCCTGTGGAGCGTGCGCCTTGAAGGCGCGAAGGAACGCCAGGCGCTGCTGCCCACCGGCTGCGTGCCCGAGCGTTCGTGACATCCCCGATCCCCCAACCCCCACTGCATTCGCGAAGGAACTGCGTGCCATGAACCGCCTCATCGCCTCCCCCCTGCTCGCCGCACTTTTCATGGCCGCGTCCGCGACCGCGACCGACGCGCCGCCATCGCACAGTGGCGACGCAACGACCTGGACGACAACCTGGACGGCCAGCCCGCAGCCGCTGTGGGCCGGCGACTTCGTGTTGCCGACCAACGTCCCATATAACCTGTGGAACCAGACGCTGCGGCAGGGCGCGCGCGTCAGCATCGGCGGACATCGCATGCGCGTGCTGCTGTCGAACGAGTACGGCACGCAGCCGCTGCGGATCGGCGCCGCACGCATCGCACGCAGCGAAGGTGACGGCCGCATCGCGTCTGCCAGCGATCGCGTGCTCACCTTTGGCGGCAAGCCCTCGGTGACGATTCCGCCGGGCGCGCCGATGCTCAGCGACCCGGTCGAGCTGGATGTCGCCGCGCTCGGCGACGTGTCGGTGAGTCTGTACCTGCCCGAGCCGACGCCACCGGCGACGTTCCACTGGGACGCGCGCCAGACCACCTGGGTCGGCGCCGGCGACCAGACCGGCGCTACCGCCTTCAAGTCCGATTCGACGCTGAGCACGCGGGTGTTCCTTGCCGCGATCCAGGTCGAAACCGTCGCCTCGGCGCGCAGCGTGGTGGCGCTGGGCGACTCGATCACCGACGGCAATGGCTCGACCGTGGACCAGAACCGCCGCTGGCCCGATTTCCTGGCCCGCCGCCTGGCAGGCCAGAACGTCGCCGTGCTCAACGCCGGCATCTCCGGCGCGCGCCTGCTGCAGGACAAGATGGGCAGCAATGCACTGGCCCGTTTCGACCGCGACGTGCTGGCACAACCGGGCGTGGTGGCGGCGGTGGTGCTGATCGGCATCAACGATATCGGCTGGAACGGCACGCCGTTCGCACCGTCCGACCCGGCGGCCCGCGCCGACGAGCTCATTGCCGGCTACCGCCAGCTGATCGCCCGCGCCAATACACGCGGCGTGCGCATCATCGGTGCGACCCTGACACCGTTCGAGGGCGCCTTGCAGGACACCCCGTTGCGCGGCTATTACCGTACCGACAAGGAGCGCGTGCGCCAGGCCATCAATGCCTGGATCCGCGACAGCGGCGAGTTCGACGCGGTGGTCGATTTCGACGCCGCGGTCCGCGACCCGGCGCACCGCGTGCGCTTCCTGCCTGCCTACGACTCGGGCGACCATCTCCATCCGGGCGACGCCGGCTACCAGGCGATGGCCGACTCGATCGATCTGGATGCACTGCTCGGCGACGCGCCCGCCGTGGCAATCCGCCACGCCGACTGACCCATCCCCCGCACTCACAAGGAACCGCTGCAATGGAATACCGTTTTCTCGGCAACTCCGGTTTTCGCGTCCCCGCACTGAGCTTCGGCACCGGCACGTTCGGCGGCAAGGGCGACCTGTTCGGCTCGTGGGGCAACACCGATGTCGCCGGCGCCACGCGCCTGGTCGACATCTGCCTTGACGCCGGCCTCAACCTGTTCGACAGCGCCGACGTCTACTCCGGCGGCATGGCCGAAAGCATCCTCGGCGCGGCCATCAAGAACCGGCGCGACGAAGTGCTGATCTCGACCAAGGCCACCTTCCGCTTCGACGACGGCCCCAACAACGTCGGCTCGTCGCGCTTCCACCTGATCAACACGGTCGACGCCGCGCTCAAGCGCCTGGGCACCGACTACATCGACCTGTTCCAGCTGCACGGCTTCGATGCGCACACGCCGGTCGAGGAGACGCTCTCCACGCTCGACAACCTGGTGCGCGCCGGCAAGATCCGCTACCTGGGCGTTTCGAACTTCTCCGGCTGGCACTTGATGAAGTCGTTGTCGGCATCCGACCGCTACGGCTGGTCGCGCTATGTCGCCAACCAGACGTATTACTCGCTGATCGGTCGCGACTACGAATGGGAGCTGATGCCGCTCGGCCTGGACCAGGGCGTCGGCGCGGTGGTGTGGAGCCCGCTCGGCTGGGGCCGCCTCACCGGCAAGATCCGCCGCGGTCAGCCGCGTCCGGAAGTGACGCGTCTGTCGGCGACGGCCGACTACGGCCCGCCGGTGGACGAAGAGCGCCTGTACCAGGTCGTCGACGCACTCGACGCCATCGCCGCCGAGACCGGCAAGACGGTGCCGCAGATCGCCCTGAACTGGCTGCTGCAGCGACCGACGGTATCGACCGTGGTGATCGGTGCACGCACCGAGGAGCAGCTTCGACAGAACCTCGGCGCAGTCGGCTGGAGCCTGACCGCCGAACAGGTCGCCGCGCTCGATGCCGCCAGCGCGGTGACTCCGGTGTATCCGTACTGGCACCAGGCCGGTTTCGGCGAGCGCAACCCGTCGCCGGTGTCTGCATGAAAGCCGTCGCGCTCACCCGCTACCTGCCCGTCGACGACCCGCAATCGCTCCTCGATGTAGACCTGCCCGATCCCGCCGCGCCGACGGGGCATGACCTGCTCGTGCGCGTCGAGGCGGTCTCGGTGAACCCGGTCGACACCAAGGTGCGTTCGCCCAAGCCGCACGTGGAAGCGCAGCCGAAGGTGCTCGGTTATGACGCGGCAGGCATTGTCGAAGCCGTCGGCGACGGCGTCACCCGCTTCCGCCCAGGCGACCGCGTCTACTACGCCGGCGACATCACCCGTCCCGGCAGCAACGCGCAACTGCAGCTGGTCGACGAACGCCTCGTCGGCCATGCCCCCGCATCGCTCGATGCCGCGCAGGCCGCGGCGTTGCCGCTGACCGCCCTGACCGCGTGGGAGCTGCTGTTCCAGCGCATGCCTTACGACAGCGACAACGGCGGCGCAGGCAAGACATTGCTGGTCATTGCCGGCGCCGGTGGCGTCGGATCGATCGCGATGCAGCTCGCCCGTCGCGCCGGATTCACCGTCATCGCCACCGCCTCGCGCGCGCAGACCATCGACTGGTGCAAGGCCATGGGCGCCCACCACGTGATCGACCATCGCCAACCCTTGCCGCCGCAACTGGCCGCGCTCGGTTTCAACACGGTCGACGCCGCGATCAATCTCGCCGACACCTCGCGCTACTGGGACGTGCTGGGTGAATTGCTTGCGCCGCTCGGTCACGTCGGGCTGATCGTCGAACCGTCCGAGGCGCTGCGCATTGGCGACCCGTACAAGGCCAAATGCATCGGCATCCACTGGGAGATGATGTTTGCCCGTGCGCGCTTCCGCACCGCCGACATGGACGAACAGGGTCGCATCCTCGACCGCGTGGCAAGCCTGATCGACAGCGGCGAACTGCGCGGTACGCAGCACGATGCGCTGAGCCCGATCAACGCGGCCAACCTGCGCGAGGCGCATCGACGCCTGGAATCGGGAACCACGGTCGGCAAGCTGGTGCTGTCGGGCTGGTGAGCGGTGGCCGGCGGCGGAGCTTGCCGCCGGCCGGCTTTCCCGGCATCGTGCCGCTTCCGTACGCCAGCGTATTCGCCCCATGACGGCCGCCAGCCCGCTCAGCTTCGACAGCACCGCCACCCCTCACCCGCTCTATCCGCGGCTGTTCGAGCCCCTGGACCTGGGCTTTTGCACCCTGCGCAACCGCGTGCTGATGGGTTCGATGCACACCGGCCTGGAGGACAAGACGGCCGATTTCCCCAAACTGGCCGCCTACTTCGGCGAGCGCGCCGCCGGCGGCGTCGGCCTGATCGTCACCGGTGGCTTTTCGCCGAACCTGGCCGGCTGGCTCAAGCCGTTCGGCGGCACCCTGCGCTGGCCATGGGAGGTCCGCCGCCACCGCCAGGTCACCGCCGCGGTCCACGGTCACGGCGGGCGCATCTGCCTGCAGATCCTGCACGCCGGCCGCTACGGCTACAGCCCGCTGCAGGTGGCGCCGAGCAGGCTCAAGGCGCCGATCAATCCGTTTACACCGCGGGCGTTGTCGGCCGCTGGCGTCGAGCGCCAGATCCGCGCCTTCGTCCGCACCGCGCAGCTCGCCCGCGAGGGCGGCTACGACGGCGTCGAGGTGATGGGCTCGGAAGGCTATCTGCTCAACCAGTTCACCGCGCCGCGCACCAACAAGCGCAATGACGCCTGGGGTGGCGATGCCGGCAAGCGCATGCGCTTCGCCATCGAAATCGTCCGCCGCATCCGCGAAGCCTGTGGACCGGACTTCATCATCGTCTATCGCCTGTCGATGCTCGACCTGGTCGACGAAGGCCTGGCCTGGGATGAAGTGGTGCAGCAGGCCAAGGCCATCGAGGCCGCGGGCGCAACGCTGATCAACACCGGCATCGGCTGGCACGAAGCGCGCATCCCGACCATCGCCACGTCGGTGCCACGCGCCGCTTTCACCGGCATTACCGCGCGCCTGAAGCCGCACGTGACGCTGCCGCTGATCACCACCAACCGCATCAACATGCCGCACGTTGCCGAGCGCGTACTGGCCAGCGGCGATGCCGACATGGTGTCGATGGCGCGGCCGCTATTGGCAGATCCGCAGTGGGTCAACAAGGCACGCGAACAGCGCGCCGCCGACATCAATACCTGCATCGCCTGCAACCAGGCGTGCCTGGACCACGTGTTCGAGAACAAGACCGCCAGTTGCCTGGTCAATCCGCGCGCATGCGCCGAGACCGAACTCAACTACACGCCGACCGCCTCGCCCCGGCGCATTGCCGTGGTCGGCGCCGGTCCTGCCGGCATGGCCTGCGCGACGGTCGCTGCAGAGCGCGGCCATCGCGTCACCCTGTTCGAGGCCGGCGACGCCATCGGCGGACAGTTCAACCTGGCCAAGCGCATCCCGGGCAAGGAGGAGTTCCACGAAACCCTGCGCTACTACAGCCGCCGCATCGAGCAGACCGGCGTCGAGCTGCGCCTGAACACCCGCGCCGATTCCGACACGCTGGCCGGCTTCGACGACGTGGTCCTGGCCACCGGCATCCGCCCGCGCGAGGTCGACTTCGTCGGCGCCGACCATCCCAAGGTCGTCAGCTATCTGGATGTCCTCAGCGGCCGCGTCGTGCCGGGGCGCAAGGTTGCCCTGATCGGCGCCGGCGGCATCGGCTTCGACGTCGCCGAGTTCCTGGTCCATGACCACGGCCACGACAGCGGCGACGGCGACCCCGATGGCGTCGACGCCGCCGCCTGGCGCGCCGAGTGGGGCGTCGACCTGGGCTATGAGGGTGAGGTCCGCGGCGGCCTGTCGCCGGCGCGCCCGCAGCCACCGGCCCGCGAGGTCTGGCTGCTGCAGCGCAGCCCGGGCCGTCCCGGCGCCCGCCTGGGCAAGACCACCGGCTGGATCCACCGCGCCACCCTCAAGGCCAGGAAGGTACGGATGCTGGGTGGGGTCGAGTACCTGGGCGTCGACGACGAGGGCCTGCACATCCGGGTAGACGGCAGCGAGCAGACCTTGCCGGTCGATCACGTGGTGATCTGCGCGGGTCAGGAACCGTTCAAGCCGCTGGCGGCGCAGTTGGGGGGCAGCGGCAAGGCGCCCCACGTCATCGGCGGGGCCGATGTGGCAGCCGAACTCGACGCAAAACGCGCGATCGCACAGGCCTCGCGCCTGGCCGCGACGCT
This sequence comes from Lysobacter sp. TAF61, assembly GCF_052113485.1. NCBI lineage: Bacteria > Pseudomonadati > Pseudomonadota > Gammaproteobacteria > Lysobacterales > Lysobacteraceae > Lysobacter > Lysobacter sp. TAF61. The sequence goes on from NZ_JBFRDH010000009.1 coordinate 11,413, forward strand.
GTGACTGTGACGACCGTCGAAGTGCTGAGAGCCTGCTGGGGCGGGCCTCTCAGCTGCCTGTTCAGATAAAAAACCCAAGACAATCCGATGGTTACGAAATAGCCATTCAGCTGGCATTTATACTTTCGCCGCTACCTTGCGCCAACTTTTCAGCCACCCCCTTGGTGGCGACCCACACCGCCCGCGCCTTCTGCGCGGTTTAGGTGAAGGGGCAAAAGCGTGCCGCAGAGCCCGCTGCCCTCCCCAGTACGCCATGCCGGTTCGTGCCGCGGTTGCCGTGTTTCCCCAAAGGGACGGCGATAGCGCTGCGGAACGGCGCAACGGAGCAAGGAGTCTGATTAGATGAAACTGGCCTGGATCCTGTGGCTGGCCTCTGTACTGCCGCCGCAAACCGCCGATTCGCTTTGCCTGAGCACCACCGTTTACCTGGAAGCCCGCGATCAGTCGGTGCGCGGCCAGAAGGCGGTGGCGGAAGTGGCCCTGCGCCGCCGCGACAGCGGCCTGTGGGGCAACACGGTCTGTGACGTTGTCACGGCCCGCAAGCAGTTCGCGCCGACCCTGGTCGCGCCCGGAACGCGCCTGACCAACACCGAGGCGTGGGGCGAAGCCGTCACCGTGGCGCTCGATGCCGAGCGCAACTGGGCCCTGCCGCCCGGCCAGCGCAAGGAGATCGTGCCCGGGGCGAGCCACTTCGCCGCGCACGCGATCGCCAGCCCGAGCTGGCGCACCGCCTACCAGGTGGCCACGATCGGCGACCACACCTTCTACAAGGTGCAGTCGCTGAAGCCGCGTCGTACTTGAAACGGTCGCCCTGACAAGGCCGCACGCCGCCGAACCACGGGAGTCGCTGAATGCGCTCCCGCAGCGTTGCATCCGTGGCGTTGAGCGCGCCCGGCGAGTCGGCGATAGTGTTCGATTCCATGCCTCCGCGGAGTCGAACATGAAGCTCTACACCAAGCCCGGCGCCTGCTCGACCGCTGACCACATTGCCCTGCAGTGGACCGGCCAGCCGTACGAGTTCGAAGTCCTCGACAAGGACTCGATGAAGGCCCCCGCCTATCTGAAGATCAATCCGACCGGCGCCGTGCCGGCAGTGGTCGATGGCGATTTCGTGCTGACCCAGAACGCCGCGATCATGGGCTACATCGCCGACACCTATCCGGCCGCCGGCCTGGCCGGCGACGGCAGCGCGCGTCAGCGCGGTGAGGCCGCGCGCTGGTTGGCCTTCGTCAATTCCGACCTGCATCCGGCCTTCAAGCCGCTGTTCGGCCCGGGCGCCTTCATTGGCGACGAGTCGCAGTTCGACGCCGTGAAGGCGACCGCGCGCACGCGCATCCGCAGCCAGTTCGAAATCGCCGACAGGCAGCTTGCGGGCAAGCAATGGCTGGCCGGCTTCCGCAGCTTCGCCGACCCTTATCTCTACATCACCCTGCGCTGGGCCGACGGCCTGGGCATCGACCTGGGTGGCCTGGACAACCTGGCGGCGTTCAAGCAGCGCATGGAAGCCGACCCGGGCGTGCAGAAGGCACTGAAGGACGAAGGCCTGGCCTGAGCCAGGGCGCCGGCAGCGGCGTGTGCCCCGCGGCGACGGCCTAGGCCGTCGCCAACGCGCGCAGGCGCCGCTCCATCTCTCCGGCGAAGCCCACGGTGTGCGCCTTGGCGAGCGCATTGCTCAGGTCGGGCAACAACGCCAGCAGTTCACCCACGTCGGTGCAGCGCTCGATTTTCAGCTGCAGGAAATAGCCACGCAGGCCCAGGTGCTCGCGCACCGTCTCCGACATCTGCGTGTAGAGCGGGGCATAGCCGCCACCGCCAGTCGACGGCCTGGCGCCAACGGCCACCGCCACTGCGGCGCTGACGACCTGCCCGGTGATCCGCCCCGGATGGATCGAAGCGGCGGCCGCTGCCGCAAGCGTCTGCGGAACCTCAAGCAGCCCCATCGATTGCAGTTGCTCGAGCGCATCGGGCGGACCGCGCAAGCCGGCAATCACATCGCGCAGTTGCCCCACGCTGCGCTGGCCATCGACCAGCAGCAGGATCGAACGCATCACGTTGGGCAGTTTGCGCGAGCGCTGCTGGATCTCGTCGCGCCCGGCGTCGGTCTTGTTCGGCACTTCGTCATCGCGCATGGCTTCCCCTAAAACCATCGGCCACGAAAGGCGGACCGACTATGCCACGGGCCGCGGGCCGGGAGGATGCCAGGCAAGGGGTATCAGACGAAAGGCGTATGCGGGTATGTGCCGCCCTGCCCTCATCCGCCCTGCGGGCACCTTCTCCCGCACGCGGGAGAAGGAGTGTCGAAGCCCTCTCCCGCATGCGGGAGAGGGGTTGGGGTGAGTGCAGCTACCTGCAGTCAGCGCTTGTCGATCGAGACATACTCGCGATCTTCCGGGCCAACGTAGTTCGCGCTCGGGCGGATGATCTTGCCGTCCTCGCGCTGCTCGATCACGTGCGCGCTCCAGCCGGTGGTGCGTGCGACCACGAACAGCGGCGTGAACATCGGCGTCGGGATTCCCATCATGTGGTAGGCCGATGCGCTGTACCAGTCGAGGTTCGGGAACATCTTCTTGGTGTCCATCATCAGGTTCTCGATGCGCTCGGACACGTCGAACAGCGTCTGGTTGCCGCCTTCGGCGCACAGCTTGCGCGAGATTTCCTTGATGATCGGATTGCGCGGATCGCCGATGGTGTACACCGGGTGGCCGAAGCCGATGATGATTTCCTTGCGCTCCATGCGTGCGCGGATGTCGGCCTCGGCCTCGTCGGCGCTGCCGTAGCGGCTGATGATGTCCATCGCCACTTCATTGGCGCCGCCGTGCTTGGGACCGCGCAGCGCGCCGATCGCGCCGGTGAGGCACGAGTGCAGGTCCGAACCGGTACCGGCGATCACGCGCGCAGTGAACGTCGACGCGTTGAACTCATGCTCGGCGTAGAGGATCAGCGACTTGTCGAGCGAGTCGGCGTGCAGCCTGCTCGGCCGCTCACCATGCAGCAGGTGCAGGAAGTGCGCGGCGACGCTGTCGTCGTCGGTCTCGACCTCGATGCGGCGGCCGTTGCGGGTGAAGTGCCACCAGTACAGCAGCATCGAACCGAAGCTGGCGATCAGCTTGTCGGCGATGTCGCGCGCTTCCGAAGCCGGATGGCCTTCGCGCTCGGGCAGCACCGTGCCGAGCACCGAGCAGCCGGTGCGCAGCACGTCCATCGGATGGGCGTTGGCCGGCACCAGCTCCAGCGCTTCGGTGACGATCGCTGGCAGGCCGCGCAGGCGCTTGAGCTTGGTCCTGTAGGCGTTGAGCTGCGACTGCGTCGGCAGTGCGCCGTGCACGAGCAGGTGCGCGACTTCCTCGAAGGTCGACCTGGTCGCCAGGTCGTGGATGTCGTAGCCGCGGTAGTGCAGGTCGTTGCCGCTGCGGCCGACGGTGCACAGGGCGGTATTGCCCGCGGCGGTGCCGCTCAGGGCGACGGATTTCTTGGCCTTGGGCAGGTTCTGTGCCGAGTCACTCATTGCTTGTCTCCTCATTCGGCCGTGCTGGCGGGGGATGGTTTGTCCGGTCCCGCCAGGGGCCGTCGTTCTCAGGGATAACGCGGTTAGCTGCAGATTGATGCTGGAAGTGCCGCTAAAAGCAGGGGGTTAAGCCAGTTGCGACGGACAGGTCGCAGACGACCGTGACGGGCCAGTATCGCGCTCGTCGCGGTCGCAGGGCGGACGGACGCGCCGGCGGAGATAGGGACAGGGGGACTCAACGTCGAGGCCCTGTACGCTCCGTCGGCCGACCACTTCCATCCCGTGTCGCTTCCTCACTTCTCGCTCGCGAACAGCGCGTCGAGCTTGTCTTCGTAGGCGTGGTAGCCCAGGTAGTCATACAGCTCCGCGCGCGTCTGCAGGGTCGGCACGAGGCTCTTCTGCGTGCCTTCGCGACGCACCGTCTCGTAGAAGTTCAGCGCCGCCTTGTTCATGGCGCGGTAGGCGCCGCAGCAGTACAGGGCGATGTCGACACCGGCCTCGCGCAGTTCGTCGGTGGTGAAGAACGGTGTCGAGCCGAACTCGGTCAGGTTGGCCAGGATCGGCACCTTCACCGCGGCCTTGAAGCGGCGGTAATCCTCGAGCGTGTTCATCGCCTCGGGGAAGATCATGTCTGCGCCGGCTTCGACGTACGCGCAGGCGCGCTCGATCGCCGAATCGATGCCCTCGACCGCGGCCGCATCGGTGCGGGCCATGATCACGAAGCTGCGGTCGGTGCGCGCATCCACGGCCGACTTGACGCGATCGACCATCTCCGACAACGGCACCACTTCCTTGCCCGGACGATGGCCGCAACGCTTCTGGCCGACCTGGTCTTCCATGTGCACGGCGGCGACGCCGACGTTGATGAAGGACTTGATGGTGCGGCCGATGTTGAAGGCGCCGCCCCAGCCGGTGTCGATGTCGACCAGCAGCGGCATCTGGGTCGCGTCGACAATGCGGCGCGCGTCGGTGAGGACGTCTTCCATCGTGCTGATGCCCAGGTCGGGCACGCCGAGCGAGTTGGCGGCCACGCCGCCACCGGACAGGTACAGGGCCTTGTAGCCCACGCGCTTGGCCATCAGGCCGGCGTAGGCGGTGATGGCGCCCATCACCTGCAGCGGGGATTCTTCCGAGACGGCGGCGCGGAAACGTGCGCCGGCGGAGGTTTGCGAAGTCATGGCATCTCCTGGTTGAAGGGGCATTTTAGGCCACCTCGGGCAGCGGCGTCGGCTTTGCCGATGGTGGCGACGGGTGGCCCCCCGTTCGCCAGCGTCTGTGCCCCTGCCCGTCATTCCCGCGAAGGCGGGAACCCAGGGACGTTGCTTTCTGCATCGGCAGCCGGAACAGAATCACCGGGTCCCCGCCTTCGCGGGGATGACGGTCTCGGCCAGCTCACCCGCCTGGATCAGCCGCCAGAATCTGCACCCCGCTCCAGCGCCAGGCGCACCTCTTCCAGCGCACCCGGGTCATCCAGCGTCGACAGGTCGCCCGGGTCCCGGTTCTCCGCCAGCGCCTGGATCGAGCGCCGCAGCAGCTTTCCCGATCGCGTCTTGGGCAGCGCATTGACCACATACACCCGCGCCGGCCTGGCGACGCCACCGAGCTGCTCGACCACCCGCTGCTGCATGCTCGCCGCCGCCTGCGCCGCCGACTCGCCGGCCAGCGCCTGCTTGAGCGTGGCGAACACCACCGGCACCTGCCCCTTGAGCTCGTCGTGCACGCCGATCACCGCCGCCTCGGCGACGCTGGGATGGGTCGAGCACGACTCCTCGATCTCGCGCGTGCCCAGTCGATGGCCGGCGACGTTGATGACGTCGTCGGTGCGGCCAAGGATGAAGGTATAGCCGTCCTCGTCGCGAATCGCCCAGTCGAGCGAGCTGTACACCAGCTGCCTGAAATGACTGAAGTAGCTCGACAGGAACCGCGCATCGTCGTTCCATACCGTGGTCAGGCACCCCGGCGGCAACGGCGGCTCGATCACCAGCACGCCCTTCTGCCCTGGCGCCACGTCCTGGCCGGTGTTGTCGTCGATCACCCGCAGCTTGTAACCGGGAGTGGGCAACCCGGGCGACCCGAACTTCACCGGCTTCATGTCCAACCCCGGCATCAGCGACAGCACCGGCCAGCCGGTTTCGGTCTGCCAGTAGTTGTCGATGATGGTCTTGCCGATGCCGTCGGTGATCCAGTGCGCGGTCGGCTCGTCGAGCGGCTCACCGGCGAGGAACAACCAGTGCAGCTTCGACAGATCATGTTTCGTCAGCCACGACGGGTCCTGCTTCTTCAGGACGCGGATGCCGGTCGGCGAAGAGAACATCGTGCGCACGCCGTACTGCTCGCATATGCGCCACCAGACGCCCGGATCCGGATGGGTCGGAAGCCCCTCGTACAGCACCGACGTCGCACCGGCGATCAACGGCCCATAGACGTTGTACGAATGCCCCACTGCCCAGCCGACATCGGACGTGGAGAACATCACCTGGCCGGCGCGCACGTCGTAGATCGACCACATCGACAGCGCCATCGCCACCGCATAACCGCCGACATCGCGCTGCACGCCCTTTGGTTTCCCGGTGGTACCGGACGTATAGAGCAGGTAACTGGGTTCGTTCGACTCCAGCCACTCGACTTCGACCAGCTCGCCCGCGTGCCTGGCGCGCAGCGTGGCGTAATCGACATCGCGACCCTCAACATTACTGCGCCCCGGATCGAGGTCGCGGCTCACGACCAGCACGTGCGGCGGCGGCGAAGCACATTCCTCGCAGGCTGCATCGACCAGCGGCTTGTAGGCGATGACCTTGCCACCGCGCATGCCGGCATCGGCGCAGATCAGCAGCTTGGGTTTTGCATCATCGATGCGCAGCGCCAGGTTGTGCGCCGCGAACCCGCCGAACACCACCGAATGCACCGCCCCGATGCGCGCGCAGGCCAGCATCGCGAACACCGCCTCGGCCATGTTCGGCATGTAGATCACGACGCGGTCGCCGCGGCCAACGCCGAGCGACTTGAGCACCGCGGCGAAGGTGTTCACTTCCGCGTGCAGTTCGCGATAACTGATCTCGCGGGTGAGATTGGTTTCCGACGAAATCGCGACCAGCGCCAGCTGATCGCCGCGCTCGTCGAGGTGTCGATCGATCGCGTTGTAGCAAAGGTTGGTCTCGCCCCCGGCAAACCACTTGCGGAAAGGCGGGTTGGAATAATCGAGAATCTGCTGCGGCGGCTTGTGCCAGTGGATCGCCTTCGCCTGCTCCGCCCAGAACCCTTCGGGCTCTTCGATCGAGCGGCGGTAGAACTCCTCGTAACCCATTGCGACACCCTCCAACGGCTATCCGTTGAGGCTAGTCCCACGGGCGGAAGGAAGCGTTACGACCTTGGTCGCTAAGGGCAGGCGAACGCCGGCCGCTTCGGAGCTGCGTTGTCCGCAGGGGCGGGGATTGCTACGTCCCGCAGACGACATCCTGTCTTTATGCGGGACGCGGGACATCCATGTCCCGCTGCTCCGCAATCCCCGCCCCTGCGGACAACGCTCCGGCAATTCTTTGCGTGGGCTCCTCTGTTGCGAAACCAAAAAAAAGCGGCCCGAAGGCCGCTCTTTCTTCGACGCCGGCGCGAAGCCGGCAACAGTCGATCAACCCAGCAGATGGGCCACGCCAGCGCGCTCTTCTTCCAGCTCGGCCAGCGTCTTGTCCATCGCCGCACGGCTGAACTCGTCGACTGCCAGGCCTTCGATGCGCGTGTACTCGCCATTGGCCGTGGTCACCGGCACACCGTACAGCACGCCTTCCGGAATGCCGTAGCTGCCATCGGACGGAACGCCCATCGTCACCCACTTGCCGTTGCTGCCCAGCACCCAGTCACGGATGTGGTCGATGGCGGCATTGGCGGCCGAAGCGGCCGACGACAGACCACGCGCCTCGATGATCGCCGCACCGCGCTTGGCGACCTGCGGGATGAACGTGTTGGCGTTCCAGTCGGCGTCGTTGATCTTGTCCTTCAGCGATGCACCGTTGACGGTCGCGAAGCGGTAATCCGGATACATCGTCGGGCTGTGGTTGCCCCACACGACCAGCTTCTCGATGTCGGCCACGGCCACGCCGGCCTTGGACGCAAGCTGCGACAGCGCACGGTTGTGGTCCAGGCGCAGCATCGCGGTGAAGTTCTTCGCCGGCAGGTCCGGCGCCGACTTCATGGCGATGTAGGCATTGGTGTTGGCCGGATTGCCGACGACGAGCACCTTGACGTTGCGCGACGCGACCTTGTTCAGAGCAGCGCCCTGCGCGGTGAAGATCTTCGCGTTCTCCAGCAGCAGGTCCTTGCGCTCCATGCCCGGGCCGCGCGGACGCGCGCCGACCAGCAGGGCGATGTCGGCGTCCTTGAACGCAACTTCGGCGTCATCGGTGCCGACCATGCCGGCCAGCAGCGGGAACGCGCAATCTTCCAGCTCCATCATCACGCCCTTGAGCGCGGCCTGGGCCTTCTCCATCGGCAGCTCGAGCATCTGCAGGATGACGGGCTGGTCCTTGCCGAGCATTTCGCCGGAAGCGATGCGGAACAGCAGCGAATAGCCGATCTGGCCGGCAGCACCGGTAACGGCAACGCGGACGGGGGTCTTCATGGGTAACTCCTGAAATGAAAAGCGGGGTGACACGCACCCCGCCATGGATTACGAAAGCTCTGCGAAGAATTCCTGGAAACGCTGCAGGCCCGGAGCGAGCTGCGGCGTCGGGCAGGTGTAGCTGATGCGCAGCGCGCGCGGCTCGCCGAACGCCGAACCCGGCACGCAGGCCACGCCCTTGGCTTCCAGCAGCGCGTTGCAGAAGTCGACGTCGTTGCCGATCTTCGTGCCCGTCGGGCCGTGGGTCTTGCCGAAGGCGACGCTGATGTCCGGGAACACGTAGAACGCACCCTGCGGACGCGGGCAGATCACGCCCGGGATCGAGTCCATCACCGCCATCACCTGGTCGCGCTTGGCCTGGAACTCGGCGCACTTGGCCACCGGCACGTCCTGCGGACCCGACAGCGCGGCAACCGCAGCGGCGCTGACGATCTCCGGGATGTTGGTGATGTGGTTGGAGTTCATCGTCACGATCGACTGCGCGACCGCTTCGGGACCGGCCATGAAGCCCACGCGCCAACCGGGCATGCCGTAGGTCTTGGACAGCGAGTCGATGAAGATCACGCGCTCACGCAGCTCCGGACGGGAGTGCACGAAGTTGTGGTAGCCCAGGCCGTCGAAGACCATGCGGTTGTAGATGTCGTCGGTGATGACCCAGGTGTCCGGGTACTTGGCGACGACGTCGGCCAGCGCGTCGATCTCTTCCTTCGAATAGACCATGCCGGTCGGGTTCGAGGGATTGTTGAACAGGAACACCTTGGGCTTCTTCGCCAGCGCGACATCGAGCTGCGCCGGGGTGAGCTTGTAGTCCTGCGAGGCCGGGCACGGCAGCAGGTCGATCTTCGCGTTGACGATGTCGGCGATGTCGAGGTAGCTGGTCCAGTACGGCGTCGGGAAGACGATCGTGTCGCCTTCGTCGAGCAGCGCTTCGGCGAGGTTGTAGATGACGTGCTTGGCGCCGATGCCGGTGGCGATGTTGACCCGGCCGTAACCGGTCAGGCCGATCTTCGCCATGTGCTCGATGAACGCATCGAGCATCGCGTCGGCACCGCGATTGCTGCCGTACTGGCCGCTGTCCTTGCTCAGCGCATCACGCGCCGCGGCATAGACATGGTCACCGGGGAGGAAGTTGGGAACACCAATCGAGAAACTGATGATGTCGCGGCCTTCGGCTTTGAGCCGCTTGGCCTTGTCGGCAACCTGCATGATCGCGCTGGGCTTGGCGCGACCGATGCGCCGGGCAAGCTGGGGCATCGCGGGAACCTCTGGAGTCGATGTGGGGTCGCTGTGGGCGGCACGGGAACCAGCCGCCATCGAGCCGCGAAATGTTAGCACGGGGGCACCTGCCGGCTCGTTGCACGAATGAGTCGGAGCGTCCCTGGACACTCGTTCCGGCCCTTGCCCCGCCCGCCCGGCAACGCCGGAGCGGGCGCCTTGGACTGCACTGAACCGCCCTCCGGGCCACAAGCCCCTTTAGTAAAGGGGCTGCGCGGCAGCGCGGGGAATTGGCGCTAAGTGGCGTGGGGCCCAAGGTTCGCTAAGCGAACCTTGGGGAGTAATCCGGCATGCCGGATTACTTCGCATCGAGCGTCTTGTTCCACTCCGCAACGCGGTCAGCCTTGGCCGCCAGCACCGCTGCCGTATCGCCCTCGATCTTGACCGACTTGATCGTGTCGCCCTGCTTGACGCTGTCGACGATCTGCTGGCCCTCGAGGACCTTGCCGAAGACCGTGTGCTTGCCGTCGAGCCACGGGCACGGAACGTGGGTGATGAAGAACTGGCTGCCGTTGGTGCCCGGGCCGGCATTGGCCATCGACAGCACGCCGCGCTCGTGGCTCAGGCCGTTGCGGGCCTCGTCCTCGAAGCGGTAGCCCGGGCCGCCGGTGCCAGTGCCCAGCGGGCAGCCGCCCTGGACCATGAAGTCATTGATGACGCGGTGGAAGCTCAGGCCGTCATAGAAGCCGCGCTGGGCCAGGTTGACGAAGTTGGCGACCGTCAGCGGCGCCTTGTCGGCGGCGAGTTCGATGCGGATCGGGCCGCGGTCGGTGTCGAAGGTGGCGATCAGGCTCATGAATCCGTCTCCTGGGACGTGTCGGGGGGTGTTTGCGGGGAAATCAGGGGCAAAAGCGTTCAGGCTCGCCGTTCAGATGGCGACGCCCGGAGCCGTTGACAAGGGTACTGCCGGCGTCTCCAGCTGAACAGGCAGACGTCATCATTGACAGGTATAATGCCCGGCTACCTCCTCGCCCGAGCGCCGGTCTGCCGGCCTTTTCGCATGTCCATCGAACGCCTCCGCAATATCGCCATCGTCGCCCACGTCGACCATGGCAAGACCACCCTCGTCGACTGCCTGCTCAAGCAGTCGGGCACCCTGTCTGAACGCACGGTGCTGGCCGAGCGCGCGATGGACAGCAACGACCAGGAAAAGGAACGTGGCATCACGATCCTTGCCAAGAACACTGCCATCACCTGGCAGGGCAACCGCATCAACATCGTCGACACCCCAGGCCACGCCGACTTCGGCGGTGAGGTCGAGCGCGTGCTGTCGATGGTCGACTCGGTGCTGATCCTCGTCGACGCGATGGACGGCCCGATGCCGCAGACCCGCTTCGTCACCCAGAAGGCGTTCGCGATGGGCTTCAAGCCGATCGTGGTCGTCAACAAGATCGACCGTCCGGGCGCCCGCCCTGACTGGGTCATCGACCAGGTCTTCGACCTGTTCGACAAGCTCGGCGCCACCAACGAGCAGCTCGACTTCCCGATCGTCTACGCCTCGGCGCTGCACGGCTACGCCAGCCTCGACGACAGCGCCCGCGATGGCGACATGACCCCGCTGTACGAAGCGATCATGAAGCACGTCGCGCCGCCGCAGGTCGACATGGACGGCCCGTTCCAGATGCGCATCAGCCAGCTGGACTACAGCAACTTCGTCGGCCTGATCGGCATCGGCCGCATCCAGCGCGGCAAGGTCCGCCGCAACATGCCGGTCAGCGTGATCGACCGCGAAGGCAAGAAGCGCCAGGGCAAGGTCCTGCAGGTGCTGGGCTTCATGGGCCTGGAGCGCCTGGAGACCGAGGAAGCCGAGGCCGGTGACATCGTCGCCATCTCCGGCGTCGCCGACCTGTCGATCTCCGACACCGTCTGCGCCCTCGACTTCCCGGAAGCGCTGCCGGCGCTGACCGTCGACGAGCCGACCATCTCGATGACGTTCCAGGTCAACAACTCGCCGTTCGCCGGCAACAAGGACCTGAGCGGTGGCAAGTTCCTGACCAGCCGCCAGCTGCGCGAGCGCCTCGAGCGCGAGACGCTGCACAACGTGGCCCTCAAGGTTGAAGAAGGTTCCGACCCGGACAAGTTCCTGGTCTCCGGCCGTGGCGAGCTGCACCTGTCGGTGCTGATCGAGAACATGCGCCGCGAAGGCTTCGAGCTGGCCGTGTCGCGCCCGGAAGTCATCATCAAGCAGATCGACGGCCAGATGATGGAGCCGGTCGAGCAGCTGGTGGTCGACATCGAAGAGCAGCACCAGGGCGGCGTCATGGAGAAGCTGGGCGTCCGCAAGGGCCAGCTGAAGAACATGGAGTCCGACGGCAAGGGTCGCGTGCGCCTTGATTACATGATCCCGGCCCGTGGCCTGATCGGTTTCCAGAACGAGTTCCGCACCCTGACCCAGGGTTCGGGCCTGCTGTTCCACGTGTTCGACCATTACGGTCCGAAGGAAACCGGCGCGATCGCCAAGCGCCAGAACGGCGTGATGATCGCCAATGCCGCCGGCGTCACTCCGGCCTACTCGCTCGGACCGCTGGAAGAGCGCGGCCGCCTGTTCGCCGCCGAAGGCGACCAGGTGTACGAGGGCCAGCTGATCGGCATCCACTCCAAGGACAACGACCTCACGGTCAATGCCATCAAGCCCAAGCCGCTGACCAACATGCGCGCCTCGGGCAAGGACGATGCGATCAAGCTGACCCCGGCGATCAAGTACTCGCTGGAGCAGGCCCTGGACTTCATCGAGGACGACGAGCTGGTTGAAGTCACCCCGAAGGAAATCCGCCTGCGCAAGAAGCACCTGAGCGAGTCGGATCGCAAGCGCGCATCGCGCGCTGCCTGATCCACGTCGCTCACACCACGTCGCACCCAGTGCCGGGCCTCGCCTCGCCACCATGACCGACGCCCAGCACCACTACAACCCGGATCCGCACGCGCATCCGGGATTGCATGTGATCGCGATCTTCGAGGCCGCCAAGGGCCTGCTGGCATTGCTGGCAGCCAGCGGCCTCGAACTTCTCGGACCAGCACCTCTGCTGCGCTGGTTGCACGAGCTGATCGCCCGATTCCAGCTTGACCCCAACGAAGGTGCGCTGGCCTGGTTGAACCGGGTCATCAACCCGGACGGCGTGCACCTGGCCGCGGCGGTGGTGTTCGCCTACGGCCTGCTACGCCTGCTCGAGGCCTGGGGCCTGTGGCGGGCAAAGGCCTGGGCCTCCTGGCTGGGCTGCATCAGCGCGGCGATCTACCTGCCCCTGGACGTCTACGCCGTGTACCACCACCCCGGGTGGACCTCGGTGGCCGTCCTGGCCATCAATTTGATCGTCGTCGCAGTGCTGGCACGCGACCTGGTCAAGCGCCGCCAATAAGGGCTGGCGGCGATTCAGATTCGCGTATGCTCGGTGGCGGCCATCCGCGACCGGGGAATCGCAATGCGCTCTTTGCCTGTACCGATGACGTTGTCACTGGCGACGATGATCGCCTTGCTGCCTGCCTGCCAGCGCGCCACGGAGCCTGCTCCGAAGCCGGTGGCGGCTGTCGCTTCTGCCAACGCAAGCCCGGCGCCCGGCGCCCGAACCGCCAAGGGGGGATTCGCGTTCGCCGAGGTCGGCATCGCCGAACTGCAGGCGCGCATGGAGCGCGGCGAGCTCAGCAGCCATGCGCTGACCCAGGCCTACCTCGACCAGATCGCCGCCATCGACGATGCCGGCCCGCGCCTCAACGCGGTCATCGAGACCAACCCGGACGCCCTCAAGGAAGCCGATGCGCGCGATGCCGAGCGCAAGGCCGGACGCGTGCGCGGCCCGCTGCACGGCGTGCCGATCCTGCTCAAAGACAACATCGACGCCACGCCGATGGTGAACTCGGCCGGCTCGCTTGCCCTGGCCTCCAACCATCCGCGCACCGATGCCTTCCTGGTCGCGCGCCTGCGCGATGCCGGCGCGGTGATCCTGGGCAAGACCAACCTCAGCGAATGGGCGAACTTCCGCTCCTCGCGCTCGAGCTCCGGCTGGAGCGCGCGCGGCGGGCAGACCCGCAACCCGTACGCACTCGACCGTTCGCCGTGCGGCTCCAGCTCGGGCAGTGGCAGCGCCATTGCCGCCAGCCTGGCCGCCGCCGCGATCGGCACCGAGACTGACGGCAGCATCATCTGCCCGTCGTCGGTCGCCGGCCTGGTCGGCATCAAGCCGACCGTTGGCCTGGTGAGCCGCAACGGCATCATCACGATCTCGCACAGTCAGGATACGGCGGGCCCGATGGCGCGCAGCGTCGCCGACGCCGCGGTGCTGCTGTCGGCGATCGTCGGTCGCGACGACGCCGATCCAGCGACTGCGGAAAGCACCGGCCGGGCCATGTTCGACTACCACGCGCGACTCAACGCCGACGGCCTGCGCGGCGCGCGCATCGGTGTACTGCGCAAGGCGATGGGTTTCCACCCGGATGCCGACGCCGCGCTCGAGCGCAGCCTCGAAGCGATGCGCAAGGCCGGGGCCGAAGTCGTCGACGTCGAGATCGCCGGCGACGGATCGTGGAGCGAGCCGGAAATGGACCTGATGCTGTACGAGTTCAAGCACGGCATCGACGGTTACCTGTCGCGCAGCGGCGCGCAGGTGACCTCGCTGGCGGGCTTGATCGAATACAACCGGAAGAACGCCGGCAAGGAAATGCCGTACTTCGGCCAGGAGCTTTTCGAACGCGCACAGGCCAAGGGCGCGCTCGACGAGATCGGCTATATCGAAGCCCGCAGCAAGGCCCGGCGCCTGGCAGGCGCCGAAGGCCTGGAAGCGACGCTGGCCGCCAACCGCCTCGACGCCGTGGTGGCGCCGGCCACCGCACCGGCATGGCTGATCGACCCGGTCAACGGCGACCACTTCCTCGGTGAGGGCTACGGCGCGGCCGCGGTCGCTGGCACGCCCAGCATCACCGTGCCGATGGGCGACAGTTTCGGTCTGCCGATCGGCATCGTCTTCATGGGCGCGGCATGGAGCGAACCCAGACTGATCGAACTGGCGTATGCCTTCGAGCAGAAAACCAAGGTTCGCAAGGCGCCGCAGTTCCTGGCGACCGTGGCCATCGCAACCAATAAGGGCTGACGAACCTCGCCTGGCTCGTCATCCCGGTGAAAGCGGGGATCCATCTTGATCGTCATCCCCGCGAAAGCGGGGATCCATGGACGCCGCTTTCGCATACAAGGGCATTGCGCCGCACCGGCCCTTGCAGCCCTTACGCCGGCGCCACGATCTGCGCCTGCTTGCGCACGATCAGCATCGCGATCTCCAGCGCCTGCTCGTAGTTCAGGCGCGGATCCACCGTCGACAGGTATGCCCGCTCCAGATCGCTCTCGGTCAGCTCGCGCGCGCCACCCAGGCATTCGGTGACATCTTCGCCGGTGAGCTCCAGGTGCACGCCACCCAGGCGCGTACCCGCCGCGGCGTGCAGCTCGAACGCCTGCTCCAGCTCGCTGCGGATGTTGCGGAAGCGACGGGTCTTGTAGCCGTTGCTGGTGCTCTCGGTGTTGCCGTGCATCGGGTCGCACACCCACAGCACGCGCCGGCCATCGCGACGCACCGCATCCAGCAGCGGCGGCAGCTTCTCGGCAATGCCGGTCGCGCCCATGCGGTGGATGAAGGTCAGGCGGCCCGGTTCGTCCTCGGGATTGAGCAGGTCGATCGTGCGCAGCAGTTGCTCCGGCGTCACCGACGGCCCGACCTTGAGCGCAATCGGATTGCGGATGCCGCGGAAGTATTCGGCGTGCGCGCCATCGACCGCAGCGGTGCGCATGCCGATCCACGGGTAATGCGTGCTGAGGTTGAACCAGCCCCAATGGCGCGGCACCTGGCGCGTCAGCGATTCTTCGTAGGGCAGCAGCAGCGCTTCGTGCGAGGTGTAGAAGTCGACGCGGTTGAGGTTGTGCACCTCCGAACCCGACAGCGTCTCCATGAAGCGCACGGCATCGCCGATCGCATTGACCATGCGCCGGTATTCGTCGGCCAGCTCGGAGTGCCCGACCCAGCTCAGGTTCCAGTATTCGGGGTGGTGCAGGTCGGCGAAACCGCCGTCGATCAGGGCGCGGACGAAGTTCATCGTCATCGCCGAGCGCGCATGCGCCTTGATCATGCGGCGTGGATCGGGCGCTCGCGCGGCGGCAGTGAACTCCGGCGCGTTGACCATGTCGCCGCGGAAGCTCGGCAGCGTCACGTCACCGATCGTTTCGGTGTCAGTCGAGCGCGGCTTGGCGTACTGACCGGCGAAGCGGCCCACGCGCACCACCGGCTTGCGCATGCCGTGGACGAGCACCAGGCTCATCTGCAGCAGCACCTTGAGGCGATTGGAGATCACGCCCGAATTGCAGGCCGCAAAGCTCTCGGCGCAATCGCCGCCCTGCAGCAGGAAGCGCTTGCCTTCCTGGGCTTCGGCCAGCTGCTGCTTGAGCGAGAGGATCTCCCACGACGTCACCAGTGGCGGCAGGTCGCGCAGCTCGGCCAGTGCCGACTCCAGCGCATCCGCGTCCGGATACTGCGGCAACTGCATCGCAGTACGGTTGCGCCACGACTGCGGATTCCAGTCGGTGGGCAGGTTGACGGCACGGAGGTTGCGATCGGACGTGGGCATGACACGAAATGCTGCAATGCGGCGAATCACTATGGGCGCTAGTCAGGCGCCCTGCAACCGTTACAGCGGCAACAGTGGCCTAGCGGCGACGGAACGCTGCCTGGGCGGCCCAGATCGCCAGCAGCACGAAACAGACCAGGCTCCAGGTCGGCATCGACAGGCCGAGGAAGGTCCAGTCGACGCTGGCACATTCGCCCGAGCCGGTCATGACCTTGCGGATCACGCCGGTGATCGGCATCGCTTCGAGCATGTAGTCCAGGCCCGGGCCGCAGGACGGCACCTGGTCGGGCGGCAGGTGTTGCAGGCGCACGTGGTTGCCGGCCACGGCAATGCCTGCCAGCGAGGCGATCAGCGCCGCGATGCCATAACCACGCCGACCGCCGGCACCCTTGGGCGCATGCAGCGCGCCAACCAGGAACACCAGCCCCATCGCGAAGAAGGCCACGCGCTGGAAGATGCACAGCGGGCACGGCTCGAGGCCATCGTGGAGCTGGAGGTAGAACGCGTACCCCAACAGGCCGGCGCAGGCGAGGAATCCGAGCAGGAACTGGATGCGGAACGAGCCGCGCAGGATGGCGTTGGTCATGCCGCCAAGCTTAACGGCGATGTCGAAGCGCATCCACCCGCCCTGGCGCATCGCGGCAACCGTTCATCGCACTCGACGCCCGAAAAAACAAAACCCCGGCACGGGGCCGGGGTTCTGCGAAACACATTGCGCGCGGGAATTACTCCGCGGCAGCTTCCGGACGGTCGACCAGCTCGACGTAGGCCATCGGCGCATTGTCGCCAGCGCGGAAACCGCACTTGAGGATGCGCAGGTAGCCGCCCGGACGGGACTGGTAACGCGGGCCGAGGGTGGTGAACAGCGTGCCGACGGCTTCCTTGTCGCGCAGGCGCGAGAAGGCAAGGCGGCGGTTGGCAACGCCATCGACCTTGCCCAGGGTGATGAGCGGCTCGGCGACGCGACGCAGCTCCTTGGCCTTGGGCAGGGTGGTACGGATGAGGCCGTGCTTGATCAGCGAGGCCGCCATGTTGGTGAACATGGCATCGCGGTGAGCACTGGTGCGGCTGAACTTACGGCCGGCTTTCTGGTGGCGCATGGTCGTGATTCCTGATGAATGTTGAGTCGTTGAACTTCGCTGTCGCCATCCAGGCGCTGACACAGTGGACTGCGGGTGGCCCGAACCGACCCTCCGTGGCCGGCTTGCCGCGAGCCTTCAGGCTCGTCGGTTTCTTGCTTCTTTAGAGCGCGCTTCTTTCAAGCACACAGGCCGCACCAGTTGGTGCGGCCTGTGCTGACCTGAGCGGTTAGGCTCAGCCCATCATGCCGTGCTGGGCGATGCCAGCGGGCGGCCAGTTTTCCAGCTTCATGCCGAGCGAAAGACCGCGCTGGGCGAGGACTTCCTTGATCTCGGTGAGCGACTTCTTGCCGAGGTTAGGGGTCTTGAGCAGCTCGACTTCGGTCTTCTGGATCAGATCGCCGACGTAGTAGATGCTCTCGGCCTTGAGGCAGTTGGCCGAACGCACGGTCAGCTCGAGGTCGTCGATCGGACGCAGCAGGATCGGGTCGATGCCGCTGGTGGCCGGCTTCGCCGCACCGCGATCGCGGTGGGTGAAGTCGCCGAACACCGACAGCTGGTCGGTGAGGATGTCGGCCGCAGTGCGGACGGCTTCCTCGGCGTCGATCGTGCCGTTGGTCTCGATGTCGAGAACCAGCTTGTCCAGGTCGGTGCGCTGCTCCACGCGGGCCGCTTCAACGGCATACGCGACGCGGCGGACCGGCGAGAAGCTGGCGTCCAGCATCAGGCGACCAATGGCGCGGGTTTCCTCGTCCGGGCGACGACGAGCGGCGGCCGGCTGGTAGCCGAAACCACGCTCGATCTTCAGACGCATGTTGAGCGCGGTGTCCTTGGTCAGGTGCGCGATCACATGCTCGGTGTTGAGGATCTCGACGTTATGGTCGGTCTTGATGTCACCGGCGGTGACGATGCCGGGGCCCTGCTTGGCGAGCGACAGGGTCGCCGACTCGCCGGTGTGCATGCGGATGGCGACGTCCTTGAGGTTCAGCAGAACCTCCAGGACATCCTCCTGCAGGCCTTCGACCGTGGTGTACTCGTGCAGCACGCCATCGATCTCGACTTCCGTGATTGCGAAGCCCGGGATCGACGACAGCAGCACGCGGCGCAGCGCATTGCCGAGGGTGTGGCCATAGCCACGCTCCAGCGGCTCGATCACGACCTTGGCACGGTTGCCCGTAAGGCGTTCGATCTGGGGGCCGCGCGGGCGCAGCACCTGGTTTGCGGTAACCGTCATGTTGTGGCGTCTCCTGGATTACTTCGAGTACAGCTCGACGATCAGCGCTTCATTGATGTCTTGCGGCAGGTCAGCACGATCCGGAACAGCCTTGAACACACCCGCGAACTTCTTGCTGTCGACTTCAACCCACGACGGCGAGAGGTCCATCTGCTGCGCCACGGTCAGGGATTCCTGCACGCGGAGCTGCTTCTGGGCGCGTTCGGCCAGCGCGATCGCGTCGCCAGCCTTGACCTGGTACGAAGGCAGGTTGACCGACTTGCCATTGACCGTGACGCCGCGGTGCGAAACCAGCTGGCGGGCGGCCGGACGCGTCACCGCGAAACCCATGCGGTAGACGACGTTGTCCAGGCGGGTCTCGAGGAGCTGCAGCAGGTTTTCACCCGTGTTGCCCTTCTTGGTCGAGGCCTTCTTGTAGTAGTTGCGGAACTGACGCTCCAGCAGACCGTAGATACGCTTGACCTTCTGCTTCTCGCGAAGCTGGGTGGCGTAATCGGACAGCTTGCCCTTGCGGGCTGTCGGGCCATGCTGGCCGGGCTTCTGCTCGAGCTTGCACTTGGAATCAAGTGCGCGAGCGGACGACTTCAAGCCGAGGTCGGCGCCTTCGCGACGAGCGAGCTTACAGGTGGGACCAATATAACGAGCCATTTTTCTTCAGCTCCTCAGACGCGACGCTTCTTCGGCGGACGGCACCCGTTATGCGGGATAGGCGTCACGTCGATGATGTTCATGATCTTGTAACCGACGTTGTTCAGCGAACGAACGGCGGACTCACGGCCCGGACCCGGACCCTTGATGCGCACTTCCAGCGACTTCACGCCGTAGTCGAGCGCAGCACGGCCTGCCTTTTCGGCAGCCACCTGGGCGGCAAACGGGGTCGACTTGCGGGAACCGCGGAAACCCGCGCCGCCCGAGGTCGCCCACGAGAGCGCGTTGCCCTGGCGGTCGGTGATCGTGATGATGGTGTTGTTGAAAGAAGCGTGGACGTGGGCGATGCCGTCGGTGACGACACGCTTGATCTTCTTCTTGGTTTTGGCAGCAGCCGGCTTAGCCATGGTCTGTGTCCCTTACTTCCTGATGGCCTTGCGCGGGCCCTTGCGGGTACGTGCATTGGTCCGGGTGCGCTGGCCGCGAAGCGGCAAACCGCGACGGTGACGCAGGCCGCGGAAGCAGCCCAGGTCCATCAGACGCTTGATGGCGATGCCGATCTCGCGACGGAGGTCGCCTTCGACAACGAACTTGCCGACTTCGGCGCGCAAGCGCTCGACTTCCGGCTCGGAAAGGTCACGGATCTTGGTGGTGGCGGTGACGCCAGCCGAGACACAGACCTTCTTGGAACGGGTACGGCCGATGCCGTAAATGCTCTGGAGCCCAACCCAGACATGCTTCTGGGCAGGCAGATTGACGCCCGCAATACGCGCCATAACGCGATCTCCAACTGATTGGCGGCCAGGACGGATTAATCCCGGCGGAGTGAACTGGAAAGTATACTAAGGTCTCGGGTTAATAGGAAGCCCTACCGCGCCCGGGGGCGCAGCAAAGCCCGGCATGGGGAGTGTGCCCATGCTCCGGCGACGAATCTGGACTGGACGGGCAAGGCGGCGAACCGCCCTGCCCCTCCCCGCGCGCTACTCTGGCGCGCGGAATGGTCCGGATTCACCCGCGCGCGAGACCGCCGCGCGAGCCGCCCTTCAAGTTCGCCTTCTTCAGCAGGCTCTCGTACTGATGCGACATCAGATGAGCCTGGATCTGGGCGATGAAATCCATGACAACCACGACCACGATCAGCAGCGAGGTGCCGCCGAAGTAGAACGAGGTGCCCAGTTCGGTACGCATGACCTCCGGGAGGAGGCACACGAGGACCAGGTAGATCGCGCCGGCCGCCGTCAGGCGGGTCAGCACACCGTCGATATAGTCAGCGGTCGACTTGCCGGGACGGATGCCCGGGATCAACGCACCCGACTTCTTGAGATTATCGGCCGTTTCCTGCGAGTTGAACACCAGCGCGGTGTAGAAGAACGCAAAACCGACGATCAGACCCGCGTACAGGATCATGTGCAGCGGCTCGCCCGGGTTCAGCCACTGGCTGACGCGGTGGAGCGTCGAACCGGTGTTGCCCTGGCTGAACCAGTTCGCCGCCGTCGCCGGGAACATCACGATGCTCGAGGCAAAGATGGCCGGGATCACGCCCGACATGTTCAGCTTAAGAGGCAGGAACGAGGACTGGTTCTGGTAGGCGCTGCGACCGCCACTACGACGGGCGTAGTTGACCGTGATCCGGCGCTGGCCGCGCTCGACGAACACCACGAAGAAGGTGAAGCCGATGACGATGGCCACGACCGCGATCGCGACCAGGGCGCTCATGTCGCCGTTGCGGATCTGCTCGAACATGCCGATGACGGCGGCGGGCAGGCCCGCGACGATGCCCGAGAAGATGATCAGCGAGACGCCGTTGCCGATGCCGCGCTCGGTCACCTGCTCGCCCAGCCACATCAGGAACATGGTGCCCGCGGTCAACGCGATCACCGCGGTCAGGATGAAGCCCGGACCCGGGTTGTAGACCACCGCGATGCCCTGGCTCGCGCCGCCGGCCTGCAAGGCCGTGGCGATACCCCAGGCCTGGAACACGGCCAGCGGGATCGCACCCATGCGCGACCACTGGTTGATCTTGCGACGGCCCGACTCGCCTTCCTTCTGGATGGCCTTCAGGCTCGGCACGATCTGCACCAGCAGCTGCACGATGATCGACGCCGAGATGTACGGCATGACGTTCAGCGCGAACAGGCTGAAGCGATGCAGGGCGCCACCGGAGAACATGTTGAACATGTCCACGATGGTGCCCTTCTGGGTCTCCATCAACTGGAGCATCGCCTCCGGATTGACGCCCGGCACCGGGATGTAGCAACCGATGCGGTAGACAATCAGAGCACCGACGACGAACAGCAGGCGCTGACGGAGCTCGGTGAACTTCCCGAGCCCGCCACCGATACCGGCAACCGCATTGCTACCGCTGCGCGCCATCTAGTCCTTACTCCCCGACCTTGCCGCCGACCGCTTCGATAGCGGCCTTGGCGCCGGCCGTAGCGGCCACGCCCTTGAGTACGAACTTCTTGCTGATCTCGCCCTTCTTGACGATCCGGGCCTGCTTGGCGGTGCTGGGCACCAGCTTGGCGGCCTTGAGCGCTGCGAAGTCGATCTCGCCGGCTTCCAGCTTCTCCAGCTGGTACAGCATCACTTCGGCGGTGTCCTTGAGCAGCTTCGAACGGAAGCCGATCTTGGGCAGGCGACGCTGCATGGGCATCTGGCCGCCTTCGAAGCCAGCCTTGATCTTGCCCTTGCCGGAGCGTGCGAACGAGCCCTTGTGGCCGCGGCCGCAGGTCTTGCCCAGGCCCGAACCGATACCACGGCCGACACGGGTGCGCTCCTGGCGGGCGCCGTCAGCGGGTTGCAGAGTGTTGAGACGCATGTCGATTACTCCTCGACTTTGACGAGGTAGTGCAGCTGATTGATCAGACCGCGAACCTGCGGGCTGTCCTTCAGTACACGCACATCGTTGAGCTTGTTCAGGCCCAGCGCACGCACCGACAGGCGGTGACGCGACTGGGTGCCACGCAGACCCTTGACCAGGCGCACCTTGACGGTGCCGCTCGTGGTGGCTTCAGTCTTAGCCATGGTTCAGATCCTCCACCTTCTTGCCACGCTTGGCGGCAATCTTCGCCGGCGAGTGCATGTCGCCCAGGCCCTTGAGGGTGGCGCGAACGAGGTTGATGGGGTTACGCGAACCGACGGCCTTGGCCAGCACGTTCTTCACGCCAACCGCTTCCAGGACAGCGCGCATTGCGCCGCCGGCGATCACGCCGGTACCTTCGGAAGCCGGCTGCATGAACACGCGGGCTGCGCCGTGACCGGCCTTGACCGAGTGCCACAGGGTGCCGTTGTTCAGGTCGACGTTGTTCATGCTCTTGCGGGCATATTCCATCGACTTCTGGATGGCGACCGGCACTTCGCGTGCCTTGCCGTAACCGAAGCCGACCTTGCCGTTGCCGTCGCCCACCACCGTCAGTGCGGTGAAGGTGAACTGGCGACCGCCCTTGACGGTCTTGCTGACGCGGTTGACCGCGATCAGCTTCTCGATCATGCCATCGTCGATCTCTTCGCGGTTGCGGTCGCGATCACGACCCCGCGGTGCACGTTGTTCTTCTGCCATTTCGAATACTCGTTAGTTGAAGGATTTGCGGCGTGGCCGCTTATGGTTGTGATTTACCGCGGGTGTTTCGCGAACCCGGGAACCCGTGGACGCGCCCGACACAGACCCGTGTCGGCGGGAGGAAACTTCTGCGTGGGGCCGAAGCCCCACGCATTCAAGCCATTCAAGCCTTAGAACTGCAGGCCGCCCTCGCGAGCGGCATCG
The DNA here is from genome assembly GCF_052113485.1 of Lysobacter sp. TAF61. Lineage (NCBI taxonomy): Bacteria > Pseudomonadati > Pseudomonadota > Gammaproteobacteria > Lysobacterales > Lysobacteraceae > Lysobacter > Lysobacter sp. TAF61. The sequence goes on from NZ_JBFRDH010000009.1 coordinate 34,129, forward strand.
GCCAGGGCCTTGATGCGACCGTGGTAGCGGTAGCCCGAGCGGTCGAATGCGACCTTCTCGATGCCAGCTGCCTTGGCCTTCTCGGCGATGGCGCGGCCAACCTTCACGGCGGCGTCGGAGTTCTTGCCGTTCTTCAGGCCTTCCTTGACGTCGGCCTGCACGGTCGAGGCGGCAGCCAGGACCTTGGAACCGTCGGCGGTGAAGACCTGGGCGTACAGGTGCTGGCCCGTGCGCAGGACCGTCAGGCGCGGCACGCCGAGCTCACGGATGTGCGAACGGGTGGACTTGGCGCGACGCAGGCGAGCGATGTTCTTGTTCATGATTTCTGTGTCTCCGAAAGCTGAAGTGCCGGGGATCCTGTCTAGGATCAGGCCTTCTTGGCTTCCTTGCGGATGATGACTTCGCCGGCGTACTTGACGCCCTTGCCCTTGTACGGCTCCGGCGGACGGAAGCCGCGGATCTTGGCCGCCACTTCACCAACGCGCTGCTTGTCCGCGCCCTGGACCAGGATCTCGGTCTGGGTCGGGGTGGCGATGGTGATGCCTTCCGGCGCCTTGAACAGGACCGGGTGCGAGAAACCGAGCGCCAGGCTCAGGTCCTTGCCCTGCATGGCGGCGCGGTAACCGACGCCGACCAGCTCGAGCTTGCGCTCGAAGCCTTCCGACACGCCCTTCACCAGATTGGCGAGGATGGCGCGCAGGGTGCCGGTCAGCGGGATCAGCGCGGCGTCTTCGGTCGAGAACACGGCGTGGCCGTCTTCGATCTTGACCGCGATGGCGGCCGGCTTGGCGACCGACAGCGTGCCCTTCGGGCCGGTGGCGCTGATCGAATCAGCCTGGATGTTCAGCTCGACGCCCTTCGGGAGGGCAACCGGCTTCTTGGCAACTCGGGACATGGTCTATTCCTCCCTTAAGCCACGAAGCACAGGACTTCACCGCCGACGCCCTGCTGGCGCGCCTGCGCATCGGTCATGATGCCCTTCGAGGTGGAGATGATGGCGATGCCGAGGCCGCCCAGGACCTTGGGCAGCTCCGACTTGCCGCGGTACTGGCGCAGGCCCGAACGGGAGAAGCGCTCGAGGCGCTCGATCACCGGCTTGCCTTCGTAGTACTTCAGCGAGATTTCGAGCTCGGACTTGCCGGCGCTGACCGGGGTCACGCGCGAATCAAGAATGTAGCCTTCGTCCTTCAGGACCTTGGCGATGGCGATCTTGATGTTGGACGACGGCATCTTCACCGTCTGCTTGCGAACAGCGGCCGCATTCTTGATGCGAACCAGCATGTCGGCGATGGGATCAGTCATGCTCATGATTAATTACCTATGAGTAGCACCGATATCCGCGGGATTGCGAATTCAGTTGTATGCCCGTGAGGGCGGCAAAACGGGCCGGAAGGGGCAAACCCCCAAACGACCGGCACCCCGCCCTTCCGGCCGGAGTGCCTTGGAACGAGCGAGCCGGCAAGTCTAGCAGACTTGCCGGCGCGTTTTGTTACCAGCTGGCCTTGCGCAGGCCCGGAACGTCGCCGTTCATGGTGGCCTTGCGCAGCATGTTGCGGCCGAGGCCGAACTTGCGGTAGACACCACGCGGGCGGCCCGAGAGCACGCAACGGGTGCGCTGGCGGCTCGGCGAGGAGTCGCGCGGCAGCTTCTGCAGCTTGACCACTGCATCCATCTTGTCCTCGTACGAGGCCGTCTGGCTGGAGATGATCTTCTTCAGTGCGTCGCGCTTGCCGCCGTGCTGCTTGGCAAGCTTGGCCCGCTTGATCTCGCGGTTGACCATGGAGGTCTTAGCCATTGTGTCAGTCCTATTGGATCAGTTGCGGAACGGGAAGCGGAAGGCTTCCAGCAGTGCCTTGGCTTCAGCGTCGGTCTTCGCGGTCGTGGTGATCGCGATGTCCATGCCGCGCAGGGCGTCGACCTGGTCGAAGTCGATTTCCGGGAAGATGATCTGTTCCTTCACGCCCATGTTGTAGTTGCCACGGCCGTCGAACGAACGACCCGACACGCCGCGGAAGTCACGCACGCGGGGCAGCGAGATGTTGATCAGGCGGTCCAGGAACTCGAACATCTGGGCGCGACGCAGCGTCACCTTGCAACCGATCGGCCAACCGTCGCGGATCTTGAACGAAGCCACCGACACGCGGGACTTGGTCACGATCGGCTTCTGGCCAGCGATCTTGGTCAGGTCGGCAACGGCGTTTTCCAGGATCTTCTTGTTGGTCGCGGCTTCGCCGACGCCCATGTTGATCGTGATCTTGGAAAGGCGCGGCACTTCCATCGGGTTCTTGTAACCGAACTTCTGGGTCAGCGACGGGACGACTTCGTCCTTGTAGAACTTTTCAAGCCGGGTGGTCATATCAGCATTCCTTAGGCGTCAACCGCCTCACCGCTGGAGCGGAACACACGCAGTTTGCGTCCATCCTCCAGCACCTTGAAACCGATGCGCTCGCCCTTGCCGGTGGCAGGGTTGAAAAGCATCACGTTGGAAATGTGGATCGGCGCTTCGCGCTCGACCACGCCGCCAGGCTGGCCAGCCTGCGGGTTCGGCTTGGTGTGGCGCTTGACGATGTTGATGTTCGACACGACGACCTTCTCGCCGAGTACGCGCACAACGTCGCCCTTCTTGCCCTTGTCCTTGCCGGCGGTGACGATCACCTGATCGCCCTTGCGGATACGGTTCATATAAATTCCTCCGCTCAGAGCACTTCAGGAGCGAGCGAGACGATCTTCATGAACTTCTCGGTACGCAGCTCGCGGGTCACAGGCCCGAAGATGCGGGTACCGATCGGTTCCTGCTTGTTGTTCAGGAGCACGGCGGCATTGCCGTCGAAGCGGATCAGCGAACCGTCCGGGCGACGAACGCCCTTGCGGGTGCGGACCACGACGGCGTCATAGACGTCGCCCTTCTTGACCTTGCCACGCGGGATCGCGTCCTTCACGGTGACCTTGATGATGTCGCCGATGCCGGCGTAACGGCGCTTGGAGCCGCCGAGCACCTTAATGCACATCACTTCCTTGGCACCGGAATTGTCGGCGACGTCGAGGTAGCTTTGCATCTGGATCATGGTTCAGCCTCCTCTTATTCGGCCGCGCGGCTGACGATTTCAACCACGCTCCAGTTCTTGGTCTTGGACATCGGAGCAATCTCCTTCACTCGCACGATATCGCCTTCCTTGCAGGCGTTATCGGCGTCATGGGCGTGGAGCTTGGTCGAGCGACGGATGTACTTGCCGTACAGCGCGTGCTTGACCTGGCGCTCGACGAGCACGGTGACGGTCTTGTCCATCTTGTTGCTGACGACCCGGCCTTCAACCGTGCGCAGCGCCTTGTCTGTATTGTTGTCGGTCATTGCAGGGTCCTTACTTCTTCTCGCCGAGCAGCATGTTGACGCGAGCGATCTCGCGGCGAACACGGCGTGCATCGTGGGTTTTGGCGAGCTGGCCGGTGGCCTTCTGCATGCGAAGGGCGAAGCCCTCCTTGTGCAGCTCGACCAGGTGGGCCTTCAGTTCGTCGGCCGACTTCTCGCGAAGTTGCTTGAGTTCCATTAGCGCACCGTCCGGGTAACGAAAGTGGTGGTCACCGAGAGCTTGGCGGCGGCCAGACGGAACGCTTCACGCGCCACGTCCTCTGCCACGCCTTCGATCTCGTAAATCATGCGACCAGGCTGGATCTGTGCGACCCAGTACTCGACGTTGCCCTTACCGGAGCCCATTCGGACTTCGATCGGCTTCTTGGTGATCGGCTTGTCGGGGAACACGCGGATCCACATCTTGCCGCCACGCTTGACGTAACGGCTGATGGAACGACGTGCAGCCTCGATCTGGCGCGCGGTCAGCTGACCATGCGCCGTTGCCTTCAGGCCGTACTCGCCGAAGCTGACGGCATTGCCGTTCCAGCTCAGGCCCTCATTGCGGCCCTTGTGTACCTTGCGGTACTTGGTTCGCTTGGGTTGCAACATGGCGGATTACCTCTGTTCGCGGGCCGAACGGCCCGGACGGTCGCTGCGATCACCGCGGTCACCACGGTCACCGCGATCGCTGCGCGGCGAATCGTCCTGCTTTTCCTGGCCGACCTGGGAGAAATCGAAGATCTCGCCCTTGTAGACCCATACTTTGATGCCGATGATGCCGTAGGTCGTCTTGGCTTCAGCGAAGCCATAGTCGATGTCGGCACGCAGCGTGTGAAGCGGAACGCGACCTTCGCGGTACCACTCCGAACGCGCGATCTCGGCGCCATTCAGACGGCCGGCGACGTTGACCTTGATGCCCAGGGCACCCAGGCGCATCGCGTTGCCGACAGCGCGCTTCATCGCGCGGCGGAACATGATGCGGCGCTCCAGCTGCTGGGCGATCGACTCGGCGACCAGCTGCGCGTCGAGTTCCGGCTTGCGGACCTCGGTCACGTTGATATGCGCCGGGACGCCCATCACCGCGCTCACTTCCTTGCGCAGCTTCTCGATGTCCTCACCACGCTTGCCGATCACCACGCCCGGACGGGCGGTGTGGATCGTCACGCGGGCGTTGTTCGCCGGACGCTCGATGAAGATCTTGGAGATGCCGGCCTGGGCCAGCTTCTTGCGCAGCAGGTCACGGACCTTCAGGTCCGCCGCCAGGAACTCGGCGTACTGCTTCTTGTTGGCAAACCACTTGGAATTCCAGTCCTTGGAGATGCCAAGGCGGATGCCAGTCGGATGTACTTTATGACCCATTGTCTGACTCCGCCTTACTTGCCCGCGCCAACAACCACAGTGATGTGGCTGGTGCGCTTGAGGATGCGGGTGCCGCGGCCCTTTGCACGCGCCATGAAGCGCTTCAGTGCGGGACCTTCGTCAACCATGATGGTCTTGACCTTGAGCTCGTCGATGTCGGCGCCCTGGTTGTTCTCGGCATTGGCGATGGCGGACTCGACGACCTTGCGGATCATCTGGGCAGCCTTCTTGTCCGAGAACTTCAGCAGGTTGACGGCGCGCTCGGCCGAGAGACCACGAACCTGGTCAGCGACCAGACGGGCCTTCTGCGGGGAGATGCGCGCGGTGCGCAGGATGGCTTTCGCTTCCATGGTCATCTCCTTACTTGCCCGACTTCTTGTCGCCGCCGTGACCCTTGAAGGTACGGGTCAGGGCGAACTCGCCAAGCTTGTGGCCAACCATGTTCTCGTTGACGAGCACCGGAATATGGTTCTTGCCGTTGTGCACGGCAATGGTGAAACCCACCATGTCCGGCAGAATCATCGAACGACGCGACCAGGTCTTGATCGGCTTCTTGTTGTTACCCGCGGTCTCGACCTTCTTGATCAGATGGTGGTCGACGAACGGGCCTTTCTTCAGTGAACGTGCCATGGCCGATTAGCTCCTGCGATCGCGCACGATGAACTGCTGGGTGCGCTTGTTCTTGCGGGTCTTGTAACCCTTGGTCGGAACACCCCACGGGGTGACCGGATGCGGGTTGCCCTGACCAGCCTTGGCCTCACCACCGCCGTGCGGGTGATCGACCGGGTTCATGGCCGCACCGCGAACGGTCGGGCGAACGCCGCGCCAACGCTTGGCGCCAGCCTTGCCCAGCTTCTCGAGGTTGTGCTCGTCGTTGCCGACTTCGCCGATGGTGGCGCGGCACTCGGCCGGCACCTTGCGCATTTCGCCGGAGCGAAGACGCAGCGTGGCGTAGCCCTGCTCGCGGGCGATCAGCTGCACGCCAGCGCCTGCGGCGCGGGCGATCTGGGCGCCCTTGCCCGGCTTCATCTCGATGCAATGCACGGTGGAACCGACCGGGATGTTGGTCAGCGGCAGCGTGTTGCCGACCTTGATCGGGGCGTCACGGCCCGCGATCACCTGGTCGCCGTCCTTCAGGCCCTTGGGGGCGATGATGTAACGGCGCTCACCGTCGACGTAGCACAGCAGCGCGATGTGAGCGGTGCGGTTCGGGTCGTATTCGATGCGCTCGACGCGCGCCGGAATGCCTTCCTTGTCGCGCTTGAAGTCGATGATGCGGTAATGCTGCTTGTGACCACCGCCGACGTGGCGGGTGGTGATCCGGCCGTGGTGGTTACGACCGCCGGTCTTGCCCTGCTTCTCGACGAGCGCCGCGTGCGGCGCGCCCTTGTGCAGGCCCGGGGTCACCACGCGAACCGCGCTGCGGCGGCCGGGGGAGGTGGGCTTGAAAGTCATCAATGCCATGGGTCTTTCCTCAGGCCTTGGCCATCACGTCGATCGACTGGCCAGCGGCCAGCGTCACGTACGCCTTGCGCCAGTCGCCGCGGCTGCCACTGCGGAACTTGAAGGACTTGTTCTTGCCCTTCACGTTGACCACGTTGACTGCCTCGACCTTGACTTCGAACAGCTTTTCCACGGCGACCTTGATGTCGGCCTTGGTAGCGTCCGTCGCGACTTCGAAGACGTATTGGTTGGAAACTTCCTGCAGACGTGCGGTCTTTTCGGACACGCGCGGCGCACGGATGATGTTGTAGAGCTTGGCCTCGTTCATGCCAGCCACTCCTCGATCTTCTTGACGGCGTCGGCGGTGACCACGACCGAATCGGCGCCGACGAGGCTGACCGGATCCAGGCCCTGGACGTCACGCACTTCGACGTACGGCAGGTTGCGAGCCGAGAGGTACAGGTTCTCGGAAGCATCCTCGGTGACGATCAGCGGACGACGACCGACTTCCAGGCCCTTGAGCTTGGCAATCAGGCCCTGCGTCTTCGGCGCGTCGAGGTCGAACGACTCCACGACCATGATGCGGCCCTGGCGGTTGAGCTCGGACAGGATCGCGGCCATCGCGGCGCGGTACATCTTGCGGTTGACCTTCTGCGCGAAGCTGCGCGGCTTGGCCGCGAAGGTCACGCCGCCGCCGACGAAGATCGGAGCCGTCAGCGCGCCATGACGCGCACCGCCGCCCTTCTGCTTCTTCGACTTCTTGGTGGTGCCGTTGACTTCCGAACGGGTCTTCTGCGCCTTGGTACCGGCACGACCGGCATTGCGGTAGGCAACGACCACCTGGTGGACCAGGTCTTCGCTGAATTCGCGGCCGAAGATCGCGTCGGAGACCGACAGCGTCTTGGTGCTGTTATTGATGGCGAGTTCCATCGTCATCTCTCCTTATGCCTTGCTCGAGGGACGCACGATGACGTCGCCGCCCGGCGCGCCCGGCACCGCACCCTTGATCGCGATCAGGCCACGCTCTGCGTCGACCTTGACCACTTCCAGGCGCTGAGTGCTCTGGGTAACCGCGCCCATGTGGCCGGCCATCTTCTTGCCCGGGAACACACGACCCGGCGTCTGGCGCTGGCCGATGGAGCCCGGCGAGCGGTGCGACAGCGAGTTACCGTGCGTCGCGTCGCCCATGGTGAAGTTCCAGCGCTTGATCGTGCCCTGGAAGCCCTTGCCCTTGGTGACGCCCTGGACGTCGACCAGCTGGCCGGCTTCGAAGATGTCGGCCTTGATCTCGCCGCCGATTTCGAAACCGTTGATCTGGCCGTCTTCAACACGCAGTTCCCACAGGCCACGACCGGCTTCAACCTTCGCCTTGGCGAGGTGACCGGCTTCGGGCTTGTTGATGAGCGCAGCGCGGCGCACACCGACAGTCACCTGCACGGCGCTGTAGCCGTCGGTTTCCTGGGTCTTGATCTGGGTGATCCGGTTCGGCGTGGCCTCGATGAGGGTCACGGGAACCGACTTGCCGTCTTCGGTGAAGAAGCGGCTCATGCCGGCCTTGCGACCGACGATGCCCAACGAATATTTCTTCGCGGTCATGGTGGGTGGCCTCAGGTCAGCTTGATCTGTACGTCAACGCCAGCCGCGAGCTCGAGCTTCATCAGCGCGTCCACGGTCTTGTCGTTGGGGTCAACGATGTCCAGCACGCGCTTGTGCGTGCGGGTCTCGTACTGGTCACGCGCATCCTTGTCGGCATGCGGCGAAACGAGGATGGTGTAGCGCTCGATCTTGGTCGGCAGCGGGATCGGGCCGCGCACTTGCGCGCCGGTCCGCTTGGCCGTCTCGACGATCTCGCTGGCCGAGCGGTCGATCAGGCGATGATCGTACGCTTTGAGCCGGATTCGGATCTTTTGGTCCGCCATGACGGAATTCCTTACGTTAAAAGAGCGACGGGCCGGCTTCTGGGTGTGCCGAACCCCTGGAATACGCAAACACCCCGAAGCTGCACCCTCGCTCCGGAGCTTCCCTGCCTGAAAAAACTAAGGCAGACCGGTTTCCCGATCCGCCCAGACGGTGGAGTGGAACGCACGAAGCGCCCCGTTTAGCGTTCCTTGGAAGCCCGAAGGCCCAGAACGTACGGAGCGTTGCCGTGCGACATGTCCATGTCTGGCGAATACGAGGCGCGTCCTGCACCTCATTTCGCTGGTTGCGGGACCCTTCTTGAAGGAAAGGACCGCAGTGGTCGTGCATTCTAACCGGATATCCACAGCTTGTGCAAGCACAGGCCGGGATATCGGGACAAGGGGGCGACTGCCCCCTCTCCCTGGCGACGAACGCCGGTATTACTTGATGATCTTCGCCACCACGCCGGCGCCGACGGTACGGCCGCCTTCGCGGATTGCGAAACGCAGGCCTTCGTCCATTGCCACCGGGTTGATCAGCGAGACGACCATCTTGATGTTGTCGCCCGGCATGACCATCTCGACGCCTTCCTTGGTGCCGCGCAGCAGCAGACCGGCGTTGTCGCCTGCCTGGCCCTGGTCGAGCAGCTTGCGGAACATCTCGACGCCGGTGACGGTCGTCTTCTGGGTCGGACGGATACCGACGATTTCGATTTCGTCGCCCACCTTGATGATGCCGCGCTCGATACGACCGGTCACCACGGTGCCGCGGCCCGAGATCGAGAACACGTCTTCCACCGGCATCAGGAACGCCTTGTCGACGTCACGCTCCGGCTGCGGAATGAACGTRTCCAGCGCCTCGACCAGCTTCAGGATCGACGGCACGCCGATCTCCGACTGGTCGCCTTCCAGCGCCAGACGGGCCGAACCGTGGATGATCGGGGTGTCGTCGCCCGGGAAGTCGTACTTGCTCAGCAGCTCGCGGACTTCCATCTCCACCAGCTCGAGCAGCTCGGCGTCGTCGACCATGTCGGCCTTGTTCAGGAACACGACGATGTACGGCACGCCGACCTGRCGCGACAGCAGGATGTGCTCGCGCGTCTGCGGCATCGGGCCGTCAGCGGCCGAGCACACCAGGATCGCGCCGTCCATCTGCGCCGCACCCGTGATCATGTTCTTCACGTAGTCGGCGTGGCCCGGGCAGTCGACGTGGGCGTAGTGACGGTTCGGGCTCTCGTACTCGACGTGTGCGGTCGAGATCGTGATGCCGCGAGCCTTCTCTTCCGGCGCTGCGTCGATCGCGTCGTACGCCTTGAACTCGCCACCGAAACGCTCCGCGCCCACCTTCGTCAGTGCCGCCGTCAGCGTGGTCTTGCCGTGGTCGACGTGACCGATCGTGCCCACGTTCACGTGCGGCTTGGTGCGCTCAAAGACGGGAATCGAACCCGCACCATCAGCTTGGAAGGCTGAGGTTCTACCGTTGAACTACTCCCGCGCCGGAACCTACCTGCTTGGGTACTGCGCCGGCGGTTGGTAACGCCACCGGTTGGAACTGGGTTTACTGCCGACCTTGCGACCGGATGAAGCTGGTGGAGGGAGGTGGATTCGAACCACCGAAGGCGTAAGCCAGCAGATTTACAGTCTGCCCCCGTTGGCCGCTTGGGTATCCCTCCGTTCGGCCACCCACCGCAGGTACGCTGCGAGGGGTGAAGAGCCAGCAATTTTGACGACGGTTGCGCGGCATGTCAACGGGGATTGATCGTCAAAGTGAGAAGACGGCAATCGCCGTGCCATCTGGCGCGCAATCCATCGCTCAGCGTGCCGGAGCGGCCTTGGGCATCTCCAGGGCGTCGCCTGAATAGATCGCCACGTGCGCAACACCGTCGTCGCCGATCCAGCCCCGGAACATGCCCTCGGTGTTGAACGGCATGGCCACCGCGCCGTCGGCGCCCAGCACGATCGCACCGCCGTCGCCGCCCATGGCCGGGATTTCCTTGTTGATGACGGCCGCGCCGGCCTGCTGCGCCGATTCGTGCAGGTATTCCATGCGCGCGCAGATCTCGCGGGCGGCGGACACGCGGATGTAGTACTCGCCCCAGCCAGTGCCTGATACCGCGCAATGCGCGTTGGCGTAGGTGCCGGCACCGATGATCGGCGAGTCGCCTACCCGCCCGTAGCGCTTGTTGGTCATGCCGCCGGTGGAGGTGCCCGCGGCCAGGTACCCCTGGGAATCGCGGGCCAGGGCGCCGACCGTGCCGAAGTGCCTGGCCGTCTCCAGGTCGGTTGAAGCCTGCTTGGCGGCCTCCTCGCGGAGGGCCTTCTGCAGCTGTTGCCAGCGCTTTTCGGTGCGGAAATAGGCCGGATCGACCAGTTCGATGCCCTGCTCGGCGGCAAAGGCTTCGGCCCCGTCGCCAACCATCATCACGTGCTCGGAATGCTCCATCACGGCCCGGGCCAGCAGGATCGGGTTGCGGACGCGGTGGACGCCGGCCACCGCGCCGGCGGCCAGGGTCTTGCCGTCCATCAGGGATGCATCGAGCTCGTTCTTGCCGTCATGGTTGAACACCGCCCCCTTGCCTGCGTTGAATTCGGGATCGTCCTCCAGCACGGTGATCGCGGCGGTGACCGCGTCGAGCGCCGGCTTGCCCGCCTTCAACGCCTCGTGACCCTTGCGCAGGGCGCGCTCAAGGGCTGCGCGGGCCCTGGCCTCGCTCTCCGGGGTCATGCCGCTGCGCTCGACCCCGGCGCCACCGTGAATGACCAGGACGGTGCCGGTTGTCCCGGCCGCCGCGGCAGAAAACGCGCAAAAACCAAGGGCAATTGCCAGGGCGGCGGACAGAGGGCGCAGAAGGGACATGGACGAGCCTCGAAGTGTGGAAGGCGCCGCCGCCAGGGCGACGGCTGCGTTGCGGATAAGTCCCGGCGACAGCGAAAGGCCGCCGGGTGGGTGGTCTAGCGTGCGCGGTCGCCCGGGTTGCCGGCAACGCCCGATCCGGCGACATCGCGGACGTCGAGCTTGCCGTCGACGACCTGCGCCAGCCGCTCGAACGAGGGCCGTTCGACCGCCAGCGCGGGGAACGTCAGGGTGCTGTCGACGCCCACGCCGGTGACCTTGACCGCGCGGTAGTCCAGCGATTTCCCGGTCCGGGCGCGCTTTGGCGGCCCCTCGGGCTGGACCAGCCAGGCGCTGCCGCCATTGGCGCTGAACACCCGCGCCCTGCCCTCGCCATCGATGCAGACGGCGGTCTGCTCGTCCACGCCCAGGCCGACGACATCGGCGTGTCCGCCCTGGCGCAGGTTGGCGACGAAGGCAATCAGGCGACCCAGGCGCTCGCGCTTGCCGAAGTGACTGTCGGTGATCACCCGCTCCAGGTAGGGCATGTGCAGGAACCCCTCGACCAGGGTGACTTCCGGCCCCAGCGGCTGGCCCATCGCCGTGGCCGAGTCGATGCTGCCGCCATCCATGGCCCCGTAGGCGTAGGCGCCCAGGATGGCCAGGCCGGCGCTGGTGCCGCCGATCGGCTTGCCCTGGCGCACGTGGGCGTCGATGGCTTCATTCAGAGGCGTGCCCTTCCAGTAGCGCACGTAATTGGACTGGTCGCCGCCGGCGAGGAATATACCGTCGGCGCTGCGTACCGCTGCCAGCACTTCCGGGTCGCTCGCTGCAGCGCGGTCCCTGAAGACGAAGGTGCGCGCCGAAGCAATACCGCCTACGTCGTGGAACCACTCGTCCTGCGCCTCGGTATCGCCGGATGCACGCAGGATCACCAGATGGCCGTTGCCTGCGCGCTGCGCCATCCAGCGGAACGCATCGACCGGCCAGTCGCCACCGCCGACCAGCATCAGGCCGGGCTGCACCTTGCCGGGCGTGGCCGCCGTGGCATCGCCGATTTCATAGACGACATAACCTTTGCCGAGTTTGGCGGGAGCGCTAGGACTCCATGCGATGGAAGGCTGCGCCGCCATCAGCAGCACGCCGCAAAACAGAAACATCAGACGCAGGCTCAAGCGCATCCCAGGCTCCATTGATTATCAAATGGCTATAAAAGTGGCAGGCGACCGTTTGTGCGCAATGCGCATGCGGACAGTTTCAGGCTATCCCGAAAGTCACTGCGCAAATACCCCCCCGACATAATAGGATGCAGGCAGGGGCGAAATACCAGTACCAAGCAGATTCGGCATTGGCTGCGCTTGCACGCGTGGTCCGCCAGGGGGCGTCGCACCTGAATATCCACCACGCAATGGGGAGAGGCAGATGCAGAAGAAGATGTTGGCCAGTTCGATCAATGCGCTGATTCTGGCGCTTGCATCGACGGGCGCAGTGGCGCAGACGAGCACCAGCCAGGCGAGCCAATCGCCAACGGATGATGCGCAGAATATCGAAACCGTCGTCGTCACCGGTTCGCGCATCGCGCGTTCGCAGATTGAAGGACCGGCGCCGATTTCGGTGATCACCGCCGAAGAGATCAAGGCCGCCGGATTCACCAGCGTGCCCGACGTGCTCAAGTCGCTGACGCAAAATGGTGGCGAAACGCAGAGCCAGCAGTCTTCGAGCGGCGCCGATTTCTCCCCGGGCGCACAGCAGGTGGACCTGCGTGGCCTCGGTCCCAATCACACGCTGGTGCTGGTCAACGGCCGCCGCATCGCCGACTTCCCGATGCCCTACAAGGGCCGCAGCAACTTCACCGACATCTCCGGCATTCCGCTGGGCATGATCGATCGCATCGAAGTGCTGACCGGCAGTGCGTCGGCGGTGTACGGCTCCGACGCCATCGCCGGCGTGGTCAACTTCATCCTCAAGAAGCATGCCGACGGGACCACCATCGATTATCGCTACGGCGATACCGAGGACGGCGGCGCGCGTTCGAACCGGCTCAGCATCACCAGCGGTTTCGAAAGCGGCGGCTTCTCGGCGATCGGCAGCATCGAACTGACCGACCAGGATCCGCTGTGGGCCTACGACCGCAAGATCCAGGACTCATCGCTGGACAACCCCGATCCGGACCTGCGCATCCCGCGCCGAACCTTCCTGCGCTCGGGCTTCAACGGTTACCCGTACATCGATCCGGGCCAGGCCACCTGCGACAGCCTGTCGCATCTCAATGGCGGCACCACCGTGTACGGCGCGCGGCCCAAGTACGGCCCCTTCGACGATGCCATCGACGATTACGGCTTCGGCTACTACTGCGGCAGCGCCGAGTCGATCGGCTACGGCACGATCATCAGCGAGCGCAAGGGCGTCAACCTGTGGGGCTCGATGAGCTACCAGTTCGGCGACGGCCTGGAGTGGTTCGCCGACGTGCAGGCCGGCTACCACGAGGTCAAGCTGTTCCGCGACGTGACCCAGTGGAACTTCCAGGACGTCGACGGCAATGAAACCGGCGGCTTCTACAACGCCTTCACCGGCGAGTACGAGAACTGGTATCGCCAGTTCACGCCGGAAGAAATGGGCGGCCTGCGCAGCGGCATGGTCGAGACCACGCAGAAGACGCTCGGCGTGACGACCGGCATCAAGGGCACCTTCGCCCAGAACTGGGACTGGGAAGCCTCGCTGAGCCATTCGCAGTACAAGGCCCGGATCAGCTGGGAGCAGATCGTCGCGGCCAAGGCCAACGAGATGATCCTTGGGCCGCAGCAGGGCTATGACGATTACGGCTACGCGATCTTCAATGCCGACCCGGCCAACTTCTACAAGCCGCTGACACGCGAGCAGTACGAAGCCATCTCGGCGCGCTCGGTCTACCACCCCGAATCGCGCACCGACACGCTCGCATTCACCGTCACCAATGCCGACCTGTTCGACATGAAGGGCGGCGCGGCCGGCTTCGCCAGCGTGCTGGAATTCGGCAACCAGGGCTACAACCTCAATCCCGATCCGCTGGCGCAGGAGTTCTACTACTTCAGCTGGAAGGACTCCGGTGGCGAAGGCACGCGCAACCGCTGGGCGCTGGCGTCGGAACTGCGCATGCCCGTGCTCGACAGCCTCAACGTCAGCCTGGCAGGCCGTTACGACCAGTACCGCTATTCGGACAAGGACCCGGGCAAGTTCACCTATAGCGCCGGCCTGGAGTGGCGACCGGTCGACAGCCTGCTGGTGCGCGGCTCCTACGGCACCGCGTTCCGCGCCGCCGACCTGCACTACGTCTACGCGCAGATCGGCAACGACGAGACCAGCGGCACCGACTTCTACCGCTGCCGCACCGAGGAAGGCGGGATCGACGACTGCCGCTTCGACAGCGAAGGCCTGATCCGCACCCGCGAGGGCAACCGCGACCTCGACCCCGAGACCAGCACGGCCTGGACCGCGGGCATGGTGTGGTCGCCGCTGGCGGGCCTGGATTTCACACTGGATTACTGGAACATCCAGATGCGCGACCAGGTCCAGGACATGTCGGTGCAGGCGATCCTGTCGGATGAAGCCGATTGCCGCATCGGCACGACGATCACGGGTGCCGCCGTGGACCAGAACTCGCCGACCTGCGTGGATGCGATCTCGCGCGTCACCCGCCTGTCCAACGACGATCTGTACGGCATCTACGTCAACCCGATCAACATCGCCCGCGAGGACACCGACGGCGTCGACGCCAGTGCCCACTACCGCTGGCAGACCTCGATCGGCACGTGGACGGCCTCGGCCAACTACACCTGGGTCAACGACCACACGATCCAGCAGTTCCCGGGCGATCCGGTCATCGACGAGTTCGTGCTCAACGCCGGTTACGACGTGCCGCGCAACAAGGCCAACGTCGGCCTGGCGTGGGAGAAGAGCCGGTGGTCGGCGTCGCTGTTCGGCAACTACATCGGCAGCCTGCCCAGCTCTGACAACTACGACGGCGTGTGGAGCGGGGACTCGACCGGCCCGGCCTGGGTCGATTCGACCTGGTGGTACAACGCCACGGTCGGTTATCGCGCCACCGATCGTTTCAGCGTCACGCTGACCATCGACAATCTGCTCGACGATAATCCGCCGGTCGATCCGACCTATACCGCGTATCCCTACTACGACGTGTCGTGGTTCGATTCGCTGGGTCGCAGTTATTATCTGCAGATGACGTACAAGTTCGGCGGCGGCTGACCGTACCGCGCCGGAAAAAACCGGAAAAAAAATGCCCCGCTTCGGCGGGGCATTTTCTTTTGCGCGTCACCCCGCGCTGGCGGAGTACTGCGTCGATTCAGACGTTGAAGCGGAAATGCAGCACGTCGCCTTCCTGGACGCGGTATTCCTTGCCTTCCAGGCGCAGGCGGCCGGCATCGCGGGCGCCGGATTCGCCCTTGTACTTGATGTAGTCGTCATAGGCGATGGTTTCGGCGCGGATGAAGCCCTTCTCGAAGTCGGTATGGATCACCGCGGCGGCCTGCGGCGCGGTCGAGCCGCCCTTGACCGTCCACGCGCGGACTTCCTTCACACCGGCGGTGAAGTAGGTCTGCAGGCCCAGCAGCTTGTAGGCGGCGCGGATGACGCGGTTCAGGCCCGGCTCGTCGAGGCCGAGGTCGGTCAGGAAGGCGTCGCGGTCGGCGTCCTCGAGCTGGCTGAGCTCTTCCTCGATGGCCGCGCACACCGGCACCACCTCGGCGCCCTCGCCCACTGCGCGCTCGCGCACCGCGTCCAGGTGCGGGTTGTCGTGGAAACCGTCCTCGAGGACGTTGGCGACGTACATGACCGGCTTGAGCGTCAGCAGGAACAGGTCGCGCACCTGCAGGCGGTCGTCTTCCGACAGGCCCAGCGCGCGCGCCGGCTTGCCCGAATCCAGACCGGCGCGGACGCGGCCGAGCACTTCGACGCGGATCTTGGCGTCCTTGTCCCCGGTCTTGGCCGTGCGCTCGGCGCGCTGCAGGGCCTTTTCCACCGATTCCAGGTCGGCCAGGGCCAGCTCGGTATCGATCGTTTCGATATCGGCGATCGGGTCGACCTTGTTGTTGACGTGGATGACGTCGGGGTTCTCGAAGCAGCGCACCACGTGGGTGATCGCGTCGACCTCGCGGATGTGGGCCAGGAACTTGTTGCCCAGGCCTTCGCCGCTGGCGGCGCCGGCAACGAGGCCGGCAATGTCGACGAACTCGACCGCGGTCGGGATGCACTTCTGCGGCTTGACGATGTCCGACAGCGCGATCAGGCGCGGATCGGGCACCGGCACCACGCCGACGTTGGGTTCGATGGTGCAGAACGGGAAGTTTGCCGCCGCAATGCCGGCCTTGGTCAGGGCATTGAAGAGGGTCGACTTGCCGACGTTAGGCAGGCCGACGATGCCGCATTTGATGCCCATGACGCTGTACTCGCTCTGTTGCGATGCCGGCGCGGCCGGCATCAAGAATGGGGGTGGAACTCAGGCCCGCGGCGTGTGCAGCCGCTTCATGGCCTCGTTGAAATCGCCGCTGACCGCCAGCGGCAACACATCCTGGGCGTCTTCGATGGCGCGCAGGATCATCGCCTCGTCGGCGCTGCCGGGACGGCCGAGCACCCAGGAAGTGACGCGATCCTTATGGCCGGGGTGGCCAATGCCGACACGCAGGCGATGGTACTTGCCGTGGCCGAGCAGCTGGCTGATGTCGCGCAGGCCGTTCTGGCCGCCATGGCCGCCGTCGAACTTGATGCGGGCGACGCCGGCGTCCAGGTCGAGCTCATCGTGAGCGACCAGCATCTGCTCCGGCTCGATCTTCCAGTAGCGCAGGGCTGCGGTGACCGACTTGCCGGACAGGTTCATGAACGTGGCTGGCTTCAGCAGCCAGACCGGCTGGCCGGCGATGTCGACCTTGCAGGTCTCGCCGAACAGCTTGGATTCCAGACCAAAGCGGGCGCCCAGGCGCATCGCGAGGGCGTCCACAAACCAGAACCCGGCGTTGTGCCGGGTCCGGAGGTGTTCGGCGCCGGGATTTCCCAGGCCGACAATGAGGCGCAAACCGGCAGCCATCAGAGAGTCTCACGCAGTGGCCTGCCCGCGGATGCGGGCAGGCGCACGGGACGTGATTACTTCTCGTCCTTCTTGGCGGCCTTGGTCGCCGGCACTTCGGCCGGTGCCTCTTCCGAGGTTTCCTCGGTTTCGACGCGACCGTGCTTGGCCATCACGACGGCAACGTCGTGTTCCTTGCCCAGCTTCAGTTCCGGCAGCTCGACGCCCTTGGGCAGCTTGATGTCCGACAGGTGCACGACGTCGCCGACGGCCAGCTTGGCCAGGTCGACTTCGATGAACTCCGGCAGGTCCTTGGGCAGGCAGCTGACGGTGACTTCGTTGAGCTCGTGGGTGATGACCACGTCGGCGGCCTTGCCGGCCGGCGAGCTGTCCTGGTTGAGGAAGTGCAGCGGCACGGCAGCCTTCAGCGCCTGGTTCAGGTCAACGCGCTGGAAGTCCAGGTGCATGATGATCTGCTTGAACGGATGGCGCTGCATGTCACGCAGCAGGACCGGCTCGGCCTTGCCGTCGATCTCGAGGGTCAGGATCGAGGAGTAGAACCACTCGTTCTGCTGGGCGAGCCAGGTCTTCTCGTGGTCGAGCTGGATGGGCTGCGGCGCGGCAGTGCCACCGTAGACGATGGCCGGGATGCTGGCGGCATGACGAAGACGGCGGCTCGCACCCTTCCCTTCGACGCTGCGGCCAGTGGCCTTGAGGATATGTTCGGACATTTGGATTACTCACTATTACTGCAATGAACCCGTCTCGCGACGGGGATGAACGCTCACCCGCGACCAGGTGAGCGGCGTTTGCGGCAACGACCGGAGCCGTCACCGCGAATTCTTCGTCGACGGCTCAGTCGACGTACAACGAGCTGACCGATTCGCCGAATGCAACGCGGCGGATCGTTTCAGCCAGCAGCTCGGCAACGCTGAGCTGGCGGATCTTGTTGCAGGCCCTGGCCGCTTCCGACAGACGGATGGTGTCGGTCACCACCAGCTCGTCGAGCTGCGACTTGGTCACGTTGTCGATCGCCGCGCCCGACAGCACCGGGTGGGTGCAGTAGGCGGCGACCTTGACCGCGCCGCGCTGCTTCAACGCAGCGGCGGCAGCGCACAACGTGCCCGCGGTATCGACGATGTCGTCGACGAGAACGCAGGTCTTGCCTTCGACGTCACCGATGATGTTCATCACCGTCGACACGTTGGCGCGCGGGCGGCGCTTGTCGATGATCGCCAGGTCGGCGTCGTCGAGGCGCTTGGCGATCGCGCGGGCGCGGACCACGCCGCCGACGTCAGGCGATACCACCACCATGTTGTCGGTGCCGTGCGCGCGCCAGATGTCGGCGAGCAGCAGCGGCGAGGCGTAGACGTTGTCGACCGGGATGTCGAAAAAGCCCTGGATCTGGTCGGCATGCAGGTCGACCGTCAACACGCGATCGGTACCGACCGCGCTGAACATCTTGGCTGCCACCTTGGCCGTGATCGGCACGCGCGACGAACGCGGGCGGCGATCCTGGCGGGCGTAGCCGAAGTACGGCACCACTGCGGTCACGCTGGTCACCGAGGCGCGCTTGAGCGCGTCCACCAGCACCAGCAGTTCCATGAAGTTCTCGGCCGTCGGCGCGTTCGTCGGCTGGATCACGAACACTTCCTGCCGGCGCACGTTCTCTTCGATCTCGACCTGCACCTCGCCGTCCGAGAAACGGCTGACGAGGGCCTTGCCCAGACGGATGCCGAGCTCCTTGCACACCGCGTCGGCGAGCGGGCGGTTGGCATTGCCGCTGAAAATCAGCAGGTTCCGATCGTTTTGCACAGTGCTCTCCGCTTCGCTCTGACCGTGGGCGGTAATGGGGCTGCGATCCGCCGAAACGGAGCCGCGATGATTGGCAGGGGCGGTAGGATTCGAACCTACGAATGCCAGGATCAAAACCTGGTGCCTTGGGCCTCTTGGCGACGCCCCTGCATGAGGTACCAGCGGACAGAAGCAGGAATGAGCCGGAGCCTGGTGTGGCTGTTACTCGCTCCCCGCTCCTTCCCACCTGCTTCGGGCTTCCAGCAGCGGCGAGCGCGAGGCTCCCGTCGCCAGCCAGGCCCGAAGACCCGGCGGTAGTGCCACCAGGGCAGCCTCGGCGTCATCGCGTGATGCGAATTCGACGAAACAGCCGCTGCCAGACCCGGTCAGGCGCGGCGAACCGATCTGCGAAAGTGCTGCAAACACCGCCTCTACGGCGGGTTCGCGCACGCGCAATACCGGCTCGAACGCATTCCCGAGCGGCACACCCGAAACGAAGTCCGCTATTGTCGCGGGCGCGGCATCACGCGTCAATTCAGGGGCACGGAATAACGCGGCAGTCGGCGCGTGCACGCCGGGGTCGGCCAGGACGTACCAGGCGGGTGGCAAATCGATCGGGGCGAGCTGCTCCCCCACCCCTTCGGCCCAGGCATTGTGGCCGCGAACGAAAACCGGCACGTCGGCGCCCAGCCGCAGGGCCAGTGCCGCGAGCCGTTCTTCACCCAGGCCGGCGCCCCAGAGCGCGTCCAGCGCCACGAGCACGGTCGCCGCATCCGACGAACCGCCGCCAAAACCGCCGCCGGACGGAATGCGCTTTTCGACGATGATGTCGACACCAAGCGCGACGTTAGACTCACTTTGCAGCAGTTTAGCCGCGCGAACGGTGAGGTCGTCGGCCTCGGCGACGCCGGGCGCGC
The DNA here is from genome assembly GCF_052113485.1 of Lysobacter sp. TAF61. Classification (NCBI taxonomy): domain Bacteria; kingdom Pseudomonadati; phylum Pseudomonadota; class Gammaproteobacteria; order Lysobacterales; family Lysobacteraceae; genus Lysobacter; species Lysobacter sp. TAF61. The sequence continues at coordinate 53,777 of NZ_JBFRDH010000009.1, forward strand.
TGGAGCCGTGGCGACGGATCTGGCCGTCTTCGCGGGTCCGCAGCCGGATCGAGTCGCCCCAATCCAGCAGCCGGAACACGGTCTGGAGCAGGTGGTAGCCGTCGTCGCGGCGGCCGGTGATACGCAGGAAGAGATTCAGCTTGGCCGGGGCCGGCCACAGCGACCAGTTCGATCCGGGGCCCGGGACAGGGCCCGCGTCGGACGCGCCGGAACTCATTTGCCGGCGCCGAGCGACCACTGGTCAACGATCAGCCGGACCTTCGCCTGGCCGCGCGTGGCGACCAGGCGGGTCGGCAGGACTGGGCCGTCGGCAGCCGGCTGCCACTGCTGGTATTCGATCGTCCAGCCGCCCTGCTGCAGGCGCGACGGCAGGTTGCCGGCGCCGTATTCGATGCTCGCCGGACCGTATCCAGCCGAGGTCGCGCCGATTCCGCGCACCCAGTCCGAAAGCGCGCGCACGGGCACGTCCCAGCCGGTGGTTGCCTGCAGCATGGACTCGACGTCCGCGCTCTCGCGGGTTCCGCCTTCGACGCCTTCCAGGCGCGCACCGCCGCCATCGCCGCTGAGGCGCCAGCTCTGGCGCGTGACCGGGGCGCTCAGGGAAATGTCGTACCGACCCTGCTGCTCCTGCCAGTCGATGCGACCGCTGCCGCCCTGCTTGCCGTTGGAGACGGCGATGCGGCCCGACAGCGTCCAGTCGCGGACCTCGCCACGGCGCTGGTCGTTGGCGTGCGCCTGGGCGGTGTCGACGGGCACGGCGGGGGCGCGAGTGGTTGTCGACGCGCAGCCGGAAAGGACGCCGAGCGACAGCACGGCGGTCAACATCACCCTGACCAGAGCGGCCACGGCAAACGCGGTCCGGACCTTCATGCTCCGGTCTTCTCCAGCGCGCGCGCCAGCGAGCGGTTGTCAGGGTCGATCTTGCGCGACTGATCGAAGTACTTGCGCGCTTCATCCTTGCGCCCGGTCACCCAAAGCACTTCGGCCAGGTGGGCGGCGATCTCGGCATCCTTCTGCAGGGTCAGGGCGCGGCGCAGCTCGACGATAGCCTCTTCGTTGCGGCCGAGGCGGTAGAGCACCCAGCCGTAGCTGTCGACGATGGCGGGATTGTCGGGCTCGGCGGTGCGTGCGCGCTCGATCAGCTGCAGCGCTTCCTGGTAGCGCGTGGTGCGGTCGGCCAGGGTGTAGCCAAGCGCGTTGAGCGCGGCAACATTGTCCGGCTCGGCCACCAGGATCTTGCGCAGGTCGGCTTCGGCGCGCGGGACATCGTCGTGGCGTTCCCAGCCCAGGGCGCGGGCGTAGAGGATTTCCGGGTCGTCCGGGAAGGCGGCCAGGCCGCGCGCGTAGGCGTCGAGCTCGCCCGGCTGGTCCTTGTCCTTCTCGTGCAGCGACGCCTCGAGCAGATAGGCGTCACGGCGGGATTCGTCATCGGCCGCAGCATCGGACTGCAGTTCGCGCAGCAGCTTGTAGGCTTCGGCATCGCGCTTGAGTTCGTGCAGCACGTTGGCGCTGCGCAGTCGCGCCGCCCAGCGCTGCTCGCCACCGGGAACGCCGCGGTACCACTCCAGCGCTTCGTCGAAACGGTCGAGGAATTCGGCCATCTGGCCCAGCAGGAGGCGACGCTGCGGAACCGGCTCGGCGGCAGACGAGCGCAGTTCTTCGTAGAGCCGCGTCAGCGATTGCTTGTCTTCGCTCTGCGCCAGCAGCGCGGCGCGCAGGGCGAAGGTCTGGTCGTCCTGCGGCCCCCTGGCCAGCACGGCTTCGGCGGCCTGGTAATCGCCGAGGCGGTGGTACTCGTCGGCGATCGCGCGTCGCAGCTCGGCGTCCTTGCCGGCCTGGTCGGCCAGCGATGCCAGCAGCTTGCGCGCCTCGTCTTCCTTGCCCGCCTCGCGCAACTGGCTCGCGCGCAGCAGGCCGACCCGCGCCTCGCCGGGGAAGCGTTCGACCACTTCGGCGACGATGCGCTCGACCAGCTCGGGCTGTTCCAGCCCCTGCGCCAGCCCGCCGAATGCCAGCCACGCCGGCAGTTTGTTGGGGATCGCGTCGTCCTTGACCAGGCGCTCGAGCAGGCGCGCGGACTGCTTCGGGTCGCGGGACCCGCCACTGAGCACGCCCAGCGCCTGGCGCCAGCCGCTGTCGCCCGGGGCGGCCAGCAATTGGGTCAGGTACTTGCGGGCGGCGCGTTCGTCGCCGCGGCGGATCGCCAGGACCGCCTCGGCTGCGGCCAGGTTGAGGCCGTCGCCACCCTGCTTGCGCCACAGCTCCAGGGCCTCGGCGGCACGCTTGTCGTCCTTGGCCAGAAGGGCGATCCGGGTGGCGCGCTCGGCCAGGGCGACATCCTCGGCGGCGCGGGCGGCGTCGAGATAGGACTTGGCGGCTTCGTCCAGGCGCCCGGACTGGAGGGCGAACTCGCCTGCCAGCAAGGGCTCCAGCGAAACGCTGGTGGGGTCGGCGACCGTGGCGGCCTTGCCCGGTTTGGCCCGTGCCGCATGTTCGGCCGCGGAGAGCGGTGCGGTCGCCAGCGTGGCGACAAGGATGAAACAGAGCGTGCGCAAGGCAACGGGCATCGATCAAGCCTGCAGGGCAACCAGGACGGGACGGGGCCGGTAGAATGTCGGCCTCCGCGGTAGCCAGCAGCTTATCGCAAGCACCTGAACGGAAGAGGCCCCAGTCGGCGCAGTCCGACGCGTTGAAATGAGTTTTTACGTACTAGGCATCAATCACCAGACCGCGCCGGTCAGCCTGCGCGAGCGCGTCGCGTTTTCGGCCGACTCGGTGCCGGCAGCACTCGAGGCGCTGCGGGCCCTGCCCCAGGTCAGCGAAGTCGCCCTGTTGTCGACCTGCAACCGCACCGAACTGTATGCGGTGGCGGACGACGACGGCCAGGCCCTGGCCGACTGGCTGGCCACGCACCCGGACGAGGTCGGCGATCTGCATGGCTACCTCTATCGTCATCGCGATGCCGAGGCCGTGCGCCATCTGTTCCGCGTCGCCACCGGGCTCGACTCGCTGGTGCTGGGCGAACCGCAGATCCTGGGCCAGGTGAAGGATGCCTGGGCCAGCGCGCGCAGCGCCGGCAGTCTTGGCAGCCAGCTCGACCGCCTGTTCCAGCATGCCTTCACCACCGCCAAGCGGGCGCGCACCGACACCCGCATCGGCGCCAACCCGGTGTCGGTGGCCTCGGCCGCGGTGCGCCTGGCGCAGGAATCGTTCGCCCGTCTCGAGGACTCGACCGTGCTGCTGATCGGCGCCGGCGAAACCATCGAACTGGCCGCGCGCCACCTGGTGCAGGCGCGCGCCAAGCGCCTGCTGATCGCCAACCGCACCCTGGCCCATGCGCAGGAACTGGCCACCCGCCACGGCGGCGTCGCCCTGCCGCTGAGCGAACTGGACAAGCACCTGGGCGAGGCGGACGTGGTGATTTCCGCCACCGCCAGCCGCGAGCCGATACTGCGCAAGGCCCAGGTCTCCGCTGCGCTGGCGACGCGCCGGCACCGGCCGATGCTGCTGCTCGACCTGGCCGTGCCGCGCGACATCGGCGCCGACGTCGCCGAGCTCAAGGATGTGTTCCTCTACACCGTCGACGACCTGGAGCGGGCGATCGAGGACAACCGGCGCGGCCGCCGCGAAGCGGCCACCGAGGCCGAAGCGATCGTCGAAATGCAGGTCGCGCGCTTCACCGAAACCCTCGCCGCCAGCACCCGCACCGCGCCGCTCAAGCGCCTGCGCGCGCACGGCGAATCGGCCCGGGCCGATGTGCTGGCCAAGGCGCAGCAGCAGCTCGCGGCCGGCCAGGATCCGCAGGAAGTGCTGAACTTCCTCGCCCACACCCTCACCAACCGCCTGTTGCATGCGCCGACCGTGGCCCTGCGCGAGGCGGCGCTGACCGGCAACGCCGAACTGGCGCGGGCAGCGGAGAAGCTGTTTCCCGAAAGCGAACCCGGAGTGGACCAGGGCGAACAGCGCGAAGCCTAGCGACCGTGGCGACCGCAGCACGCGTTCCCCACCCAGTCCACACCCGGTTCGCCCATGACCCCTACCCTGCGTCGCAAGCTCGAAGCCCTCGCCGAACGCCGCGAAGAACTCGAGCGCCTGCTGTCGGACCCCGGCGTGATCGGCGATGCCGATCGCTTCCGCAAGCTGTCGCGCGAATTCGCCCAGCTCGAACCGGTGGCCCATGCACTGGTCGCCGAAGCACAGGCCAGGCGCGACCTGGCCGCAGCCGAGGGCATGCGCGACGACCCCGAACTGAGCGAACTGGCGCAGGAGGAAATTGCCGCGGCCAATGCGCGCCTGCAGCAGCTCGATGTCGAACTGCTCGCGCACCTGGTGCCCAGGGATCCGCGCGACGAAGGCGACATCTACCTCGAGGTTCGCGCCGGCACCGGCGGCGACGAAGCGGCGATCTTCGCCGGCGATCTGTTCCGCATGTACGCGCGCTATGCCGAGCGGCAGGGCTGGAAGGTCGAGATCGAATCCAGCAGCGCCGGCGAGCACGGCGGCTTCAAGGAAGTGATCGCGCGCGTGGAAGGGCGCGGCGCCTATTCGCGCCTGAAGTTCGAATCGGGCACGCACCGCGTGCAGCGCGTGCCGGCGACCGAATCGCAGGGCCGCATCCACACCTCGGCGGCGACGGTGGCGATCATTCCGGTCGAGGCCGAGGGTGAACCGATCGAGATCAACCCGGTCGACCTGAAGGTCGACACCTTCCGCTCCAGCGGCGCCGGCGGCCAGCACGTCAACAAGACCGAGTCGGCGATCCGCATCACCCACGTGCCCAGCGGCGTGGTCGTGGAAAGCCAGACCGAGCGCAGCCAGCACGCCAACCGCGACAAGGCGATGAAGCGCCTGGCCGCGATCCTGGCCGAAGCGCAGGCGGCCAAGGCCGCGGCAGCGCAGGCGTCGATCCGCAAGCTGCAGGTCGGCAGCGGCGATCGCAGCCAGCGCATCCGCACCTACAACTTCCCGCAGGGCCGCATCACCGACCATCGTGTCGAAGGGCTCACGCTGTATGACCTGCCCAATGTCATCGAGGGCGACATGGAAGAACTGCTCGGCCGGCTGCAGCACGAACACCAGGCCGACGAACTGGCGCGCCTGACGCTCGATGCCTGAGCCGCGCCTCCCCTGGCGTCGCTACAATCGGCTCCACCCCGTGCCATCGGAACCGCCATGCCCCTGGAGATCACGCGCGCCACGCTGAGCGACCTCGACCAGCTCGCACCGCTGTTCGATGCCTACCGCGGCTTCTACGAGCAGCCATCCGACCTGGCGCTGGCCCGGCAATTCCTGCGCGAACGGATCGAGCACGACGAGTCCGTGATCTGGCTTGCGGTGAACGACGACGGCGCGGTCGGCTTCACCCAGCTTTACCCGACGTTCTCGTCGGTGCGCGCAGCGCGGGTATGGGTGCTCAACGATCTGTACGTCGCAGCCAGCGCGCGCCGCCAGGGCGTGGCGCAGGCGTTGCTGACCGCCGCGGCGATGTTCGCGCGCGACGCCGGTGCGATCCGCCTGGAACTGGAGACCACGCCCGACAACCGTCAGGCCCAGGCGCTCTACGAGTCCGGAGGCTGGCAACGCTACGACGGCACGCTGCGCTATCACTTGCCCCTTGGCCTGGCCCTGGCCTGAGGCCGTGCACAACGACCCGCGCATCGAGTTGCGCCGCTCGCTCGAGCGCAACCCCGGCGACGCCCATGCCTGGATCGTGCTGGCCGAACACGAACTCGACCGCGGCGATGCAGCCGCCGGCGCAACCGCGGCGCGCCGCGCACTGACACTTCGGCCCGGCCACCCGGAAGCGCTGGCGCGACTGGGCCGCGCGCAGTGGATGCAGGGTCAGCGCGGCGAAGCGGTCGCCAGCCTCCGCGCCGCCGCCGCCAACGCACCCGACCATCCCGGCATCGCCGTCTGGCTGGGCCACGCACTGGAGGACACCGGCGAAGCCGAGGCGGCATCGCAGGCCTACGCGCGTGCGCACGACCTGGCCCCGGACGAACCGCAACTGGCCGCCTACCTGCTGGCATGGCGACGAAAACTCTGCGACTGGCGCGACCTGGACGCGCTTTCGCGCCAGGTACGCGACGCGGTCAACGACGGACGCGCATCGGTGGAACCTTTCGCCTTCCTCAGCGAGGACGTCAGCGCACAGGAACAACTGCGCTGCGCGCGCCTGCGCGCGGGCATCGTGGCGGCCGCGGTACGACCCCTGCCGCCAGCGCAGCCGGTGGCCACTGGCGAACTTATACGCGTCGGCTTCCTGTCGAACGGCTTCGGCGCGCACCCGACCGGGTTGCTGACGGTGGCGATGTTCGAGCAGCTCAATGCGCACGCCGGCATCGAAGTGCACCTGTTCGCGCTCAACCGCGACGACGGCAGCCCGATCCGGAAGCGGCTGCACGCCGCAGCACACACGCTGCACGACGTATCGATGCGCCCGCACGCGCAGGTGGCACTGGCGATCCGCGATGCCGCCATCGAGGTCCTGTTCGACCTGCGCGGCTGGGGCGGCGGCGGTGCACCGGAAGTGCTGGCGATGCGTCCGGCACCGGTGCAGGTGAACTGGCTCGCCTACCCGGGCACTTCGGGCGCCCCCTGGATCGACCACGTGCTGGCCGACCGCTTCGTACTGCCGGAGACGATGGCCGGGGATTTCAGCGAAACCGTGACCTGGCTACCGCGCTGCTTCCAACCCTCGGACACGACCCGCGCGATCCCGCCGCCACCCTCGCGCGCGCAGTGCGGACTGCCCGAACGCGGCGACAACGGCGAAGGCGTGGTGTTCTGCTGTTTCAACAACAGCTACAAGCTCAACCCGCGCAGCATGACGCGCGCACTGGCGGTGCTGCGCGAGGTCCCCGGCAGCGTGCTGTGGCTGCTGTCCGGCCCCGGCCTCGCCGACGCGCGACTGGCTGAATTCGCACGCAGCAACGGAATCGACCCGGCCCGGCTGGTGTTCATGCCCAAGCAACCGCACGCCGACTACATGGCGCGCCTGCAGCACGCCGACCTCTTCCTCGACACCGAACCCTACAACGCCCACACCACCGCATCCGACGCACTGTGGGCTGGTTGCCCGGTGCTGACGCGCCCAGGCGAAACATTTGCCGCGCGCGTCGCCGGCAGCCTCAATCATTACCTGGGCATGGACGACATGAACGTCGCCGACGATGCTGCATTCGTCGCGCGCGCCGTATCACTGGGACGCAACCCACCGACACTGACCGCACTCAGGCAAGAGCTGGCGCAGAAACGAACCAGCAGCGGCCTGTTCGACATGCACGGATTCGCAATCGATTTCGCCACTGCCGTGCGCGCCATGGCGCGCCGCTGACCCGCACGGACTACACCAACTCCGCAGGTCCGCAACTCCGTAGGTCCTCAGGTCCGCGGTCCGCAGCAAACGAAGACCGGGCCTCGACGCGCCGAGCGCCGGTCGCTGGGCTGGGATTGCTCCGCAGCGGGCCATGGATGGCCCGCGCCCCGCATCGGACAGGAGTCCGCCTAAGGGGCGGAGCAATCCCAGCCCAGCGGCCGGCGCCCCTCCGAAGGCCGACCACCCAAGCCCCAAAGCGCCCAAGCGCCCAAACACCCGACAAACCCCAGCACCAACGCGCCCCCAAACCTGCACTGCGACCACACCAACGATCGGTTAGGCTCGCCGCCATGACTGCCGAACACGACCTGATCCCCCTCAACCTGTGCGTACTGACCGTATCGGACACTCGCACCCTGGCCGAAGACAGCTCCGGCGATTACCTCGTGCAATCGCTGACCGCCGACGGCCACCGCCTGGCCGACCGCCAACTGCTCCCCGACGACCGCTACCGCATGCGCGCCGTGGTATCGCAATGGATCGCCGACGACAGCATCGACGGCATCCTCGTCACCGGCGGCACCGGCTTCACCGGCCGCGACTCCACGCCAGAAGCACTGCTGCCGCTGCTCGACAAACAGATGCCGGGCTTCGGCGAACTGTTCCGCGCGATCAGCTTCGACGAAATTGGCACCTCCACCGTGCAGTCGCGCGCATTCGCCGGCCTCGCCAACGGCACGTTCGTCTTCGCCCTGCCCGGATCCACCTCGGCCTGCCGCACCGCCTGGGAAAAGATCATCCGCCACCAACTCGACGCACGCACCCGGCCGTGCAACCTGGCCACACTGCGCCCGCGCCTCAAAGAGCGCTGAGCCGATACAACCACGCCACTGGACCACCGGAGCCTGATCATGCCGTTGGACACCACCCTGCAACTGCTCGCCCGGGCCCGCGGCCTGAGCGCGGCCGACATCGCCACCGCCATCCCGCGCGCGGGCGTGGCCACCGTCAGCGCCTGGCTGCGCGGCGACAAGATGCCCGGCAAGGAGCAGCTCGACGCACTGGCGCGCGCGTTCGGCGTACCGGCCGGCGCGTTGCTCGCCGAACTGGCCAGCACCCTCGATCCGGCACGCACCCAGGGCGAGCATGCCCTGCTCAACGCCTACCGCGCCCTGTCCACGCGCCAGCAGGGCGCGCTGCTCGAAGTGGCGCGCAGCATGGCCGACACCGGCAGCAAGCGACGCAGGAGCAAGTAATGGCCGACCTCAAGCGCAAGCAATACGACGCCCTGCTTGAGCCGCTGCAGATCGAGCTGGCCAACATGGCGCGCTGGCTCAAGCACGAAGGGCGGCGCCTGGTGGTGCTGTTCGAGGGCCGCGACACCGCCGGCAAGGGCGGCGCGATCAGCGCCATCTCCGAGCACCTCAACCCGCGCCAGTGCCAGGTCGTCGCGCTGCCCAAGCCGACCGAACGCGAAAGCGCGCAGTGGTACTTCCAGCGCTACGTGCCCCACCTGCCCGCGGCCGGCGAGATCGCCCTGTTCGACCGCAGCTGGTACAACCGCGCCGGCGTCGAACAGGTGATGGGGTTCGCCAGCGACGCGCAGGTCAAGGCGTTCCTGCGGCAGACAACGACCTTCGAAAAGCTGCTGGTGGACGACGGCATCCTGCTGTTCAAGTACTGGCTGTGCTGCGACCAGGACGAACAGGAGCAGCGCTTCCTGGAACGCCTCGACGACCCGCTCAAGCGCTGGAAGTTGTCACCGATCGATTTCGAGGCGCGCAAGCATTACGACGACTACACGCGTGCGCGCGAGGCGATGCTCGCCGCGACGCACAGCAAGCACGCACCGTGGACGCTGGTCGACTTCAACGACCAGAAGCGCGGCCGGCTGACGCTGATACGCGACCTGCTCGACCGACTGCCCGATACACGCGTGAGCGAGGAGCCGATCGTGTTCGAGCCGCTGAAAGGCAAGGCGAAGAAAGAGAAGTTCGGCGTGATCGAGCCGATCCGCACGCTGAAAGGCTAGCGTCCTGCGCTGCCCGGTCTACGGGTCAGGTGACAACAAAGTCCTCGCCGGCTTCCTGATCCAGCGCCGCCAGGCGCTCGAGATCGTCCACGTGCGCGGTCGCCGGGCCCTGTCGCAACCACGCAGCGAGACGGTCGAGAGCCACGTCGTCGCCGGCGGCAAGCACTTCGACGCGACCGTCGGGCAGGTTCCTGGCAAATCCACGCAGGCCCAGCGCCAGCGCCTGGTCGCGCGTGGAAGCGCGGAAGAACACGCCCTGGACGCGACCGCTGACGATGAAGCGCGCCGCGCTCATGACTTGGTCGCGACGGCCGCGGGTTGTTCCTGCGGGCCGCCGGCTTTGGCGATCGCCGCCTCGATGTCGTGCGCGGTGACCGGCCCGAGGAACTTGTCGGCGATCTTGCCGTCGGGCCCGATCAGGTAGGTCATCGGCAGGCCGCGCGGGGTTTCGAATGCCGCCGGCGGATCAAAGGTGTCGATGATCGCCACCGGGTACGCGACCGGATGCTTGACCAGGAAGGCGCGCATGTCGGCCGGCTCGATTTCTTCGTAGGCCAGGCCCAGCACTTCGATGTGCTCGCGCATCGCGTCGAGCGCCGACAGTTCCGGCATTTCCTTCAGGCACGGCTTGCACCAGGTCGCCCAGAAGTTCACCACGACCCACTTGCCGCGATGCGCGGCCAGGTCGTAAGCCTTGCCGTCGACCGTGGCGATCTTCAGATCGGGCGTGTCCGAGGGAGCAGCCGGCTTTGCCGTTGCGGCGGGGGCAGCTGGCGCCGGCGCCGGCGCCGCGGCCTCTGGCTTCGCCGGCGCCTGTGCTTCCGGCGCCTGTTTCTGGCAGCCAGCGAGGAACACTGCGGCGGCCAGCACCGTCGCGGCGCATGCCCGGGCGGGGAGGGTGAGCGAACGGTTCGACATCGGACTAGACCTCTTCGGAATGGATGGTGGAGGCGCGGCGCTTGAGCAGCTCGCGCAGGGGAATACGCAGTTCATCGAGAACGGCGATGGCCGAGCGTCCCAGTGCATCCTCGCGGCACGGCAGCACCGCCTCGGCGATCGGGATGCGCAGCTGGCAAGCCTCGTACAACTCGGCCAGGGTGAGTTCGTCCAGGTCGCGGGTGAGCAGCCACTCGCCGTCCTCGGCGCGGCGCACGACATTGATCTGGTCGAGCTGGGCGAGCATCTGCTGCACCAGCGCATCGGTCAGCATCGGCTCGAGCTGCTCGATGTCGTCGATGTGCAGGCCGCCGCCCTTCCTGCGCGCGTCGTTGAAGCGACCGAGCAGGCGCAGCAAGCCGTAGATTTCGTGGCCCAGCGGCAGGCGCATGCTGGCGGGCTGGTAGCGGAACGCCGACATCGACGAGGCCAGCGACGCGCCCAGCAGGATCGCGATCCAGCTCAGGTAGATCCACAACAGGAAGATCGGCACGAAGGCAAGCGTGCCGTAGATCTTCGAGTAGGACCCGAAGTTGCCCAGGTATAGGCCGATGCCCCACTTCACCGATTCGAACAGGAACGTGGCCAGCATCGCGCCGGCGATGGCGTGCCGCCACTGGATCGTGCGGTGCGGCACCACCCGGTAGATCGCGGCAAAGGCCAGCAGTTCGATCGCGATCGGCGCCAGGCGCAGCAGCAGCCGCTGCAGCATGTGCCCGGCTTCGGTCTCGAAGACCGACATGGCGAAGAACCGTGCCGAGATCGCCAGGCTCGCCGCGGCCATCAGCGCGCCCAGGGTCAGCACGGTCCAGTAGACCAGGAAGCGCCCGACCTTCGGCCGCCCCGTCTTGACCCGCCAGATCCGGTTGAACGTGGCCTCCACGCCATTGAGGGTGATCAGCAGCGACACCACCAGGGCGATCACGCCGGCGGCGGTGAGCTGGCCGGCGTTGGCCGAGAACTGCTTGAGGTAGGACTCGACCGAGCGCGCCGCACTGGGCACGAAGTTGGAGAAGATGTAATCGCTGAGGCGATCGCTCCACTCGCCGAACACGGGGAACGCCGACAGCACGCCGAACACCACCATCGACAGCGGCACCAGCGCGAACACGGTCGTGTACGACAGGGCGCCGGCGGCCTGGAACAGGTTGTCGTCGAGGAAGCGTTTGGCGAGGAAGCGGAAGAAGGTGCCCGCGCGTGCGCGGTCCCGCGCGCGCTCGCCCCAGCGGTTCAAGGTGTTCAGCGGCTCCATCGGGCGGAGGGTAACCGATGCGCGGGGAGCGCGGGGTTATGTGGTGCCGCCGGGGCCACGCCCAATCGCCACATCCTCTATCCTTCCCGGCTTACGGGATGCCCGCCTCACGAAGCAATGCGATGACCGAGATTCTGGTGCTCTATTACAGCCGCGGCGGTTCGGTGGCGCGTCTGGCGCGGCACATCGCACGCGGCATCGGCGAGGTCGAGGGCGTCAGCGCGCGCATCCGCACCGTGCCGCCGGTGGCTGCGGTCACGCAGACCGCGGCGCCGCCGGTGCCGGAGGACGGCGCACCCTATGTCGAGGCGCGAGACCTGGTCGAATGCGCCGGCATCGCACTGGGCAGCCCGACCCGCTTCGGCAACATGGCCGCGCCGGTCAAGCACTGGTTCGACGGCCTCGGCGCGCAGTGGGCCAGCGGCACGCTGGTCGACAAGCCGGCCGCGGTATTCACCTCCACCGCCACCATGCATGGCGGCCAGGAATCGACCCTGCTGACAATGATGGTTCCGCTGCTGCACCACGGCTGCGTGTTGATGGGCATCCCCTATACCGAGCCGGCGCTGACCAGCACGCGCAGCGGCGGCACGCCGTACGGCGCCAGCCATGTCGCCGGCAGCGCCGACGACCCGCAGCCCAGCGACGAGGAAGCGCAGCTGGCCCGTGCCCTGGGCCGCCGCCTGGCGACGCTGGTCGCGAAGGTGGCCGCATGAGCGCGCGGCAGGTGTTGATCGCCGCGCTGCTGGCGCTGGCGGCGGTGTTCGTGGCCTGGTTTGCGCCGCAGCCATCGCCGCGGGTGACCCTGGCCGTGTTCGCGCTGCCGCCGGTCCTGCTGGCGGCGGCGGCATTGCGGGGCAGCCGCAAGGCCGCCTTCTGGGCCGGCGTGTTCGCGCTGGGCTGGTTCAGCCACGGCGTGATGGTGGCCTGGTCGCGGCCGGAAGAACGAGGCCACGCGATCGCCGAGATCGTGCTGGCGCTGGTGATCATCTTTGCCGGCAACTTCCCCGGCCTGCGCGCGCGATTCGCTCGCAAGCGCTGAACGCCTGGGCGAGGCCGGGCTGACGGCTCCGGCCGGCGGCCCGGGTCGCATGGCGATCGGGGTGCGGCCGTATAATCGCGGCCACCTCCCCCAGCGCGCGCACCACACGATGGATCAGCTCTGCATCGTCACCACCGGCGGCACGATCGACAAGATCTACTTCGACGACAAGTCGGATTACCAGATCGGTGAGCCGCAGATCGGCGGCATCCTGCGCGAGCTGGGCGTCGCCTTCCAGTTCAACGTGATTCCGATCCTGCGCAAGGACTCGCTGCACATCACCGCCGAAGATCGCGAACTGATCCGCGCGACCATCGCTGCCCAGCCCACGCGCCACATCCTGCTCACCCATGGCACCGACACGATGGTCGAAACCGCCCGGGTGCTGTCGAGCCTGGGCGACAAGACGATCGTGCTGACCGGCGCACTGAGTCCGGCGCGCTTCCGCGGATCCGATGCCGAGTTCAATGTTGGCTGCGCGGTCGGCGCGGTGCAGTCGCTGCCGCCGGGCGTCTACATCGCCATGAACGGCCGCATCTGGGATCCGACGAAGGTCCGCAAGAACGTCGCCGCCAATCGCTTCGAAGCGGACTGAGCGGCGGTCGCGGAAAGAACCAGACGCGCCCCGGTCTCGCCGGGGCGCTTTTTTTAACGGCGGTGCCTCTGGAATCTGGGCTGGTCCGGGTCCGGCGGACGGACCGGGGTCAGCGGCGGGATAGCCGCATCCAGCGCCGCGTTCGCATTGACGATACCCGCGCCGACGGGCTTTGACCGTCGCGACTTCGCGGCCGACGCCGTGGCCTTGAGCAACGCCTCCACGGCCGCCGGCGACTTCGGCGTGGGCGACACCGACTGGATCATCGCCACCACACCGGCAACGTGCGGTGCCGCCATCGAGGTACCGCTCGAGTAGCCGTAGCTTTCGGCATCGGGCCCGGTGCTGCCGCTGTTGAGGGTCGACAGGATGCCCACGCCCGGCGCGGCAACATCGATCCCTGCCCCGTAATTCGAGAACGGCGCGCGCCGCCCCAGTCGATTGGTGGCGGCCACCGCAATCACGTTGCCGCAGTTGGCCGGGGCGTGACCGGCGACGTCCTGCGAGTCGTTGCCGGCAGCAACAACCACCGTGGTGCCGCGGCCGACGGCGCGGTCGATGGCCCGCTGGTAAGTGGCGCTGCAGGTTCCGACATGGCCCAGGCTCAGGTTGATGACTTCGGCCGGGTTGGCGTTGGCCGGCACTCCGCTTACGGTGCCGCCCGAGGCCCAGATGATGGCATCGGCAACATCGGAGTCGTAGCCGCCGCAGCTGCCCAGCACCCGCACCGGAACGATCCACGCACCGTGCGCGACACCGGCCACGCCCTTGCCGTTGCCAGTCACTGCAGCGACCGTGCCTGCGACGTGCGTGCCATGCCAGTTGGAGTCGCGTGCCGGGTCCCCCGCCTTGCATTGCCCTGCCCGTCGCCAGTTGCCAGCGTCGGAAGGATCGCTGTCGCGGCCGTCGCCGTCGTTGGATATCGCGGTGCTGCTGATGAAGTCATAGCCCGGGCGTACGTTCTCGTCGAGATCGCTGTGGCGGGTGATGCCGGTGTCGATCACCGCCACCACGGTGCCGCTGCCGTCATTGAGGCGCCATGCCAGGTCGGCGTTGATACCGTTGCGACCCGACAACCCCCACTGCCTCCGGTACTGCGGGTCGTCGGGCATCAGGGTCGGCTGGTTGAGGTGATCGACCTCGACATACTCCACGTTCGGATCGCTGGCGATCCGTTGCATCAATGAAGCGGCTTCGGCCCGATCCAGCCGGCGGCTGGCGCTGATCACTTCGGCGCCGGTGGCCATGCGCCGTACGTGTTCGAGGGCCATGCCCTTGCCGCGCCTGCGCCCTTGCCGCGGCACGGCGGACTCGAGCGAGCGCGCCATGGCGGCCGGGTCGATCTGGGCGGAACTGCCGTCACGGTACTTGACGATGAAACGGTCGTAGTGGCCGCCGCCTTCCATGCCGGAAAGGTTGACGCGCGCCTGCTGTGCAGACGCCGGCGTGGCTGCGGCCGACAGCACGACGGCCATGGCCGCGAACAGCGATCGCACGCGGATGGAACGGGTTGGTTGGCGTGATGGTTTGAATGACATCGAGGGAATCCCCTGCTGCGAACTGCGAAATGACAGCCGTCGCCGCGCATGTGGCGAACGGCTGGACGCAAGACAGTCATCGGCACCGCGGCGCGCCGCGGTATCGCCGGTCATCACACAGGTCGGATTGGGGAACGATGTCCCCGTCGTGCAGCGCTTGCGTGGTGGCCGGTCCCGGCCGGTGCGATGCACCCTCCGGGAAAGAGCGGCCCCACACCGCCGTGGGCAAATGTAGCGCCCGGTTCCTCCGCCACCCATCGGTGGTCACGCCGAAGCAACGTCGGGAAGTTGCGCTGAAAAAAAAGCGCCCCGGCAAAAGCCGGGGCGCTGAGCGTTGCGCAGTGGGGAGACCGCGCGCGGCTGTCAGAACGTCACGCTCCAGCTGTTGATGTAGCCCACGTCGCCGCCGGCATTGTCGTTGACGCGCAGCTTCCACGTGCCGTTGAGCGCCTCGCTGGACAGGTTCAGCGTGACCGTCTTGTTGACATTGTCGGCGCTGCCGCCGGTGCGGTTGTGGATGTTGTAGAGCGAGCCGTCCGGCGCGACCAGGTCCACCTTCAGGTCGCCCTGGTAGGTATGCACGATCGCGACCGTCACCGAGGCGTTGCTCGGGGCGTTGCCGGTCCGGCCCGACACCGTGATCGGGCTGTCGACGGTGGCGTTGTCGTTGATCGTGAAGTCGGCGGTGTTGCTGTAGGTCTGCGTGCCGCCGCCACCGCCAGTGGTGTAGCTGCCGGTCAGCGACAGGCCCGAGTACGCCGCATAGCCACGCACCAGCACGTAGTACTTGCCGGCCTGCGCCGTGGCGATGTTGCAGGTCTCGGCATTGGTGCTGGTTTCGGACTTGCAGTCGTAGGTGGTGGTGGTCGGGGCGCTGCCGAACTTGACGTACAGGTCGGCATCGCCGGTGCCACCGCTGGTGACGAACTTCAGGCCGGTGGCGCCGGCCGGAACGTCGAGCGAGTACAGCTTGTCGCTGCCGGCGGCGCCGCTGACACCGGTCACGGCCACGCCGTTGGTCAGCGGGGTCGTGGTCGGCGGCGGCGTGGTGCCGTTGGTGGCGTCGACGACGGCCTTGGCATTGAGGATGCCCGGGCCGATCGGCTGCGACGGCGTCGACGGGAACGCGGTGACGTTGCCCTTGATCAGCGCCTCGACCTGCGCCGGCGTCTTCGGCGTGGTCGCCACCGACTGGATCAAAGCGACCACGGCGGCAACGTGCGGCGTCGCCATCGAGGTGCCGTTGTAGGACGCGTAGGTCTCGGCGCCCGGCGTGGTGGCGCCGCTGTTGAGGGTGGACAGGATGTTCGAGCCCGGCGCGGCGATGTCGATCAGCGAACCGTAGTTGGAGAAGCTCGAACGCGCACCGGTGCTGGTGATCGAAGCCACCGCGATGACGTTGTTGCAGTTCGCCGGCGAGGCATTGGAGACATTGGTGTTGTCGTTGCCGGCGGCGATGACCAGGGTGGTGCCGCGACCGACCGCGCCATTGATCGCCGTCTGCGTGGTGGTGCCGCAGGCGCCGCTGCCGCCGAGGCTGAGGTTGATGACCTCGGCCGGGTTGGCATTGGCGGGCACGCCACTGACCGTGCCTCCGGACGCCCAGGTGATCGCGTCGGCGATGTCGGAGTCATAACCGCCGCAGGTGCCGAGCACGCGCACCGGGACGATCTTGGCGCCATGGGCAATGCCGGCAACGCCCTTGGCGTTGTTGGTCACCGCGGCGATGGTGCCGGCGACGTGGGTGCCGTGCCAGCTGGAGTTCTGCGCCGCATGGGTGCCACCGCACTGGTTGGCGGTGACCCAGTCGCCCGGATCGCTGGGATCGCTGTCGCGGCCGTTGCCATCGTTGGACACGGCGGTGTCGATGATGAAGTCGTAGCCGGGGAGGATGTTGGCGCTCAGGTCGCTGTGGCTGGTGATGCCGGTGTCGAGGACCGCGACCACCGCGCCGCTGCCGTTGGTGACGTCCCAGGCCAGGTTGGCCTTGATGCCGTAGGTGCCCGAATAGCCCCACTGCTCGCTGTAGCGCGTGTCGTTGGGCGTGAGCAGCGCCTTGTTGAGCTTGTCGACTTCGACATATTCCACGCTCGGATCGGCGGCGATCTGGCGCATCAGCGTCTCGGCCTCGACGCGGTCGAGCTTGCGCGCGGCGCGGACCACGTCGGCACCGGTGGCGATGCGACGTATGTGGGTCAGGCCGAACGACTTGCCGGCCGAACTGAGCGCACTGCGCGTGGTGGCAGCGTTGGTCTGGGCGGCGCTGCCGTCCTTGTACTTGACGATGAAACGGTCGTTGCCGCCGTTGTCGGCCTGCAGGCCGGAGAGGTTGATGCGGGCCTGCTGGGCCAGGGCCGGTGCGGCGAACGTGGCCGAGATGGCCACGACAGTGGCGACGGAGAGTGCGTGCATGCGGATGCGACGCGGGAGACGATTCGACATCGGATGGAACCCCCAAAAGTCAGGAACTTCGTGATGGTCGGGTCCGGCCTGCCGATGCGATCGCCTCGCCGCGAACGGATCGCTGCGAATCACCACCCCGGGGCCGGGCACGTTCGGCGGTTCGCCACGTCGAGGTGGCGACCGTTTGCTGCCAACAACCACGACCGCAGGCGGGCTGCGGCCGACCCGGGCATCACGCACGCACGCGGCCACCGGTACCGGGGCGTGGAGCCCCATCTGGCGCGGGGACGGCGAGGAATACGCGCTGTCGGGCCTTGCACCCCGCCCGCCAACGGCTGCGACGAGGTCGAGAGCAGCCCCCTCCGCTCTCAAACCAGCTCAACGCAGCAATACCCCACCCCCCTACCGCCAATCGAGTGAACAGGGTTGGCACAGTCGCGGAAATGCGAACGTCATCGCGTTCAGCTTCTCGAGGCGCGCGTTCAGAAAAATGGGGCGAACGTCCATGGATTCCCGCCTGCGCGGGAATGACGGCGAGAAGCGAAGTCGCTGGATTCCCGCCTTCGCGGGAATGACGGGGTGCAGGGACGGAGACCGCGAAACGAAGAGCCGGAGCGTCGTCCGTCGGGTCGGGGATTGCGGAGCAGCGGGACATGGATGTCCCGCGCCCCGCATCGGACAGGACGTCCGATTAAGGGGCGGAGCAATCCCCGGCCCGGCGGACGGCGCCCAACCAAAAGCCTCAGCGCAAAAACCTTCAGCAGTTGAGGTGAAGTCGCAGTTACGGGAGCGACCCCAACTCAGAACATCCCGGTTTCGAGGCGAGCCGCTTCCGACATCATGTTGCGATTCCACGGCGGATCGAACACCAGCTCGACATCCGCCTCGGCCACCGTCGGGATCATCTCGAGCTTGTCGCGCACATCGGCGACCAGGATGTCACCCATGCCACAGGCCGGCGCGGTCAAGGTCATGCGCACCTCGACCCGGCGCTTGCCCGCCTGCTCCGGATGCGCCTGGATGCTGGCCTCGTAGACCAGGCCCAGATCGACCACGTTGATCGGAATCTCCGGATCGAAGCACGTGCGCAACTGGCGCCACACCAACTGCTCGACCGCCTCATCGTCGGCGCCCTCGGGCAACTCCAACGGCTCCGGCGGCTCCTTGCCGATGGCATCGGCATCCCGTCCCGCGACGCGGAACAGATTGCCTTCGACAAACACGGTGTAGCTGCCACCAAGCCCCTGCGTGATGTAGCCGATGCTGCCCGCGGGCAACGTCAACTGCTCACCTTGCGGGACCATGACAACGGCGCAATCGCGCTCGAAACGGACGGGTTCGCTGCTGCGGGAATACATGCCGGAGAGATTGGGGGTGCCGGAGGCTGGCACAAGGGCAGCGATTCTACCGGGGTTGAGCCACCGGGATGGGCAATCCCGGTCATCTACCCCGACAAGGCAGGCGAGAGAGCCGCCGGCCGCGAGCAACGTCCCCGGCCTCCCGGCTATGCTGTTGCATTGAACGTCCCCCTGAGTAGTCGATGACCCCACCCGCCCCGCCTGCCCGCCGCGCCTCGTGGTTTTCGTGGTTGTTGCTGCTACTGGGCGCCTGCGGGTTCGCCGCGGTATGGGTCCTGCTCAGCCTCTATAGCGGTCGCCAGAACGGCTGGATGGCGGTGCTGGGCGCACTCGACATCGCCTGGATGCTGCGCCTGGGCGGATGGCGTCCCGGCCCCAGCCGCCTCGTCGCGGGCGTGGCCGGTACCGCCACGATAGTGATCGCCTCCAACTGGTTCATCACCGCGACCCAACTGGGCGCGATGCTCGGACTGCCGCCCTGGGATTCGGCGATGCGCCTGGGCGTCCACCACGCCTGGATCCTGATGCAACTGGCCAACGGCGCCGCCGACCTGGCCTGGATCGCGGCCGGACTGGTCGTGGCGGCCTGGCTGTCGCGTTAGGGCCTGCCCTGCGAACCCAAGCCCCGCGAACCTACTCGGATTCGTCCAGGCACGCCTCGAACAGCGCCACCGCCTCGTTGATCTCTGCCACCGACAGCGCACCGTAGCCGAGCAGCAGGCCGGCGCGATCGGGCGGATCGAGGTAATACGGCGCAATCGAATACAGCCCCAGCCCCAGGCTGCGGGCGCGCGCAATGAAGGCTTCGCCCTGCTCGGCGTTGCGCCCCTTCAGCCACACCACCAGATGCATGCCGGCGCGCGAGTCGTTGATCTGCAGGCGCCCGCGGCTGCATCGCTGCAGCCCGCCCAGCAGGACCGCGCGCCGCTCCTTCAGGGTCTTCCAGGTGCGGCGCAGGTGCCGCTCGAAGCCGCCATCGACGATGAACCGCGCCAGCGCGGCCTGCTCGATCCCGGCCGATCCGAAATCGTCCTGCCACTTGGCGTTGACGTAGTCGCCGCGCAGTCCCGGCGGCACCACCAGGTAACCCAGTCGCAGCGACGGAAACATCACCTTCGAGAACGTGCCGACGTAGATCACCCGGGCACTGTCGTCGAGCGAACGCAGCGCGGCCAGTGGCCGCGCGTCGTAGCGGAACTCGCCGTCGTAGTCGTCTTCCAGGATCCAGCTGCCGTGGCGGCGGGCGTAATCGATCAGGGCCAGCCGCCGCTGCAGCGACAGCACCGCGCCGCTGGGGAACTGGTGCGACGGCGTCACGCAGACCAGCTTCGGTGCCGGCAGCGGCAGTTCGTCGCACAGCAATCCCTGCGCATCGACGCCGACGGTGCGCACGTGCGCACCGTGAATCTGCAGCGCCTCGCGCATCGCCGAGTAGTGCGGCTCCTCCAGCACGACCTCGTCGCCCGGATCGAGCAGCACGCGCGCGGTCAGGGCAACCGCCTGCTGGGTGCCATCGACGATGATCACGTCCTCGGGCTGCGCCTGCACGCCGCGGCGCCTGCCCAGGTAGTCGCAGACCGCTTCGCGCAGCGCCAGCACGCCCTGCGACGGCGGATAGTTTGGCGAGGTGTAGGCCGCGGCGTGCGCCAGTTCGCGCGACCACGCGCTGGTCAGCGCCGGATTGGTCAGCGGTAGCCCGTACTGGAAGGTGTAGCGCACGCCAGGGATGGCGCGGCCAGGAATGCGCAGGTGATCGTGGACGATGCGCGCGCGGCGGGCGAACTGCGACTGTGGCGGCAAGGGCGCATCCACCGCATGCAGCGGCCGCGCCGACTGCACCGGCGGGGTGACATAACTGCCGGAGCCGACCCGGCCGTCGACGAAACCTTCCGCCCGCAACTGGTCGTAGGCGGCCAGCACGGTGTTGCGCGACACGCCCAGTTCACGCGCCAGCTGGCGGGTCGCCGGCAAACGCGTGCCCTGGCTGACCCGGCCGGCAAAGACGGCACTCTTGAGCGCGCGCGTCAGCTGCGCGTGCAGCGGACCGCGACCGTCGAGTTGCAGGTGCATGGCCGGCCTCCTGGAGGGCGTGGCGGATTGGCCCCATTCAAGCCTGATGAATTGGACCTTGCCAGTGCCACTTTGCCACGGCTCCATAGGGCCAATCCCGCGCCAACAGGATTCGAAGATGAAATCGCCCGCCCGCGACCCCGCCTCCTCGACCTCGGCCACTGCGACGTCAGCCGCCGCCTGGGAACGTCCGGCCGCCTGGAGCTGGATCCTGATCGGCGGCCTCACGGTGGGCGCCTTCGACCTGCTGTTCGCGATGATCTGGTGGGCGCCGCTGGGCACCTCGCCGATCCGCATCCCGCAGTCGGTGGCGGCCTGGATCATCGGCCGCGACATCGCCTTCGCCGGCGGCGCCACCACCGCCCTGTTCGGAGCCGCACTGCACTTCTACCTGATGACCGCGATCGTGGCGATCTACCACGTCGCCAGCCGCGGACGGCCGTGGCTTCTGCAGCACCCGCTGCGCAACGGCGCGATCTACGGCGCGCTGTGCTACGTGCTGATCCACGTCATCGCCGTACCGATGTTCTCGGCCGCGCCGCCGCGGCGGTTCCTGCTCGACTGGTCGGTCGCCTGCCTGCTTGCGCACATGCTGCTGGTCGGCGTGCCATGCGCGTTGTTCGCGCGCCGCTGGCACGAGGCGAGCGGCGACTAGCGTTCGTTGTCAGCGCCACCGGATTGGCCCTGGAACGGGGCGAACTCGCCATTGACCAGGCGTTCCGGAGAATTGCCCGCGGCATCCTCGGCGCGCATGTCGGCACCCTTTTCCCGCAGTGCCTCAAGGGCTTCCTTGCGGCGAAACAGCGCGGCGTACATCGCGGCGGTCTGGCCGGCATCATTGCGTTGATCCGGCGCACAGTGGGCACGCAACAGGCGCCGCGCGATCGCCAGCTCGCCTTTGAAGATGGCGCCCATCAGCGCGGTATTCCCGCGATTGTCCTGCGCGCAGGGGTCTGCGCCGGCCGCGAGCAACTGTTCCACCGCCGCCGCGTGCCCATGGTAGGCGGCAAGAATCAGCGCCGTATAACCCTTCTCGTCGCGCGCATCGAGGTCATAGCCTGCGCCGATGAACTCATCGAGCATGGCCTGATGGCCGCTGCGCGCGGCGTCGAAGAAATACCCTTGCAACTGCGCGCGCAGCTGCGTTGCCTGCACTGGTTGCGCCTCGCCGGAGCCGCCCGGCTGTGCGCATGCGCCGCCGCTGGCCACGGCCAGCGATAGAGCCAGGAAAAGTTGGGGAAACCGGTAAGTCCGCACGGTGATGCTCCGTCGGGGCGCGCATCGCGGCCCGCCGCGATGCGCGAGGAGAAACATCCTCAGTCCTGCAAGGCCGAGGCCAGTTCGCGGACACGGGCGATATCGCCCTTGGCCACGCGGGCGACACCGGTGCCGTACTGGGGATCGGCCTTGTACAGGAACGAGAGAATGATGTGCTTGCTCTCGTCGTCGCTGCCGGCCAGCGACTGGCCAAAGCTGCGGATCAGGTCCTGGCGTTCCTTCGCGTTGAACGAACGGTACAGCTCGCCGGCCTGCCGGAAGTTCTGCTCACGCCGGATCTTCGCCTGCTGGGTGCTGCCGGCCAGTTGCAACTGGCTCAGGCGCGCGCCAGCGTCCTGGGGCCGCGGCTGCAACCGGCTCGGCTCGTAGTTGACGCCGGTGGTGGTGTGGCCGAAGTTGCCCGAACCGTCCTGGTTGACGTTGTTGATGGCCATCTTGGGTCGATTGACCGGCAGTGCCAGTCCGCTCGCCCCCAGGCGGTAGATCTGCGTGTCGGGATAGGCGAACAGCCGACCCTGCAACAAACGGTCCTCGGACGGCTCGATGCCCGGCACCAGGTTCGCGGGGGAAAGCGCGACCTGCTCGGTTTCCTGGAACACGTTGTCGACGTTGCGGTTGAGCACCAGCTCGCCGATCTTCCGCTCCGGGACTCCGGGCCAGACCTTGGTGGCGTCGAGCGGGTCGAAGTCGAACTTCGCCAGGTCGGCCGGCGCCACCACCTGGATCATCAGTTCCCAGCGCGGATACTCGCCGCGCTTGATCGCCGAGACCAGATCGTTGGTCAGATGGCTGTAATCGCGCCCCTGGACCTGCTCGACCTGTTCCGGATCGAGGTTGCGGATGCCCTGCATGGATTTCCAGCGGAACTTGACGTAACTCACCTCGCCGGCGGCGTTGACCAGCTTGTAGGCGTGCACGCCGTTGCCGTCCATGAAACGGTAGCCGGCGGGGGTCCCGTCGTTGGAGTACAGGCGGGTCAGCGTATGCGTCGCCTCCGGCACGTGCGAGAAGAAGTCGAAACGGCGCGAGTCGTCGTCCAGGTTGGTGCGCGGGTCGGGTTTGACCGAATGCACCATGTCCGGGAACTTGATCGCGTCGCGGATGAAGAAGGTCGGGAAGTTGTTGCCGACCAGGTCCCAGTTGCCCTCGCCGGTATAGAACTTGACGGCAAAGCCATGCGGATCGCGCAGGGTCTCGGGCGAATGGTTGCCGTGCACGACCGACGAGAAGCGGACGAACACCGGCGTCTTCGCGCCTGGGCGGAACACCTGCGCCTTGCTCAGCGCGGAGAGGTCCTGCGTCGCCACGAACTCGCCATGGGCGCCGGTGCCGCGGGCGTGGACCACGCGCTCGGGAATGCGCTCACGGTCGAAACGCTGCAGCTTCTGCACCAGCTGCACATCCTGCAACAGCGTAGGACCCGTCGCGCCGGCGGTCTGGGAGTTCTGGTTGTCGCCAACCCTGGCGCCGTTGTCTTGCGTGAGGAACGATTGTGCGCTTGTCGTCTGGATGAAAGCTGCCGGCATCAACGCAAGCAATGCAAGGGTCGTGCGCGTTCCATGTCTCATGTGGCGTCCTGGCTCTGTGCTGGGGAGTCAGGAGCATCGCGGGGCCAGTAGACGAAGAGAAATCACTTGTTCCAATCGGAACCATTCAGATCGGTAATGGCTGGTGAGGAGAACGGACCCATTCTGTTTCGCATGAACTATCCGCAATAACGGCTATTGACATGACGGGTCTGCTCACCCGGTCGGGCTCGGGACTCCATCTTCGGCATCGCCGCCCCTGGCTTCGCCCGATCGGTCCGGGGCCGATTGCATGAGCAATGCACTCACCTCCTTCGACATGCTGCGCAGGTGCACGTCCTGCTGCGGGAACGGCATCTCGATGCCGGCCTCGCGCAGTGCCGCATGCACGCGCGTCAGCAGTTCGCTGCGGATGCTGGTCCAGTTGTCGAAGTCGTAGGTCCAGGCGCGGATGGCGAAGTTTAGCGAGCTGGCGCCCAGCCCCGTGAACAGCACCACCGGCGCCGGCGACTTGGCCACGTGTGGGGTCTGGGTGCAGATCCTGGTCAGCAGCGCGATCACCTGCGACGGCTCGGAGCCATAACCAACACCCAGGTCGATGTCGACCCGCCGGCTCATGTCGAGCAGGGTCCAGTTGGTCAGCTTCTCCGACAGCAACGTGCCGTTGGGCACGACCACGTCGGCGCCGTCGAAGGTCTTGATGGTGGTGGCGCGCATGCCGATCTCGCGCACGCGGCCTGCGGTGCCGGTGATCTCGACCACGTCGCCGGGCTGGATCGGCCGTTCGAACATCAGGATCAGGCCGGAGACGAAATTGTTGACCACGTTCTGCAGGCCGAAACCGATGCCGACACCGAGCGCGCCGAACAGGAACGCCAGCTGCCCGACCTTGAAGCCGGCCGCGGCCAGCGCCACGAACAGACCGATCAGCAGCAGGGCGTAGTAGCTCAGTGACGCCACCGAATTTCCGACACCGCGTGGCAGCGACATCTTCGGCAGCACCTGCTCCTGCAAGAGGAAGCGCACCGTGCGCGCGGTCCAGTAGGCGATGAACACCGAGACGGCGAACACCAGGATGTGGCCGAGGCTGAGCGAGATCTCGCCGAACTTCACCGAGTAGGTGAGGATCGACTCGACCACGCCATAGACCGGCCGGAAGATCCGGAAGCGGCTCATGGCGAAGACCACCCAGCCAACGATGGCGGCGATCTTCAGCAGGTTGTTCAACCCTCCCAGGATGGGCGCGGCATGTTCGCGGGCGAGACGGAAGCGCGAGCTGCTGCGATGCGCGATCAACAGCTGCAGGAGCGTGTTGAACACGGTGACGGCGGCATGCAGCACCAGGCCCAGGTAGCCGCTGTCGACGACGCCGGCAGTCAGCATTTCCGCCAGCGACACATTGCCGACGATGTTCGACACCGCCGATGCCGCCAGCACGAATGTGGCGCCCCAGGCGATGGCATGGATGATGCGGCTCATCCGCGCCGCCGGATCGGACTGGGGCAGCGGCCGGCGCGAGCGCCACAGCAACCACAGCATGAACACCAGCGCCAGCAACGTCAGGCCAAAGTAGTACCAGCGATACATCAACGTGCTTGCGAGGAAGACGAAGCCCAGGCGCTCGAGCAGGTACAGGCCCGTGGCGACAAAGGGCCAGGGGCCCAGCAGGCGCTTGCTGTCCGGCGGCAGCAGGCGCAGCACCGGCACCAGCGCCACCAGCATCGCGATCTGGTGCGCCAGCAGCGGCGCATCGGGCTCGAACACCAGTACGCCCATCATCGACAGCAGGATCCACGACGACAGCGGCCGTCGCAGGACGCGTTCGGAGGCCGCGTTCTCCAGGCCGGTCGGGGCACGTTTGCGCGCCCGCAATCCCAGCCAGATCAGCAATGGCAGCAACAACATCTGCAGCCAATGCAGCGCCCGCTGGTTGCCCAGGTCGGCTGCGGTGTACTGGGTGACGAAACGGCTCTCGATTTCCAGACCGGTGCGGATCGAGTCGAGCGCAGACTCGGAGTCGCGCTGCGTGTCCTGTGCGGCCCACAGCGGCGGTGCATCCAGCTTGACCAGGCGGCTGTCGATGTAGTCGATGGCGGCGTTGACGCCCTTCTGCCCGGCCTGGATCCGCGCCTGCACGGCATTGCCACGACGGCCCAGCGCGATCTGCTTCTCCAGCGGCGAGGACAGTGCCTGTTCGGCCTGCTTGAGGCGGGCGACCACCGACCCGATCCGGTCATCCAGCGCAGAGGCCAGGCTGCCTGCCTGGGCGGCGACCTTGGTGGCATCCCAGTCGGCGCGGCGACGCGCGAGCTCGGCGGCGTCCTCACCGAACGGTGCGCTGGCCTGGCGCAGGTCGGACTGCCAGCGCGCGTACTGGCGGGCGTCGAACTTCCAGTGACGGTCGAGGCTTTCCAGGCGCATGACCGGAAGCGTGCGCAGGTCCTTGGAGACGAACAGCTTGGCCTTCTCGTTGACCGAACGCTCGATGGTGTCCAGGCGCGGCGCGAGATCCTTGCTCAGGTCCTGCGTCCCCGCGCGCGCGATGACGTCCTGGGCGAAGCGTTCGTCGTCGTCGGCGCGGATCGGGATGTCGGCGACCGGGATGGCCGTGGGCCCCTTCTCCTTGGCTTCGACCAGGGTCGGCGCGGTCTGCGCGGTTGCAACCGGAGCGGCGAGGATGCCCGACAGGCACAGCAGGGCAGCAAGCAGGGCGGAAATGCGCGACATCGTGGCTCCGGGCCAACAAAAGGGGTCCGCTGCATGGAGCCGCAGCGAGGATGCTGCGGCAGAGCAAACCCCAGCGGAGCGGCATCGTCAACGCATGATGCCGCCCCACATCGCACTTTCACGCAACCATCACGGCTTCAGGCCGCGGGTTGGCTGCGGCCGGTCGCCTGGACCGGCCGCAGCTTCGTGCCACTTATTGCGTCGCCGCCTTCAGCGAAACACCGCTGAACGCACTCACGCCCAGTACCTTCACGTAGTACGCGCCGGCGGCCGGTGCGTTGAGCGTGATGGTCTGGTTGTTGCCCGGACGCTGCGAGATCGCGTCGTTGCTGATCGTGGTCGGCTCGCTGCCATTCTTGACCAGCAGCTTGACCTGACCGCTGCCACCGTACGTGGTCACGTTGAGGCGCGACGTTCCTGCGGCAACCGGGAAGACGTAGACATAACCGTCGTTGGCATTGCCACGCAGGCCGGTCTTGGCGATCCCGTTGGACAACGGCTGGCCGCCGGTCCTGGCCACGATTACCGCGTTGCCGGCGTCGACGATGCCCGCACCCAGCGGCCGGTCCGGCGTGGTCGGGAACGGCCTGGCGGTCTGCTTCAGCAGCGCGGCCAGTTCGGCCGGGGTCTTCGGCGTGGTCAACGCGCTCTGCACAATGGCCGCGACGCCGGCGACGTGCGGAGCGGCCATCGACGTGCCGACCATGCCGCCGTAGCCGGCGACGGTGGGTACGGTCGTGCCCATGTTCACCGTCGACCAGATGTAGCCCTCGTTCTGCGTGGCGCCATCGTTGATGCCGCCGCCCGGTGCGGAGAGGTCGATGCGTGCACCGTAGTTGGAGTAGCTCGCCCGGCGGCCGCTGATGCCGGAGGAACCGACCGTGATGACGTTCTGGCAGTTGGCCGGCGAATGCTCCATGACCTCGCCATTGTCGTTGCCCGCGGCCACGACGATGGTGGTACCGCGCGAAACTGCGCTGTCGATCGCCGCCTGGGTCGGCGCATCGCAGGCACCGCTGCCGCCGAGGCTCATGTTGATTACTTCGGCCGGATACTGGTTGTCCGGCACACCGTCGACGTGGCCACCGGAGGCCCACACGATCGCGTCGTTGATGTCGGAGTCGTAGCCGCCGCAGTGACCGAGCACGCGCACCGGCACGATCTTGGCGTCGCGAGCGACACCCGCCATGCCGACGCCGTTGTCGGTCACTTCGGCAATCGTGCCGCTGACGTGGCTGCCGTGCCAGGAACTGCTGCGCGCCGCGCTGCCGCTGTAGCACTGGTTGGCTTCCGTCCAGTCGCCGGTGTCGGCGCCGCCGGCGACACGGCCGTCGCTGTCACGGCCCGAGACTTCGTGGTCGATGATGAAGTCGTAGCCCGGCAGCAGGTTGGCAGCCAGGTCCGGGTGATCGGTGACGCCGGTGTCGAGCACAGCGACCACGACGCCTGCGCCGGTGGCGCCAGCGTCCCATGCCGCCTGCACGCCAGCCCCACCGACCGGGTTGTTGAAGTGCCACTGGTACGAGGCGTAGTAAGGATCGTTCGGCGCCGCGGTGGCCTGGCGCAGGCGATCTGGCACGACGTATTCGACCG
Organism: Lysobacter sp. TAF61; assembly: GCF_052113485.1. NCBI lineage: Bacteria > Pseudomonadati > Pseudomonadota > Gammaproteobacteria > Lysobacterales > Lysobacteraceae > Lysobacter > Lysobacter sp. TAF61. Next base: position 81,445 of record NZ_JBFRDH010000009.1, read on the forward strand.
CCGGATCGGCCGCGATTGAACGCATCAGGTTCTCGGCTTCGACGCGGTCGAGCTTGCGTGACAGGCGCACCAGGTGGGCGCCGCTGCCGGCGAGTTGGCGCAGGTGGCGCGCGCGCGGCGCGGCCAATCCGGAACGCGCGGTGACGGCGCGGGCCGCGACGGCGTCGAAGGCGCGTGTGAGCTGGCTGGCGTCAGTCTGCGCGGCGCTGCCGTTGCGGTATTTCACAATGAAACGGTCGTAACCGGCGCTGTTGCCGCTGGTTGCGCCGGTATCGGCACGTACGACTGCCGGCTTTCCAGCGGCGGCGGACAGGGCGGTGCCGGCTGCACCGGCGATGAGGATGGCAGCCAGCGCCACCGTAAGGGTCTTTTGCTTCATGGGTGGGTCCCGGATGTGGTTGAGGTCGATCTAGGTCTGGACGTGATTGCCTGACGGGCGCCGCGAACGCGGCGCCCGCGGTGACTACCAGCTGAAGCCGGCGCCGGCGCCGAGACTGGAGTCGTCGCTGGTGAAGGCCGCACCGGCGGAAACGCTGGCGCGGTTGTTGTTGAACGCGCGCTGGTAGCCGACCGAGATGGCCGCTTCGCTGCCGTAGGTACCGACACCGACGCCAACGCGATTGACGCCCGACAGCCCCGAGGTGTTGGCCGACATCTGCGACATCGCCGCGCTCATCGCACCGACGCGCTGGATGCGCTCGTCCTGCTTGATGAAGCGGCTGTTGACGGTGTCCTGCCAATCATCCAGCGCCTGGAAGCGCGAGTCGGTATAGGCGTTGGCGCGCGTCAGCGTCTGCGTGTTGAGGTCGCGCACCTGCGCCACGTTGGCTGAGTCGGTATCGGCGGTGCCGGCGGCAACGTTCACGACCTGGCGCTCGCCACCGGCCGTGCCGACCGACACGGAGTTGGCGCGATCTGCCAACGAGCCCTGGCCGAGTGCGACCGCGTTGGTCGCAACCGCGTCGACCACTGCGCCCTGGCCGAGGGCCGTACCACCAGCGGCCTGTACCGAGGCGCTTTCGCCCACGGCGACGGCGTTGGTGGCTGCGGCGGCGATCGTCGCGTTGGCACCGACCGCGGTGCTGCCGTCTGCCTCGACGCGGGCATTGCCGCCCAGCGCCGTGTCGTTCGGGCCGGCCGCATATGCGCTGTTACCGATCGCGATACCGTTGGCGCCCTGCGCGCTGGCCGACGAACCCATCGCCACCGCCTTGCTGCCGGCCGCTGCCGACGCCTTGTCGCTGCCATCGCCATTGCCATCGACCGAGATCAGGTCGATCTGTTCCGCTGCGCCGCGCAGGCTGTCGAGATCGCTCTCGACATTGCCGAGGCGGCCGTCAACGTCGTCGATACGGGCATTGGTGTCAGTCAGCCCCTGCTCGACGCCGTCAACGCGGCCATTGGTGTCTGCAAGGCCCTGTTCGACCGCGTCGACGCGCACGCCGGTATCGCTGACACCCTGCGCGATCTGGTCGACGCGATCCTGCACGCCGTCGATTCGCGCACCTGCGTCGACCAGACCCTGAGCGAGGTTGTCGACGCGCGTGCCGACGGTCGCCAGGCCCTGCCCCAGTTCCGCCGCGGCGGCGTTGAGCTGGTTGACGTTGACCGCGTCGGTGCCGTTCTTGCCCGCGGCGACGTTCGTCACCTGCCGCTGGCCGGTGGCGCTGCCGACCGATACTTCGCCCACCGAGGCCTGGCCCGTGAGGCGGCCGCTGCCGTCGACGTAGTTGGCGAGTGCGCCAACCGTCGTGCGCGAACCGGCACCAAGCGCAACGGAGTT
>NZ_JBFRDH010000010.1:0-16831 GCF_052113485.1 Lysobacter sp. TAF61
TCCGGCGCTGCGTCGATCGCGTCGTACGCCTTGAACTCGCCACCGAAACGCTCCGCGCCCACCTTCGTCAGTGCCGCCGTCAGCGTGGTCTTGCCGTGGTCGACGTGACCGATCGTGCCCACGTTCACGTGCGGCTTGGTGCGCTCAAAYTTACCCTTGGCCATGATTGTCTCTCTTTAAAGTTTGATGCTTGTTCTGTGGTAACGAGGCGCCGGCGAGGGCCGGCGCCACGCACTTCAATGACACGGGGACTTCAATTAACCGCCCTTCTTCATCACCGCGTCGGCGATGTTGTTCGGGGCTTCGGCGTAATGGTCGAATTCCATCGTGAACGTCGCGCGACCCTGGGTCAGCGAACGGATCGTGGTGGCGTAACCGAACATCTCGCCCAGTGGCACCATCGCATTGATGGTCTTGCCCGACGGCGTGTCGTCCTGGCCCTGGAGCAGGCCGCGACGACGGCTCAGGTCGCCCATCACGTCGCCGACATACTCTTCCGGCGTCACGACTTCGACCTTCATGATCGGCTCGAGCAGGACCGGATCGGCCTTGCGGAAGCCTTCCTTGAACGCCATCGACGAGGCGAGCTTGAACGCCATTTCCGACGAGTCGACGTCATGGTAGGAACCGAACACGAGCTTGACCTTGATGCCCACGACCGGGAAGCCGGCCAGCGGACCGCTGGTGATCGTCTCGCGCAGGCCCTTCTCGACCGCCGGGATGAACTCCTTCGGGATCACGCCGCCGGTGATGTCGTTGACGAACAGGAAATCGTTCTTGACGTCCTCGTTGGCACGGTCGGCTTCGTTCATCGGCGACAGCTCGATGACGACGTGGCCGTACTGGCCCTTACCGCCCGACTGCTTGGCGTGCTTGTAGTCCGACTTGACGTCCGACTTGCGGATGGTCTCGCGGTACGCCACCTGCGGCTTGCCGACGTTGGCCTCGACATTGAACTCGCGACGCATGCGGTCGACGAGGATGTCCAGGTGCAACTCGCCCATGCCGGCGATGATCGTCTGGCCCGACTCTTCGTCGGTACGCACGCGGAACGAAGGATCTTCCTGCGCCAGGCGACCCAGTGCCATGCCCATCTTTTCCTGATCGGACTTGGTCTTGGGCTCGACCGCCATCGAGATGACGGGCTCCGGGAAGGTCATGCGCTCGAGGGTGATGATGTGATCCTGCGCGCACAGCGTGTCGCCGGTGGTCACGTCCTTCAGGCCCACGGCCGCGGCGATGTCGCCGGCGCGGACTTCCTTGATCTCGTCGCGCTGGTTGGCGTGCATCTGCAGGATGCGGCCCACGCGCTCCTTCTTCGACTTGACCGGGTTGTACACCTGGTCGCCGGAGTTGAGCACGCCCGAGTAGACGCGGAAGAAGGTCAGCGAACCGACGAACGGGTCGGTCATGATCTTGAACGCAAGCGCCGAGAACGGCTCGGTGTCGGACGCGGTGCGGGTGTCTTCCTTGTCGTCCTCGTCGATGCCCTGGACCGGCGGACGGTCGGCCGGCGACGGCAGCAGGTTGATCACGCCGTCGAGCATGGCCTGCACGCCCTTGTTCTTGAACGCCGAACCGCAGAAGACAGGCACGATCTCGACGCGCAGGGTGCGCGCGCGCAGACCCGCGACGATCTCCGCCTCGGTGAGCTCGCCTTCGTTGAGGTACTTGTCCATCAGCTCTTCGGACGCTTCGGCGGCGGCTTCGACCATGAAGTTGCGCGCTGCATCGGCCTGGGCCTGGAGGTTCGCCGGGATCTCGCGGTACTCGAACACGGTGCCCTGCGAGGCGACATCCCAATGGATGGCCTTCATCTTGAGCAGGTCGACCACGCCCTCGAAGCCGTCTTCAGCGCCGATCGGCACCTGCATCGGTACGGCGTAGGCGCCAAGGCGCGCACGCAGCTGCTCGACGACCTTGTCGAAGTTGGCGCCGGTGCGGTCCATCTTGTTGACGAACGCCATGCGCGGCACGGAGTACTTGTTGGCCTGACGCCACACGGTCTCGGACTGCGGCTGGACGCCACCGACGGCGCACAGCACGAACACCGCACCGTCGAGCACGCGCAGCGAACGCTCGACTTCGATGGTGAAGTCGACGTGGCCTGGGGTGTCGATGATGTTGAAGCGGTGCTCAGGCAGGGACTTGTCCATGCCCTTCCAGAACGCGGTCGTAGCGGCCGACGTAATGGTGATGCCGCGCTCCTGCTCCTGCTCCATCCAGTCCATCGTCGCGGCACCTTCGTGCACTTCGCCGATCTTGTGGCTGACACCGGTGTAGAACAGGATGCGTTCGGACGTGGTGGTCTTGCCGGCATCGATGTGAGCCATGATGCCGAAGTTGCGGTAACGCTCGATGGGAGTGGTGCGAGCCACGGGACCCTCTCGTAAGTTTTCGAATTCCAAATGGCCGGACGCCGCCTCAAAGGCGGCCTCCGGTTCGCGTGGCGGCTTTCACACCGCCGCGGCAGCACATGTCGTGCTGCTGAGTGGGGCGACCCCCTATATGGGGGCGCCCGGCTCAGATCACCAGCGGTAGTGGGCGAACGCCTTGTTCGCTTCCGCCATGCGGTGGGTTTCTTCGCGCTTCTTGATGGCGCCGCCGCGGCTTTCCGAGGCGTCGATCAGTTCGGCAGCGAGCTTGCGCGGCATGGTGTTCTCGCCGCGCTTGCGCGCCGACTCGATCAGCCAGCGCATGGCCAGCGCCATGCGGCGCGAGGCACGGACTTCGACCGGCACCTGGTAGGTGGCACCGCCGACGCGACGCGACTTCACTTCGACCGCAGGCGAGACGTTGCCCAGTGCCTTCTCGACAAGCTCGAGGGCATTGGGGCTCTTCTCGCTGATGGCATCCATCGCGCCGTAGACGATCTTCTCGGCGACCGACTTCTTGCCGCTCTGCATGACCATGTTGATGAAACGGGCGATCGTCTCGCTGCCGTGCTTGGGGTCCGGCAGGACCGAACGCTGAGGGGTGGAACCTTTACGCGACATGGTGCGTACCTATTCTCGTGATTCTTGTACGGAGACCGAAACGGTCGTCCGGCTTAGGACTTCGGACGCTTGGCGCCGTACTTGGAGCGGCTCTGGCGACGCTTGGCGACACCGGCGGCATCGAGCGAGCCACGCACGGTGTGGTAGCGCACGCCCGGCAGGTCCTTGACGCGACCGCCGCGGATCAGCACGACCGAGTGCTCCTGCAGGTTGTGACCTTCGCCGCCGATGTACGAGATGATCTCGTAGCCATTGGTCAGGCGAACCTTCGCGACCTTGCGCAGAGCCGAGTTCGGCTTCTTCGGGGTCGTGGTGTACACGCGGGTGCAAACGCCACGGCGCTGCGGGCAGTTCGCGAGCGCCGGCGAGGCACTCTTGTAGGTGGTCGCCTGCCGCGGCTTGCGGACCAGCTGATTGATCGTCGCCATCTGGAACTCTTTGAAGAAGGCCTGGATTGGCCTTTCGTGGAAAAACGAACGGCACGCCGGGGCAACCCGGCATACCGAGACGAAAAAGTATAGCCCGCGTCGGACGTGACCGTCAACGCGAGCTAAACCGGTGTGCTCCGCCCGGGCCGCCGAAGGCAGCCTGCGTGGTCGGAACTTCACTGCGATCCCGCCCATCCTGGGCCGAACACGAGGCGCGTCCTGCATCCTCATTTCGTGATCTGGACGGCCTCACGAGGAGGCTGTCGGTATTTCCGTGATTGTAACCGGATTTGCCGGCCGAAACCAAGCCAAACCGGAGCGGGACCAGGGCGGGAAACTCCCGCCCTGCCCCGTTTGCTGCTTACGAGGCGCTCGAGTCGCCTTCGACCTCGGCCACTTCCACGACCGGCTCGGCCGCCGAAGCGACCGGCGCCGACAGCGCTTCCATCTCCGAGTCGGTCAGGCCCGACGCGTTCTTTCGGCGCAGCGTGTGGTACGCCAGGCCGGTACCGGCCGGGATCAGGCGGCCGACGATCACGTTCTCCTTCAGGCCGCGCAGGCCGTCACGGGTGCCGCGGACGGCAGCCTCGGTCAGGACGCGGGTGGTCTCCTGGAAGGAGGCCGCCGAGATGAACGACTCGGTTGCCAGCGAGGCCTTGGTGATGCCCAGCAGGACCGGCTCGTAACCCGCCAGGATCTCGTTGCGACCGGCCAGGCGGGCGTTCTCTTCGATGAGACGCTGACGCTCGACCTGCTCGCCGTTGAGGAACTTGCTGTCGCCCTGGTCGGTGATCTCGACCTTGCGCAGCATCTGGCGAACGATCACCTCGATGTGCTTGTCGTTGATCTTCACGCCCTGCAGGCGATAGACGTCCTGGATTTCCTTGGTCAGATACACGGCCAGCGGTTCGACACCGAGCAGGCGCAGGATGTCCTGCGGGCCCGGCTCGCCGTCCACCACGGTCTCGCCCTTCTCCACGTGCTCGCCTTCGAACACGATGATCTGGCGGTACTTCGGGATCAGCTCCTCGTGCTCGTTGCCGTCGGTGTCCTTGATGATCAGGCGCTGCTTGCCCTTGGTGTCCTTACCGAAGGAGACGATGCCCGAGCGCTCGGCCAGGACCGCCGGGTCCTTGGGCTTGCGCGCTTCGAACAGGTCGGCAACGCGCGGCAGACCGCCGGTGATGTCGCGGGTCTTGGACGCTTCCTGCGGGATCTTGGCGACCACGTCGCCCACGCCGACCGGCGCGCCGTCCTGCAGGTTGACGATCGAGCGCGGCGGCAGCAGGTACTGCGCCGGCAGGTCGGTACCCGGGATCGACAGGTCCTTGCCGCTCTTGTCGACGATGCGGACGATCGGACGCAGGTCCTTGCCCTGCGAGCCGCGACGCTTCGGATCGGTGATCTCGCGCGAGGCCAGGCCGGTCAGTTCGTCGGTCTTCTCGATCACGGTCACGCCATCGACGAAGTCGATGAAGCGAACGAAACCGGCGACTTCCGAAACGATCGGGTGGTTATGCGGATCCCAGCTGGCCACCGTCTGGCCGGCCTTGATGCTGGCGCCATCCTTGACGTTGACCGTGGCGCCGTACGGCAGCTTGTAGCGCTCGCGCTCACGGCCGTGGCCGTCGAGCACCGACAACTCGCCCGAACGCGACACCGCGACCAGGTGGCCACCGGCGTGATCGACGTGCTTGAGGTTGTTGAACTTGATGCTACCGGTGGTCTTGACCGTGACGTTGTCGATGGCGGCGGCACGCGAAGCGGCACCACCGATGTGGAACGTACGCATGGTCAGCTGCGTACCCGGCTCACCGATCGACTGCGCGGCGACAACGCCGACCGCTTCGCCGTGGTTGACCAGGTGACCGCGACCCAGGTCGCGACCGTAGCAGTGGGCGCAGACACCGAACGAGCTGCGGCAGGTGATCGTCGAACGGACCTTGATCGACTGGACGCTGGCGTCGTCGAGCTTCTGCACCCAGCCCTCGTCGAGCAGGGTGTTGCGGGTGACGATCGGCTCTTCGTCGTTGCCCGGCAGGAACACGTCCTCGGCCACGACACGACCCAGCACGCGGTCGCGCAGCGGCTCGACCACGTCGCCGCCTTCCACGATCGGCGTCATGGTCAGGCCTTCCAGCGTGCCGCAATCGTCCTCGGTGATCACCACGTCCTGCGCCACGTCGACGAGGCGACGGGTCAGGTAACCGGAGTTCGCCGTCTTCAGCGCGGTATCGGCCAGGCCCTTACGTGCGCCGTGGGTCGAGATGAAGTACTGGAGAACGTTCAGGCCTTCGCGGAAGTTCGCGGTGATCGGCGTCTCGATGATCGAGCCGTCGGGCTTGGCCATCAGGCCGCGCATACCGGCGAGCTGACGGATCTGGGCCTGCGAACCACGGGCGCCGGAGTCGGCCATGATGTAGATCGAGTTCATCGACTTCTGGTCGATGGTCTCGCCCTTGGCGTTGAGCACCTTCTCGGTGCCGATCGCGTCCATCATCGCCTTGGCCACGCGCTCGTTCGTGCGCGACCAGATGTCGACGACCTTGTTGTAGCGCTCGCCGGCGGTGACCAGGCCCGACTGGTACTGCTCCTGGATTTCCAGGACCTCGGCTTCGGCCTCGGCCAGGATGCCCTTCTTCTCGACCGGGATCAGCATGTCGTCGATGCCGATGGAGACGCCGGCGCGGGTCGCGTAAGCGAAGCCGGTGTACATCAGCTTGTCGGCGAACACGACCGTGTCCTTCAGGCCGAGCATGCGGTAGCAGGAGTTGATCAGTCGGCTGATGTTCTTCTTGGTCAGCTCGACGTTGGCCAGCGCGAACGGCAGGCCCTCCGGCAGGATCTCGCGCAGCAGGGCGCGACCCACGGTCGTGTCGACAATCGAGGTCTTCTGCTCGCTGGTGCCGTCCTCGTTGTTCACCGTCTCGGTGATGCGGACCTTGCACTTGGCGTGCAGCTGCACGACGCGGTTGTCGTAGGCGCGCTTGACTTCGGCGACGTTGGCGAACGCCATGCCCTCGCCTGCCTTGTTCTCAAGGCCGCGGGTCATGTAGTACAGGCCCAGCACGACGTCCTGCGACGGCACGATGATCGGCTCGCCGTTGGCCGGCGACAGGATGTTGTTGGACGCCATCATCAACGCGCGCGCTTCCAGCTGGGCTTCCAGCGAGAGCGGCACGTGGACGGCCATCTGGTCACCGTCGAAGTCGGCGTTGAACGCGGTGCAGACCAGCGGGTGCAGCTGGATCGCCTTGCCTTCGATCAGCACCGGCTCGAACGCCTGGATGCCCAGGCGGTGCAGCGTCGGTGCGCGGTTGAGCAGGACCGGATGCTCGCGGATCACCTCTTCGAGGATGTCCCACACCTCGGCCTCTTCGCGCTCGACGAGCTTCTTGGCGGCCTTGATGGTGGTGGCCAGGCCACGGCGCTGCAGCTTGGCGAAGATGAAGGGCTTGAACAGCTCGAGCGCCATCTTCTTCGGCAGGCCGCACTCGTGCAGGCGCAGCGTCGGGCCGACCACGATGACCGAACGGCCCGAGTAGTCGACGCGCTTGCCCAGCAGGTTCTGGCGGAAGCGACCCTGCTTGCCCTTGATCATGTCGGCGAGCGACTTGAGCGGGCGCTTGTTGGTGCCGGTGATGGCACGGCCGCGACGGCCGTTGTCCATCAGCGCGTCAACCGACTCCTGCAGCATGCGCTTCTCGTTGCGCACGATGATGTCGGGCGCATTGAGTTCGAGCAGGCGACGCAGGCGGTTGTTGCGGTTGATGACGCGGCGGTACAGGTCGTTGAGGTCGGAGGTCGCGAAGCGGCCGCCGTCCAGCGGAACCAGCGGACGCAGGTCCGGCGGCAGCACCGGCAGCACGGTCATGACCATCCACTCCGGGCGGTTGCCCGACTCGAGGAAGGCTTCGACCAGCTTGATGCGCTTGGTGAGGCGCTTGAGCTTGGTTTCGCTGTTGGTCGAGGAGATCTCTTCCTTCAGCTGCACCATCTCCGACTGCAGGTCGATCGTGCGCAGCAGCTCGTAGACGGCCTCGGCGCCCATGGCGGCCTCGAAGTCGTCGCCGTGCTCCTGGCGCGCCTGCAGGAACTGCTCTTCCGTCAGCAGGTTGCCGCGCTCCAGTGCGGTCAGGCCCGGCTCCGTCACCACGTAGGCTTCGAAGTACAGGATGCGCTCGATGTCACGCAGGGTCATGTCCAGCATCAGGCCGATGCGCGAGGGCAGCGACTTGAGGAACCAGATGTGCGCGACCGGCGAAGCCAGGTCGATGTGGCCCATGCGCTCGCGACGGACCTTGGCCAGGGTGACCTCGGTGCCGCACTTCTCGCAGACCACGCCGCGGTGCTTCATGCGCTTGTACTTGCCGCACAGGCACTCGTAGTCCTTGATCGGACCGAAGATGGCGGCGCAGAACAGGCCGTCACGCTCGGGCTTGAAGGTACGGTAGTTGATGGTTTCCGGCTTCTTCACTTCGCCGAACGACCACGAACGGATCAGGTCGGGCGAAGCCAGCGCGATCTTGATCGCATCGAAGTCGATGGTCTGTCGCTGCTGGTTGAACAGATTCAGAAGGTCTTTCATTTTGTTCTCCGGGAATCGGGAATAGAGAATGGGGAAGCGGGTTTCCTCAGTTCTCTTCCAGCTCCATGTTGATCGCGAGCGAGCGGATTTCCTTCACGAGCACGTTGAAGGACTCCGGCATGCCGGCGACCATCTCGTACTCGCCGTCGACGATGTTCTTGTACATCTGGTTGCGGCCCTGCACGTCGTCGGACTTCACCGTCAGCATTTCCTGCAGGGTGTAGGCCGCGCCGTAGGCTTCCAGCGCCCAGACTTCCATCTCGCCGAAGCGCTGGCCACCGAACTGCGCCTTGCCGCCCAGCGGCTGCTGGGTGACGAGCGAGTACGGACCAGTGGAACGGGCGTGCATCTTGTCGTCGACCAGGTGGTTCAGCTTCAGCATGTGCATGTAGCCAACCGTGACCGGACGCTCGAACGACTCACCGGTGCGACCGTCGAACAGCATGGTCTGGCCGCTGGTGGGCAGGTCGGCGAGCTCGAGCATCCGCTTGATCTCCGACTCGGCGGCGCCGTCGAACACCGGGGTGGCCATCGGCACGCCATCGCACAGGTTCTTGGCGAGCGTCAGCAGCTCCTCGTCGCTGAACTGGGTCAGGTCGACGCGGTCACCGGCGATCTTGGTGTCGTGGTTGTAGATGTCGTCGAGGAACTGACGCAGCTCGGAGACCTTCTGCTGTGCTTCCAGCATCCGCTGGATCTTCTGGCCCAGGCCCTTTGCGGCCCAGCCCAGATGCACTTCGAGGATCTGGCCGATGTTCATACGCGACGGCACGCCCAGCGGGTTCAGGACGATGTCGACGGTCTGGCCGTCGGCCGCGTACGGCATGTCCTGCACCGGCACGATGGTCGACACGACACCCTTGTTGCCGTGGCGGCCGGCCATCTTGTCGCCCGGCTGGATGCGGCGCTTCACCGCGAGGAACACCTTGACCATCTTCAGCACGCCCGGTGCGAGGTCGTCGCCCTGGGTGATCTTGCCGCGCTTGTCGGCGAAGCGCTTCTCGAACTCGGCCTTGTGGACCTCGATCTGCTTCTGCGCGCGCTCGATCGCCTCGACCGCTTCCTCGTCCTTCATGCGCAGGGTGAACCAGTCCTTGCGGGACAGGCCCTCGAGCACGAGCGAGGTGACGGTGTCGCCCTTCTTCAGGCCACCGCCGCCGTTGGCGACGCGACCGATCAGCTGGGTGCGCAGACGGTCGTAGATCGCAGCCTCGAGGATGCGGTACTGGTCGTCGAAGTCCTTCTTGACGCGACGGATCTCGTATTCCTCGATCTGGCGCGCGCGCTTGTCCTTCTCGATGCCGTCGCGGGTGAAGACCTGCACGTCGATGACGGTGCCGTCCATGCCCGGCGGAACGCGCAGCGAGCTGTCCTTAACGTCGGAGGCCTTCTCGCCGAAGATCGCGCGAAGCAGCTTCTCTTCCGGGGTCAGCTGCGACTCGCCCTTCGGCGTGACCTTGCCGACCAGGATGTCGCCGGCACGCACTTCGGCGCCGATGTAGACCACGCCCGACTCGTCGAGGCGGTTGAGGGCCTGCTCGGAGACGTTCGGGATGTCGGCGGAGATTTCCTCCGGTCCCAGCTTGGTGTCGCGGGCGACGCAGGTCAGCTCTTCGATGTGGATCGTGGTGTAGCGATCCTGCTCGACCACGCGCTCGGAGAGCAGGATCGAGTCCTCGAAGTTGTAGCCGTTCCACGGCATGAACGCGACCAGCATGTTCTGGCCGAGCGCGAGCTCGCCAATGTCGGTCGAGGGGCCGTCGGCCAGCACGTCGCCGCGCGCAACCACGTCACCGACGATCACCAGCGGACGCTGGTTGATGCAGGTGTTCTGGTTGGAGCGGGTGTACTTGATCAGGGTGTAGATGTCGACGCCGGCATCGGTCTCGCCAACGATTTCCTTCTCGTTGACCTTGACCACGATGCGGCCTGCGTCGATCTGCTCGATCACGCCACCACGACGGGCATTGACGGTCACGCCCGAGTCGCGCGCCACGGCGCGCTCGATGCCGGTACCGACCAGCGGCTTCTGCGCACGCAGCGTCGGCACGGCCTGGCGCTGCATGTTGGCGCCCATCAGTGCGCGGTTGGCGTCGTCGTGCTCGAGGAACGGGACGAGGGCCGCAGCGACCGACACGGTCTGCATCGGCGAGACGTCCATGAAGTGGATCTCGCTCGGCGGACGCAGCATCGACTCGCCCTGGTAACGGCAGGCGACGAACTGGGCGGTGATGTTGTTGTCGTCGTCGGTCGGTGCATTGGCCTGGGCGATGACGTACTCGTTCTCTTCGATCGCCGACAGGTACTCGACGGCGTCGGTGACGCGGCCGTCGATGACCTTGCGGTACGGCGTCTCGAGGAAGCCGTAACGGTTGGTGCGGGCGAACACGGCGAGCGAGTTGATCAGGCCGATGTTCGGGCCTTCCGGCGTCTCGATGGTGCACACGCGGCCGTAGTGGGTCGGGTGCACGTCGCGCACTTCGAAGCCGGCGCGCTCACGGGTCAGGCCGCCCGGGCCGAGGGCCGAGACGCGACGCTTGTGGGTGACTTCCGACAGCGGGTTGTTCTGGTCCATGAACTGCGACAGCTGCGAGGAGCCGAAGAACTCCTTGATCGCGGCGGCCACCGGCTTGGCGTTGATCAGCTCCTGCGGGGTCAGGCCTTCGGACTCGGCCATCGACAGGCGCTCCTTGACCGCGCGCTCGACGCGGACCAGGCCGACGCGGAACACGTTCTCGGCCATTTCGCCGACCGAACGCACGCGACGGTTGCCCAGGTGGTCGATGTCGTCGACCGTGCCGCGACCGTTGCGGATCTCGGTCAGCACGCGGATCACGTCGAGGATGTCGGACGTGGCGCCGTTGGCGTTGCGCAGGCGCACCGACTCCTCGTCCTTGCGCTCGGCAAAGTACTTGGCGTCATAGAGCACCGAAGCGCCCTCGGTTTCCTTGCGGCCCAGGCGACGGTTGAACTTCATCCGGCCCACGGCCGACAGGTCGTAGCGCTCGAAGGTGAAGAACAGGTTGTGGAACAGGTTCTGCGCGGCGTCCTTGGTGGGCGGCTCGCCCGGACGCATCATGCGGTAGATCTCGACCAGCGCTTCCAGCTGCGTCTTCGACGGATCGATGCGCAGGGTGTTGGACAGGTACGCGCCGCGATCGAGGTCGTTCACCCACAGGGTGCCGACCGCGTCGATGCCGGCCTTGCGGAAGGCGGCCAGCTGGTCTTCGTTGATCTCGTCGTTGGCCGTGGCCAGCAGCTCGCCGGTCTTGGAGTCGACGACGTCGTGCGAGAGGATGCGGCCGACCAGGTAGCTGTCCGGCACGGCCAGGGCGGCGATGCCCGAAGCCTCCAGCTGCTTGACGTGGCGCGCGGTGATGCGCTTGCCGGCCTCGACGATGATCTTGTCGCCATCGGCCAGGTCGAAGTCGAGCGTTTCACCACGCAGGCGCTCGGAGACCAGCTCCCACTGCACGCCCTCGGGCATGATGTGGAAGGTGTTGATCTCGAAGAACTCGCGCAGCATTTCTTCGTTGTTGTAGCCCAGTGCGCGCAGCAGCACGGTCACCGGCAGCTTGCGGCGACGGTCGATACGGGTGAACAGCGCATCCTTCGGGTCGAACTCGAAGTCCAGCCAGGAACCGCGGTAAGGAATGATGCGGGCGCTGTACAGCAGCTTGCCCGAGCTGTGGGTCTTGCCGCGGTCGTGGTCGAAGAACACGCCCGGGCTGCGGTGCAGCTGCGAGACGATGACGCGCTCGGTGCCGTTGACGATGAAGGTGCCGTTGTCGGTCATGAGCGGGATCTCGCCCATGTAGACCTCCTGCTCCTTCACGTACTTGATGGCCTTGGTCGACGACTCACGGTCGTAGATCACCAGGCGCACGGTCACGCGCAGCGGGGCGCCGTAGGAGAGGCCGCGGTTACGGCACTCGCGCTCATCGAACGGCGGATCGCCAAGCTTGTAGCCGACGTATTCCAGGGCGGCGTTGCCGCTGTAGCTGGCGATCGGGAACACCGACTTCAGGGCCGCGTGCAGGCCGCGGTCGGCGCGCTTGGCCGGATCGATGTTTTCCTGCAGGAACTCGCGGTACGAGTCGACCTGGATGGCCAGCAGGAACGGAACTTCGAGGATGGATTTGCGCTTGCCGAAATCCTTGCGGATGCGCTTCTTTTCGGTGAACGAGTAGATGGCCCTGGAGGCCGTCGTCATGGAAGCTGTGGTCATGGTGAGCTACCGCCTCGGAGATTTTCGTTGGTGCGCCTGGACGGCGAACCGGGGGATCAAAATTGCCAGTGGGAAGTCGCTGGTATTGCCGGCACCAGCACGCCTTCTCCCGCTACTTCCGACTGTCAACTCGTTGGGTAACGCGTTGCTTCTGCCGCCCCTCGGATCGCCTTCTTCAGGGCAGTCCTTCAGGAACGGCCAAAGGCCGGGGACTTTCGTCCCCAGCCTCAGGTGGTCGCCAGTACTACGCTCTTAACAAGAGCCGGCGACACAAGTACTGAATTACTTCAGCTCGACCGATGCGCCGGCAGCCTCGAGGTCCTTCTTGAACTTCTCGGCTTCGTCCTTCGAGACGGCTTCCTTCACGGTCTGCGGAGCACCTTCGACGAGGTCCTTCGCTTCCTTCAGGCCCAAGCCGGTGATGGCGCGGACGGCCTTGATGACTTCGACCTTCTTCTCGCCGGCAGCCTTCAGGATGACGTTGAACTCGGTCTGCTCTTCGACGACGGCAGCAGCAACGGCCGGGCCAGCAGCGACGACCGGGGCAGCGGCGGAGACGCCGAACTTCTCTTCGATCGCCTTGACCAGCTCCATCACCTCGAGAAGGGTCTTCTCGGCAATGGCGTCGACGATCTGTTCGTTGGACAGGGACATGTTATTAACCTCTGGAAATTGATCTTACGAATCGATTGGTAAAGCGAGCTTGACGTGCGGGGCGTGTTACGCCGGTTCCGCCACTGCTTCGGCTTCGGCGTCGGCAACATCGCCACCGCCCTGCTTGTCGGCCACTGCCTTGACGGCGCGGGCGAACATCGTTGCCGGCTCGTTGAGGACGCGGGCCAGCATGGCGAGCGCCTGTTCGAGGGTCGGCAGCGAAGCGAGGACTTCGACGTGGCTGGCCGGATACACCTGGCCACCCATCGCGACGACCTTGGCCTGCAGCTTGTCGTTACCCTTGGCGAATTCCTTGATCAGACGACCGGCAGCGCCGGGTTCTTCCATCGAGAACGCGTACAGCAGCGGACCGGTGAGCACGTCTTTCGCGCACTCGTACTCGGTACCGACGACGGCGCGCGAAGCCAGGGTGTTCTTGACAACTTTCAAGAAAACGCCGGTTTCACGAGCCTTCTTGCGCATCGCGGTCATCTGACTGACCGTGGTGCCCGCGTACTCGACAGCAATCAAGGAGTGGGCCTTGGCGGCGACTTCTGCCAGCTCGGCTACTACTTCTTGCTTCTGGGACAGATTGAGAGCCATTGCACTCCTCCAAATGAACTCCGCTTACGGCTCCTGCCGCTTGCGGTCCTGGGCGATACCGTCCCTGGCATCGGGGATGCGCGAACATCCCGGTGGTGGCCACTCCAGAAAGATTTCCAGAAGGCACCATCTACGCAGGCCGACCCGAACGAGTCCGGATTAAGCAGCCCCGCTTCCACCGACGGCGAATCCTTGCCATGTCGAGCATCCATGCCCGTCGCCGGTAGGCGCTGACCGCACCTGCGGTCTTTGACGGCTATCGCTTCGAACCCGGAGGTTCTGGGCGATGCCCTCAAAATTTTTGTCTGCGGCATGCACCCCGCAGACGCGTCACGCACTGGCAAAACGCTCGCGCATTGCGCGAGCGCGATGCATTACTTCAGGGTCAGCGTGCCCTGGTCCACGGAAACGCCGGGGCCCATGGTGGTGCTGATCGAGATCTTCTGCAGGTACTGGCCCTTGGCGGACGACGGCTTGGCCTTGATCAGGTCGAGCAGCAGTGCGGTCAGGTTTTCCTTCAGCGACGCGTCTTCGAACGAAGCCTTGCCGATGGTGCAGTGGATGATGCCGGCCTTGTCGGTGCGGTAACGCACCTGGCCGCCCTTGGCATTCTTCACGGCTTCGGCCGGGTTCGGCGAAACAGTGCCGACCTTCGGGTTCGGCATCAGGCCACGCGGGCCGAGCACCTGGCCCAGCTTGCCGACGACGCGCATGGCGTCCGGGGTGGCGATGACGACGTCGTAGTTCAGGTCGCCGGCCATCATCTTCTCGGCCAGGTCGTCCATGCCCACGGCTTCGGCGCCAGCGGCGATGGCTTCGTCAGCCTTCGCACCGGCGGGGGCGAACACCGCCACGCGCACCGACTTGCCGGTACCGGCCGGCAGCACGGTCGAACCGCGAACCTGCTGGTCGGACTTCTTCGCGTCCACGCCCAGGCGCACAGCGACGTCGACGGACTCGACGAACTTGGCCTTGGTGGCGGTCTTCACGATCTTGAGTGCGTCGTCGATGGCGTACGTCTTGCCCGGGACAACTGCGGCCTGGATGGCCTTTTCGCGCTTGGTCATTGCCATGTCTTAACCCTCCACCACCAGGCCCATGCTGCGGGCCGAACCCGCAATCGTCTTAACCGCTGCTTCCAGGTCAGCCGCCGTGAGGTCGGCTTCCTTCTGCTTGGCGATCGCTTCGAGCTGGGCGCGGGTGACCTTGCCCACCTTGTCGGTGTTCGGGCGCTTGGAGCCCGATGCGACGCCGGCGGCCTTCTTCAGCAGCACCGAAGCCGGGGTCGACTTGGTGATGAAGGTGAAGGTACGGTCCGAGTACGCGGTGATGATGACCGGGGTCGGCAGACCCGGCTCGAGCTTGGAGGTCGCGGCGTTGAATGCCTTGCAGAACTCCATGATGTTCAGGCCGCGCTGGCCCAGGGCCGGGCCGACGGGCGGCGACGGGTTGGCCTGGCCGGCCTTGACCTGCAACTTGATGTAACCGACTACTTTCTTAGCCATTTCTCTCTCTCCGGGTGCAAGCGCCTGGACCTCAGGCTCCCCATCGCGCCGGGAAAATCACGTGTCCCGACATCACGTTGTTAGCAACTTGTTCTGCAGCACGCCGACGGCCGCCATGCGGCGGCCGGGGCTTCTGGATCGCGCTGAAAGCGGCGAGCCAGCAAGTATATCAGATGTTTATAGCCGATTGGGCGCCCTGCGCCCGACCGGCCAGACCCCGGGTCAGGCCTTCTCGACCTGCCCGAATTCCAGCTCGACCGGGGTCGAGCGGCCGAAGATGAGCACGGCCACGCGCAGGCGGCTCTTCTCGTAGTTGATCTCTTCGACCACGCCATTGAAGTCGTTGAACGGGCCGTCGATGACCCGGACCATCTCGCCCGGCTCGAACAGCACCTTGGGCTTGGGCTTCTCGACGCCTTCCTGCACGCGCTGCAGGATCATGTCGGCTTCGTGGTCGGCGATCGGCAGCGGGCGGTCGGCGGTGCCGCCGATGAAGCCCATCACTTTCGGGGTTTCCTTGACCAGGTGCCAGCTCTCGTTGTCCATGCGCGGGATGCCGGCTTCGTCATGGGTGGCAATCTGGACCAGGACATAGCCCGGGAAGAACTTGCGCTCGGAGCGGCGCTTCTGGCCGGAACGCATTTCCACGATCTCTTCGGTCGGGACCAGCACTTCACCGAAGCGCTCCTGCATGCCGTCGCGCACGATGCGGTCGCGCAACGCCTGCGCCACGGACTTCTCGAAGCCCGAGTAGGCGTGAACCACGTACCAACGCTTATGGACTTCTTCGCTCATTTCTTCAGCGCCCCAGCAGGAACTTGACGGCGGTCTGGATCACGACGTCGAAGCCGGCCAGGATCAGGCTCAGCACGGCGACGGCGATCATGACCACCCAGGTGGTGCGCAGGGCTTCCTGGCGGGTCGGCCAGACGACCTTGCGCAGCTCGAAGCGCGATTCAGACAGGAATTCGCGGGTTTGCAGGCCCTTGCCGCTGGTCAGGAACACACCGGCGCCGAGGACCAGGCCGCCAGCGACAGCCAGCGCGCGCAGCGCACCAGGCCACTGGTCGAAATAGATGTAGGCGGCCACGCCCGCAGCGACCAGCAGCACCGACAGTGCGTACTTGACGATGTCGCCGGCGGAGGTGGATCCGTGTTGTTCGACCTTGCTGTTCATCCGATCCATCGCGCGGCGGTGAGGCCACGTCTGTAGTAGCACTGTGGTTAGGAGCGTCCCGACCACGGATGACCGGGGCTCTGCGGAAGCACCCGCATGAAGTGGCACGCCAGGAGGGACTCGAACCCCCAACCTGCGGTTTTGGAGACCGCTGCTCTGCCAATTGAGCTACTGGCGTACATCATTAAAGCTTAACGGATTTGCTGGAAGCGGGTTGGACCCGGTTTCAGCCCCGAAGTTCATGGCCCCAAATTCCGATCCCCGGAATTCAGATCTCCGGAATTCAGATCTCTTAGACGGCGACGGCGAGCCGTTGCCGACTCGCCGGGAAGTCCGTCTTCGAGTCCGTCATTCCGGCGTAAGCCGGAACCCATTGTGCTGTTGATTTTGCGGGTTCAGGGCAGAAGCAACAGCAAACGGCAGAAGCAAACTAGACCCCGGCTTTCACCGGGGTGACGATCTGACAAAGCTGCGCCCGCAGAGCGGGCGCAGGTCAGATCGTCACTTGATGATCTTCGCCACCACGCCGGCGCCGACGGTACGGCCGCCTTCGCGGATTGCGAAACGCAGGCCTTCGTCCATTGCCACCGGGTTGATCAGCGAGACGACCATCTTGATGTTGTCGCCCGGCATGACCATCTCGACGCCTTCC
>NZ_JBFRDH010000011.1:0-5755 GCF_052113485.1 Lysobacter sp. TAF61
GGGCATCGACTTTCCTTGCGCACAAAGAAAAACCCCCAACCTTTCGGCTGGGGGTTTTAGGGGTAAAGCCCCTGGCGATGACCTACTCTTGCATGGCTTAGGCCACACTACCATCGGCGCATGTGCGTTTCACTTCCGAGTTCGGAAAGGGATCGGGTGGGACCACACAGCTATTATCACCAGGGAGAGGGTGGAGGGTCGCAGGTCTCGTTGTACTGAGTTGCGCGCACGCTCTCGTTGGGTTGCTTTCACGGGATGTATTCCGTGTTGGCGAATGGGTTGGGAATTGTAGCAAGTTTTTGGCGAATGGTGTCCGACGTATCGGAGGCCAAAGCAACTTGAGGTTATATGGTCAAGCCACACGGATCATTAGTACTGGTTAGCTCAATGCATTGCTGCACTTACACACCCAGCCTATCAACCACCTGGTCTTGATGGTTCCTTTAGGGGAGTCAAGCTCCCGGGAGATCTCATCTTGAGGCGCGCTTCCCGCTTAGATGCTTTCAGCGGTTATCGCTTCCGAACATAGCTACCCGGCAGTGCCACTGGCGTGACAACCGGAACACCAGAGGTTCGTCCACTCCGGTCCTCTCGTACTAGGAGCAGCCCCTCTCAAATCTCCAACGCCCACGACAGATAGGGACCGAACTGTCTCACGACGTTCTGAACCCAGCTCGCGTACCACTTTAAATGGCGAACAGCCATACCCTTGGGACCGACTACAGCCCCAGGATGTGATGAGCCGACATCGAGGTGCCAAACACCGCCGTCGATATGAACTCTTGGGCGGTATCAGCCTGTTATCCCCGGAGTACCTTTTATCCGTTGAGCGATGGCCCTTCCATACAGAACCACCGGATCACTAAGACCTACTTTCGTACCTGCTTGATCCGTCGATCTTGCAGTCAAGCACGCTTATGCCTTTGCACACAGTGCGCGATGTCCGACCGCGCTGAGCGTACCTTCGTGCTCCTCCGTTACACTTTGGGAGGAGACCGCCCCAGTCAAACTACCCACCATACACGGTCCCCGATCCGGATTACGGACCTAGGTTAGAACGTCAAGCACTTCAGGGTGGTATTTCAAGGATGGCTCCACGCAAGCTAGCGCCTGCGTTTCATAGCCTCCCACCTATCCTACACAGAAGAACTCAACGTTCAGTGTAAAGCTATAGTAAAGGTTCACGGGGTCTTTCCGTCTTGCCGCGGGAACGCTGCATCTTCACAGCGATTTCAATTTCACTGAGTCTCGGGTGGAGACAGCGCCGCTGTCGTTACGCCATTCGTGCAGGTCGGAACTTACCCGACAAGGAATTTCGCTACCTTAGGACCGTTATAGTTACGGCCGCCGTTTACCGGGGCTTCGATCAAGAGCTTCGCCTTGCGGCTGACCCCATCAATTAACCTTCCGGCACCGGGCAGGCGTCACACCCTATACGTCCACTTTCGTGTTTGCAGAGTGCTGTGTTTTTGATAAACAGTCGCAGCGGCCTGGTCACTGCGGCCCCTCCCAGCTATTCACCAGAAAGGGCGCACCTTCTCCCGAAGTTACGGTGCTATTTTGCCTAGTTCCTTCACCCGAGTTCTCTCAAGCGCCTTAGAATTCTCATCCTGCCCACCTGTGTCGGTTTACGGTACGGTCTGCGTAAGCTGAAGCTTAGGAGCTTTTCCTGGAAGCGTGATATCGGTTGCTTCGCCCTAATGGGCTGGTCCTTAGTCTCAACGTTGCTCCCCCGGATTTGCCAAAGGGAACCGCCTCAACTCTCTCACCGGGACAACCAACGCCCGGCCAACCTAACCTTCTCCGTCCCTCCATCGCACTTACGCGAGGTGCTGGAATATTAACCAGCTTCCCATCGACTACGCATTTCTGCCTCGCCTTAGGGGCCGACTCACCCTGCGTCGATTAACGTTGCGCAAGGAAACCTTGGGCTTTCGGCGTGCGGGCTTTTCACCCGCATTATCGTTACTCATGTCAGCATTCGCACTTCCGATACCTCCAGCAGACTTCTCAATCCACCTTCAACGGCTTACGGAACGCTCCTCTACCGCGCATAACCAAAGTTATGCACCCCAAGCTTCGGTTCATCGCTTAGCCCCGTTAAATCTTCCGCGCAGACCGACTCGACCAGTGAGCTATTACGCTTTCTTTAAAGGGTGGCTGCTTCTAAGCCAACCTCCTGGCTGTCTGTGCCTTTCCACATCGTTTTCCACTTAGCGATGAATTTGGGACCTTAGCTGTGGGTCTGGGTTGTTTCCCTTTTCACGACGGACGTTAGCACCCGCCGTGTGTCTCCCCTACATTCTGTCCTGGTATTCGGAGTTTGCCATGGTTTGGTAAGTCGCAATGACCCCCTAGCCATAACAGTGCTCTACCCCCAGGAAGATTCATAGGAGGCGCTACCTAAATAGCTTTCGAGGAGAACCAGCTATCTCCGGGTTCGATTAGCTTTTCACTCCTAATCACACCTCATCCCCTACCTTTGCAACGGGAGTGGGTTCGGGCCTCCAGTTGATGTTACTCAACCTTCACCCTGGGCATGACTAGATCACCCGGTTTCGGGTCTACTGCCCGCGACTATGCGCCCTTATCAGACTCGGTTTCCCTTCGCCTCCCCTATACGGTTAAGCTCGCCACGAACAGTAAGTCGCTGACCCATTATACAAAAGGTACGCCGTCACCCTTGCGGGCTCCGACTGCTTGTACGCACACGGTTTCAGGGTCTATTTCACTCCCTTCACCAGGGTTCTTTTCGCCTTTCCCTCACGGTACTGGTTCACTATCGGTCGGTCAGGAGTATTTAGCCTTGGAGGATGGTCCCCCCATGTTCAGACAGGGTTTCTCGTGCCCCGCCTTACTCGATTTCATTGGAAGAGCTCTTTCGCATACCGGGCTGTCACCGTCTATGGCCAACCTTTCCAGGTTGTTTTGCTAGAACTCAATCAACTTAAGGGCTGGTCCCCGTTCGCTCGTCACTACTGAGGGAATCTCGGTTGATTTCTTTTCCTCCGGGTACTTAGATATTTCAGTTCTCCGGGTTTGCCTTGCATGGCTATTTATTCACCATGCAATACCTCTTGCGAGGTGGGTTTCCCCATTCGGACATTGCGGGATCAATGCTTGTTGCCAGCTCCCCCGCACTTTTCGCAGGCTGCCACGTCCTTCATCGCCTCTGACCGCCAAGGCATCCACCGTGTGCGCTTATTCGCTTGACCATATAACCCCAAGTTGCCTTGGAGCTACATTCGGACCAGGGGTACAAAGCCCGGTCTGGAATATAACGACTCAATTAATAAAGTGTCCGAAGACACTCGCCTTAGCCTCACGACACGTCATGGACACAATTCGTCTCAAAACGCTCGCTACAATTCCCAATTTTCAAAGAACGCAAATGGGCCTCAACGCCCAGCTGCTTCAATATTTAGTGTGCGCAATCAGAGTTTCAAACATTTCTGTCTAGGAGCAGGAAGCCACTTCGTAGGTGGTGGGTCTGGGAGGACTCGAACCACCGGCCTCACCCTTATCAGGGGTGCGCTCTAACCACCTGAGCTACAGACCCAAAGTGTTTCCCGCCGGCACAATCGCCAGGCAAGGGTCTTCGCCCAAGGTGGTGGAGCTTGTCGGGATCGAACCGACGACCCCCTGCTTGCAAAGCAGGTGCTCTCCCAGCTGAGCTAAAGCCCCATCGAATTCCCTGGAGGGATCCGGGGACGCTCCCGCAGCCACCCCACTGGGGCGACCCGGAACTCTGAATGCAGGTTACTTGTGCGGACGTCCGACCAGCAATTTGCTGTCTTTAGTCTCTAAAGGAGGTGATCCAGCCGCACCTTCCGATACGGCTACCTTGTTACGACTTCACCCCAGTCATCGGCCACACCGTGGCAAGCGCCCTCCCGAAGGTTAAGCTACCTGCTTCTGGTGCAACAAACTCCCATGGTGTGACGGGCGGTGTGTACAAGGCCCGGGAACGTATTCACCGCAGCAATGCTGATCTGCGATTACTAGCGATTCCGACTTCATGGAGTCGAGTTGCAGACTCCAATCCGGACTGAGATAGGGTTTCTGGGATTGGCTCGCCCTCGCGGGTTTGCAGCCCTCTGTCCCTACCATTGTAGTACGTGTGTAGCCCTGGCCGTAAGGGCCATGATGACTTGACGTCATCCCCACCTTCCTCCGGTTTGTCACCGGCGGTCTCCTTAGAGTTCCCACCATTACGTGCTGGCAACTAAGGACAAGGGTTGCGCTCGTTGCGGGACTTAACCCAACATCTCACGACACGAGCTGACGACAGCCATGCAGCACCTGTGTCACGGTTCCCGAAGGCACCAATCCATCTCTGGAAAGTTCCGTGCATGTCAAGGCCAGGTAAGGTTCTTCGCGTTGCATCGAATTAAACCACATACTCCACCGCTTGTGCGGGCCCCCGTCAATTCCTTTGAGTTTCAGTCTTGCGACCGTACTTCCCAGGCGGCGAACTTAACGCGTTAGCTTCGATACTGAGGGCCAAGTTGCCCCCAACATCCAGTTCGCATCGTTTAGGGCGTGGACTACCAGGGTATCTAATCCTGTTTGCTCCCCACGCTTTCGTGCCTCAGTGTCAGTGCTGGTCCAGGGTGTCGCCTTCGCCACAGATGTTCCTCCCGATATCTACGCATTTCACTGCTACACCGGGAATTCCACACCCCTCTACCGCACTCTAGTCAGCCAGTTTCCAATGCAGTTCCCAGGTTGAGCCCAGGGCTTTCACATCAGACTTAACAAACCACCTACGCACGCTTTACGCCCAGTAATTCCGAGTAACGCTTGCACCCTTCGTATTACCGCGGCTGCTGGCACGAAGTTAGCCGGTGCTTATTCTTCCGGTACCGTCATAACTCCGGGTTATTAACCCGAAGCTTTTCTTTCCGGACAAAAGTGCTTTACAACCCGAAGGCCTTCTTCACACACGCGGCATGGCTGGATCAGGCTTGCGCCCATTGTCCAATATTCCCCACTGCTGCCTCCCGTAGGAGTCTGGACCGTGTCTCAGTTCCAGTGTGGCTGATCATCCTCTCAGACCAGCTACGGATCGTCGCCTTGGTGGGCCTTTACCCCGCCAACTAGCTAATCCGGCATCGGCTCATCTATCTGCGTGAGGCCCGAAGGTCCCCCACTTTCTCCCGTAGGACGTATGCGGTATTAGCGTAAGTTTCCCTACGTTATCCCCCACAAATAGGCAGATTCCGATGCATTCCTCACCCGTCCGCCACTCGCCACCCACAGTATTGCTACTGCTGTGCTGCCGTTCGACTTGCATGTGTTAGGCCTGCCGCCAGCGTTCACTCTGAGCCAGGATCAAACTCTTCACTTAAAATTGCATGGATCCGAAGATCCAAATTTTTTGAGTGCAAAGCTCGTTCCAGGCACCAATTACTCGCTTGCATTTGCATGCATTTGAATCGTTGTTGCTTGGTACGAACATCTGCTCAATGGACAACCATCCACTAGCCAGACGTCCGCACAAGTTACCTGCGCACACTGTCAAAGATCTTCGGGGCCGGCCTCAGCGCCTTTCCCGTCTCACCCCRCCGCACCAAAGTGCCCGAGGGAGCCGACTATCTTACAGCGAATTTCGATTCCGTCAACACCGTGTCGAGATCTTTTTTCGCTTCCCGAAGGTCCGTTCAGCGTCCTTCCGGACCGCCCCAGGACCACCGGGCCGCGCATCTTACAGCATGCCCGAGAACCGTCAACCGCCTCGAACCACACCGTCTTT
>NZ_JBFRDH010000012.1:0-5685 GCF_052113485.1 Lysobacter sp. TAF61
GTTCACAGGCCTCCGCAAGCTGATACATTTCGGGCCGGGGAAGGTCTAGGACATTTCCGGCGGCAGTTCTCGGCTCCGGTCACGACACTAGGCCTAACAAGTCATTCAAGCCGACACCGCTCCGCGGCGCGGCTTAACTCAGGCGTTAGAGCCCGCATGAAGCATCCAGCACCGACACAGGATGAGGTCGCGGAGGTGGAGAAGGTCGTTGGCTTTCCTCTCCCACCCGCACTAGTTGCTCTCTATGCACTACGCGGCAATGGCGGCTTCGGGCCGGACTACGGTTTGCTTGGCCTCAGCTCCGGACACGTCACTGACCAAGGCGACACAGCGCTTAGTCTCTATCGGGTGCTCAACAGCTCGGATCCCGATGATCCAGGTTGGGTTTGGCGCCGGCACCTACTACCCATTCTTCACCTTGGTTGCGCCATCCACTACTGCATCGACTTGGCCACCCCAGGGAATCCTGTAGTTCAATTTGATCCAAATGCGTTTGGCCCCGGGGACGACTGGAGTGGCGCATTTACGGTAGCTTTTCCCAAGCTGGGGCCGTGGCTGGGCGGGCTCTAACAATTCATTCAAGCCGAAGCCGCTTCGCGGCTCGGCTTAACTCAGGCGTTAGGGCCCACAGGAATGTTTCCCGGCGTACACGACAGTCAGGTCTTGGCCTACTCGGCCGACTCGCGAACGGGAGAGGTACTGCTGCACCTCCGAGCAGGCCCCGAAGGATCGCTACTGTTCGACATAAGGTTCAAAGGGGTGATGGCGCACCAATTCCCTTACCCGCTTATGCCGTCTTGGGTATTTGATCTCGTCCCAGTTTCTGCTGAGGAGCTACTTGCCCGAGAATGGGACACAATTGCTGAGGGGTTCCGGCTTGTGGGCTGGCCAGGCCACTGGGCTGACTCGCTCGAGAGCGCGCAGGCCCATTGCCGGGCAGAGGGCGTAGCCGGCTACGATTTGGAGACCAGCTACGGGATGCATGGCTGGGTGCTAGCCAAGTCGGTGGAGCGCGTCGATGTGCCCTAACAATTCATTCAAGCCGAAGCCGCTTCGCGGCTCGGCTTAATTCAGGCGTTAGGGCGCTCATGAACTTTCTCAACAAGTTGCTAGGAAATAAGCATCCTCAGTCGCCCTCATCGGACGCTTCGGCAGCATTGTCCGCTCACGAGGCCATACAACAAGCACGGATAGGCCGGTTGCCCATTCAAGAAATGTTGGCCATTTTGGCAAGGAGCTCGTTATTCGTTCCTCTAGCCTCCCCACCTGAAATTGACGGCGAGGCGATTACGGCTTGGAAGCCGTCCACTGTTTCAAAGGCGGATGGATCGCAATGGGTTGTAGCGTTCACCAATACGGACCAAGCATCGGAGTTCTGCAAACAGACGCCTGCCTACTCGCATGGCTTGAGCGTGGGAACCAAGTGGCTACTCCAAGTCCTGCCCCCGGGTCATGGCATCGTGATCAACATTGGTACTGCACAAGGCTTTGAGTGGAACGCGGGTGGGATCGCTGAGTACAAAGCAAGGGTGTCGCGCCCTAACAATTCATTCAAGCCGAAGCCGCTTCGCGGCTCGGCTTAATTCAGGCGTTAGCTGCCTTGGATGCATACACCGTAATCGCCAAAAACCACCCGTGGAGCGGCTCGTTCGACGAGGCGTCTTTTCGGGCGCGTCTTTACGAGGACGCTCTGTGGTCGCAGGAGGAGTACTGGAAAGTGGAGTGGGCCCTGTGCCAGCTTGTCACTACTGCTGGCGAAGACGCGGAGGTGCGATCGAGAGTCTTCAGGCTTTTCAGCGCAACCACTAACCTGTTCGCCGCACACTTTAACCCGAATGACGTGTTCTCCATTCGGAACCTGGATTCAAACGATATTTGCGAGATCATAGAGCGATTCCATCTGGTGTTTGAGGGATTCTTCTCCGGCGAAATGCCGGACCTTGCTGAGAGCTTTGATGAGCGCAACCCACTGCTGTCGGCCGGCAGCTAACAATTCATTCAAGCCGAAGCCGCCTCACGGCTCGGCTTAATTCAGGCGTAAGGTGCCACATGAGCATTCGCCGCAAACTCATAAAAGCTGTCCCGCTCGTTCTGGCATGTAGCGTTGCCGGGGCTGCGGCAACCTGGACGCCAATTGCCTGCGGCTGCCTTTCTGCTTGGGAGGATGTCGCCGCGGGGATTGACCTCCCCGGCGTAACAGCTCCAGGCCAGCTCAGCGCCCAAGTAATTGCCGGCGCATTGGCTAAGAAGCTCTCTGGCAAAACTGTCAAGGTCTCCGACCTTCCGTTCGCAACGTCGACTTACGACTGCGCTGAGAGTCAATCTCCATCTCGCACAATTCGGTGCCGTTGGTGGCTTTGGGAGTCAGGGCTAAGCAAAAAGGGCTATGACGTGATCGTAGACACGTCGGCCACCGGAGAGTTTCGTCGAGTGCACGTTGTCCCAGTTGAGTATTCGGATCCTATGGGCAAGGATGGCACCTAACAGTTCATTCAAGCCGACACCGCTCCGCGGTGCGGCTTAACTCAGGCGTTAGGCCTGTAGTCGCAGCGTTGCGGCCGGTCCGGAATCGACATGCTGTGGCAGCGGGTACGCGTCCGGCTATGTGCTTCGGTGGTGCGCACAACGCCCCCAGCCTCGGTCATTGCCAGCGGCATTTCTCCCGCTTCGGTCGGGCCCCCGTCTCCGGCGGCGCCAGGCCCGGCGAGCTGATACATTTCCGCCTGGGGTTAGGTCATGGCACTGCAGCCGGCCGCAGTTTCTGGGCTCCGGTTAGGGCGCTAAGGCCTAACAAGTCATTCAAGCCGACGCCGCTCCGCGGCGCGGCTTAACTCTGGCGTTAGCGCCCATAAGGGAGAACCATGCGAACTGTAGGTAGGGCCATCCTTGTCGCC
Organism: Lysobacter sp. TAF61; assembly: GCF_052113485.1. Lineage (NCBI taxonomy): Bacteria > Pseudomonadati > Pseudomonadota > Gammaproteobacteria > Lysobacterales > Lysobacteraceae > Lysobacter > Lysobacter sp. TAF61. The sequence goes on from NZ_JBFRDH010000012.1 coordinate 2,895, forward strand.
GCATCCTTGGCTCCGTTGATGGCCTGTAGCCAGACCGACGATGAATTTTTGCTGCAATTTCGCGCGGATTTTCCAAAGGGCTGCGCGGAAACATCTGCACCGCCTGGTGTCACACCCCAGCAAGTCCTAAAGCTCTGCGAGTGCACCGCAGATGAAATGGTCAAATCCTTTAGTGTCCGAGACCTCAAGCGCATTGGAGAACAGCAGGTCATAACTGAGGCGGAGCAGTCTCAGGTAGCCTCTATTGGTCGTTCCTGTGCGACTTCCCTCGACATCTCACAACAACCCTAAGCACTCGCTGTCTATTCGAGGCAATCGTGCGTAAAGCCATTTACTGTTTGTTCGTCGCGCCAATGACCGCACTGCCGTCCGTCGCTCTGGCAGTCGACCGATCCAGCAGCGCCTATCAAGCCGGCAACATCCTTGGACGTGTCTTAGTAGGCCTTGTCATCGCATACGGCGCATGGAAGTTAGTCTGGCGACTTATTTCTGGGCCAAGTTCAGATAGGGCGCGCAAGTCTCGCGGCGATGGGCGCTAACAATTCATTCAAGCCGAAGCCGCTTCGCGGCTCGGCTTAATTCAGGCGTTAGGCCCCACATGAAGTTTGGTGACCACGTAGAGCTAACCGACTGGAACGGCCAGTGCTTGCTGACGGTTTGTGACGTCGAGCTACACGACTTCCTCGATGATTTCTTTACGGGTCATGGCATTGAGATCCAGGTCGTTCTACCTCCAAACGATCCTGGGAAATACCAATTGCTATTCCCGCCAAGCACTTCCAAGGAAGCCGTGCATCGCTTCCTTGCCCAAGTCGGGCCAGAGGAGATTGATCGTATAGTTCGCATCAACAACGGCGGCTCCGGTGTACCGGGTGGGGCCTAACAATTCATTCAAGCCGAAGCCGCTTCGCGGCTCGGCTTAGTTCAGGCGTTAGGCACCTATGAAAGCCAGCCGCTTGCCAAGCCCTCAGTATCTGATCGCTCACGCCTGCTTTGCATGTCGCAAGAGCTTCAAGGTGGCTCCTCGTTCTGAAATGGCCGCCGTCTGTCCACACTGTGGTGGGCAACTACATGAGATGGGGCGCTCATTCAAGGCCCCGACAGCTCGAGACGCGGAGCAATGGGCCAAGGTCCAGGCGCTGCATAACGCTGGATTTCGTTTCTTCAGCTACCGAAGTGTGGACGGTCCACCATTGCCGACCAAGCTCTCTGATGTTGAGGCGTTTGTTCGTGACAACCCGGAGCACCCACTCCGTGTGGCGGCGCCTAACAATTCATTCAAGCCGACACCGCTCTGCGGTGCGGCTTAACTCAGGCGTTAGGCGAGTTGTCGCCGCTGTGCAGCCGTAAGGGTGTAGAGCCGCGCAGGTTGCGGATGCGTGGCGGGCGACTTCGCTAGCCCCTAGTCGCTCTTGTTGGGTACGGCTCCGGAAAGGGGAGGGGCTGGTTCACAGGCCTCCGCAAGCTGATACATTTCGGGCCGGGGAAGGTCTAGGCATTTCCGGCGGCAGTTCTCGGCTCCGGTCACGACACTAGGCCTAACAAGTCATTCAAGCCGACACCGCTCCGCGGCGCGGCTTAACTCAGGCGTTAGGCACGTAGTCGCAGCCGTGCGGCCAGGTCGAGGGAGCGACGCGATGTCGGGGCTCATGCTCGCCCGCTTTGTGCTTCGGTCATGCGTACAACGCCCCCAGTCGAGCTCATTGCCGGCGGCTGTCTTCCTCCTTCGGCAGGCCCCCGGTCTTCGGCGGCGCTAGGCACCGCGAGCTGATACATTCCCGCCCGGGGGTTAGGTCATGGAAGGGCAGTCGGCCGCAGTTCTTGGCTCCGGTTGCGGCGCTAGGCCTAACAGGTCATTCAAGCCGAACACCAATCGCTACGCGATTGATGTCGGCTTAACTCAGGCGTTAGGTGGCAGGGAAAGATGATCTCGGCTCTTGCAATCGCGATGCTCGCGGCCAGCTCAGGTGCTAACGCACCTGCAGCACAAGCTCCCGCGCTTCAATGCAACATCGGCCCAACGACCGCCCAATTGGGCGGCAACGACTGGTTGATGTACGGCTGCGCTGATGGCCACTCGGTAGTTGTGGTAGCGGCACCACCGAATCCTGCTTCACCGTTCGTGTTCATCGTTACACCTGACGGGAATGGGGGCATCGAACTTCACGGAGAAGGCACAGGTTCCAAGTCCGCCACAGAGCCGGCATATAAGAGCCTCAGCTCAATGTCATCGGCCGACCTGGAGGCCTTCTATCAACAGGCCAGGCATGCTGCAGACAAGTAAGCTGCCACCTAACAATTCATTCAAGCCGACACCGCTCCGCGGTGCGGCTTAACTCAGGCGTTAGGACCGTAGTCGCAGCCGTGCGGCCGGGTTGTGGGAGCGACTCGTCGCCGGGGCTGATGCTCGCCCGCTTTGTGCTCCGGGTGTGCGCACAACGCCCCCATCTGACGTCATCCCCGCGGCATTGGTCCCGCTCCGGTCGGGGCCCCGTCTTCGGCGGCGCGGAGCATCGCGAGCTGATACATTTCCGCCGGGGGTTAGGTCATGACACAGCTGCCGGCCGCAGTTCTTGGCTCCGGTTGCGGCGCTAGGCCTAACAGGTCATTCAAGCCGAAGCCACTTCGTGGCTCGGCTTAATTCAGGCGTTAGGCGAGTTGTCGCCGCTGTGCAGCCGTAAGGGCGTAGAGCGGCACGGGTCGCGGACGCGTGGTGGGCGACTCCGCTAGACCCTGGTCGCCCTTTTTCGATGCCGGCTCCGGCAAGGAAGGGGGCGGGTTCACAGTCCGC
>NZ_JBFRDH010000013.1:0-3244 GCF_052113485.1 Lysobacter sp. TAF61
AACTCCGTTGCGCTTGGTGCCGGTTCGCGCACGACGGTTGGCGCACTCGCCAACTACGTCGACGGCAGCGGCCGCCTCACGGGCCAGGCCTCGGTGGGCGAAGTATCGGTCGGCAGCGCCACCGGCCAGCGGCAGGTGACGAACGTCGCGGCGGGCAAGAACGGCACCGATGCGGTCAACGTCAACCAGCTCAACGCCGCCACGACGGAACTGGGGCAGGGGCTGGCGACCGTCGGCACGCGCGTCGACAACCTCGCCCAGGGTCTGGTCGATGCCGGTGCACGCATCGACGGCGTGCAGGATCGCGTCGACCAGATCGCGCAGGGCGTCAGCGATACCGGCGTGCGCGTCGACGCGGTCGAACAGGGTCTTGCAGACACCAACGGCCGCGTTGACGGCGTCGAGCAGGGGCTGACTGACACGAATGCCCGCATCGATGGTGTCGACGGTCGCCTGGACAATGTCGAAAGCGATATCGATCGCCTGAGCGGCGCGGCCGAACAGATCGACCTGATCTCGGTGGATGGCAATGGCGATGGCAGCGACAAGGCGTCGGCAGCGGCCGGCAGCAAGGCGGTGGCGATGGGTTCGTCGGCCAGCGCGCAGGGCGCCAACGGCATCGCGATCGGCAACAGCGCTTTCGCTGCCGGCCCGAACGACACCGCGCTGGGTGGCAACGCCCGCGTCGAAGCAGACGGCAGCACCGCAGTGGGCGCCAACGCGACTGTCGCTGCGGTGGCAACCAATGCAGTGGCTGTCGGCGAGAGCGCATCGGTACAGGCGGCCAGCGGTACGGCGGTGGGCCAGGGCGCGGTGGTCGATGCAACCGCAACCGGCGCGGTCGCGCTCGGACAGGGTTCGGTCGCCGACCGTGCCAACACGGTTTCGGTCGGCACGGCCGGTGGCGAGCGCCAGATCGCGAACGTCGCCGCCGGGACCGCCGATACCGACGCGGCCAACGTGGCGCAGGTGCGCAACCTCAATACGCAGACGCTGACCCAGGCCAACGCCTACACCGACTCGCGACTGCAGGCGTTCGACGATGACTTCAACCTGCTGCGCAGCCGCGTCGATGAGCGCCTGGACCAGCAGGACCACCGCATCGACCAGCAGGGTGCGATGAGCGCCGCCATGTTGAACATGGCCACCAGCGCCGCCGGTATCCGCACGCAGAACCGCGTCGGCGTTGGCGTCGGTTTCCAGAACGGTGCCAGCGCGGTGTCGATCGGCTACCAGCGTGCCCTGTCGGACCGCGCCACGGTGACCGTGGGAGGTGCCGCAAGCAGTGACGACACATCGGTGGGCGCGGGCGTCGGCTTCGGCTGGTAAGCAGCTGTGTGATCGCACGGCGTCCGCTCACCAGGCGCCGTGCAATTTCTGGCCGCATCACGCCACTCCCCGTTCATGCGTGCGCCTGGTACGCGCGGACAAACGTTGGTATCGGCAGTCAAATCCACGCGGATTTGCCCTGCATAGGCTGAAAGCATGCGTTCTGGGGGAACCGCGACGCATGCCTGCCAAAACCACCATGCAACCGAACCGAACCGAACCGACGCGGCCTGGTCCCGTCGCTGGAGAATTCCATGAACCTGCTTTCCGATGCCCGCCGTCCGCGTCCCGCGCGCCTGGCGCACGCCATCGTCCTTGCACTGGGCCTGGTGCCCGCGATCGCCGGTGCGCAATCGTTCTGCGTCGATTCGTCGGGCAATCCGGTGGGCGCCGCCACCGATCCCGATGCCGTGACCTGCGGCGTCAACGCACTTGCCAGTGGCGCACGCGCTACCGCCATCGGCACCTCTGCAGAAGCCACGGGCGATGAAACCACCGCCGTCGGCGCGTACGCGATGGCCGATGCCGACAACGCCGCCGCGTTCGGTGCCTACAGCTGGGCTGGCGGCATCAACAGCGTCGCCCTCGGCACCGGCACCTTCGCGCTGGGCGAGAACAGCACCGCCAGCGGCTTCAACGCCTCTGCGGCGGGCGCCAATTCCAGTGTCTACGGCTACGGCTCGATCGCCGAGGGCGACGACAGCACGGCGATCGGTAGCAACGCCAACGCCTCCGGCAACGCCAGTTCGGCATTCGGCGCGGGCAGCACGGCCAGTGGCGCGGGTTCGCTTGCGCTGGGCAGCAGCATCAGCAGCGGCGACGATGCGATGGCCGCCGGCGCGGGAGCGGTGGCCAGCGCGGCCAGTGCCATGTCGCTCGGCACCAACGCCGTGGCCTCCGGCTCCAGCACCATCGCCCTGGGCAGCCAGTCGTTGGCGTCGCACGTCGGCGCCACCGCAATCGGCGCCAACGCGCGCTCGGAAGCCGACATGGGGGTGGCCATTGGCCCGCTGGCCACCACCTCCGACTACCTCCCGCTGTACGCCAACACCAATATCGCCAAGAGCCTCACCCCGGTCGAAACGTATGCACCGGTTGCGATCGGCATGTGGGCTCGCGCGACCGGCGGCAACTCGGTTGCACTGGGCGCCAACTCCTACGCTTACAGCGACAACTCGATCGCAATCGGCAACTGGGCCGGCTACCACTACAACGCGCGGATCGAGCCGGGTGTCGGCGACAAGTCGATCGCGATCGGCTACAGCTCCGTTGCGCCAGGCAGCAACAACGTGGTCATTGGGCAGCGTGCGTCCACCGGCTTCCTGCCGTACGTCGGCGCTCCGGCGACGGTCAACCAGGAGTACCTGTTCACCGCCAACGGCACCGTCGTCGGCTCGGCCGCGGTCGCATCGGAGAATGCATCGGCCTACGGCAACACGTCCTACGCCGGCGGGCTGCAGAGCGTCGCCCTCGGCAGCAAGGCTTCGGTGGTGGATCTTGCGCCGGTGCTCAAGCCCGGTAGCGGCGGCGATGCGCTCAAGCCCGGTTTCCGCCCGGACTCGTTCGACTTCAGCACGCTGAAGGCGGGCAATTCGGTCGCGCTGGGCTACAACGCCCAGGTGCTCTACGCCGCCAATGCAATGGCACTGGGGCCGAACGCACGCGTAGCCGGCAGCACGACTGGCACCGGCAGTGACAATTCCATCGCACTGGGCAGCAACAGCCAGGTGGCGGCGGCGACGCCGAACGCGCTGGCGCTGGGTGCGGCCGCCAATGCCTCGTTCGCCAACTCCGTTGCGCTTGGTGCCGGTTCGCGCACGACGGTTGGCGCACTCGCCAACTACGTCGACGGCAGCGGCCGCCTCACGGGCCAGGCCTCGGTGGGCGAAGTATCGGTCGGCAGCGCCACCGGCCA
>NZ_JBFRDH010000014.1:0-2476 GCF_052113485.1 Lysobacter sp. TAF61
TAGGCCTAGCGCCGCAACCGGAGCCAAGAACTGCGGCCGACTGCTCTTCCATGACCTAACCCCCGGGCGGGAATGTATCAGCTCGCCGTGCCCCGCGCCGCCGAAGACCGGGGGCCTGCCGAAGGGGGAAGACAGCCGCCGGCAATGAGTTCGACTGGGGGCGTTGTACGCATGACCGAAGCACAGAGCGGGCGAGCATGAGCCCCGACATCGCGTCGCTCCCTCGACCTGGCCGCACGGCTGCGACTACGTGCCTAACGCCTGAGTTAAGCCGACAGCAATCGCGTAGCGATTGGTGTTCGGCTTGAATGACTTGTTAGGCCTAGTGTCGTGACCGGAGCCGAGAACTGCAGCCGGCCATAACCTGGGCCCTCCCCGGACCAAAATGTAGCAGCTTGCGGCGGCCTGTGAACCAGCCCCCTTCCCTGCCCGGAGCCGGAATCCAAGAGGGGCGACCGGGGCCACCGAAGTCCCGCGCGACGCCCAGCGCCGCATGCGGCTCTACGCCCTTACGGCTGCACCGCGACGACCGCACGCCTAACGCCTGAATTAAGCCGAGCCGCGAAGCGGCTTCGGCTTGAATGAATTGTTAGGCCCCCGTGGGAGCCCGTCCCTACTGGCTCTTGCTGCGCACACCTAGAAACCGGCCTACGGACTGAGCCCCCAAACCGCCGACGCAACAGAACAGCGACGCGTATGCAGCGTAGAACAACGCGTTCCCCGTGGGGAAACGGCGGACTAGCAACAGGTCCAAGATTGAGTAAGACGGCTCCGCGCCGATGAGTCCTGCAGCCCAAAGCAAGCCGGCATGGACTGCAAGAACCAGGAGGCAGACAGCGGCGTAGATGCCCCAAGGGGCCGAACGCCGACGCTCAAGGTAGCCGCCAAGCAAGAAGCAACCAGCCATGACAAGGAACGGCAGCGTCACCTTTGCGCCTCCCAAAATGATCAGGGCCTAACGCCTGAGTTAAGCCGACCCGCGAAGCGGGTTCGGCTTGAATGAATTGTTAGGCGCCGCCACACGGAGTGGGTGCTCCGGGTTGTCACGAACAAACGCCTCAACATCAGAGAGCTTGGTCGGCAATGGTGGACCGTCCACACTTCGGTAGCTGAAGAAACGAAATCCGGCGTTATGGAGCGCCTGGACCTTGGCCCATTGCTCCGCGTCTCGAGCTGTCGGGGCCTTGAATGAGCGCCCCATCTCATGTAGTTGCCCTCCACAGTGTGGACAGACGGCGGCCATTTCAGAACGAGGAGCCACCTTGAAGCTCTTGCGACATGCAAAGCAGACGTGAGCGATCAGATACTGAGGGCTTGGCAAGCGGCTAGCTTTCATAGGTGCCTAACGCCTGAATTAAGCCGAGCCGCGAAGCGGCTTCGGCTTGAATGAATTGTTAGCGCGCAACTGTGCTGCACCAAGCCCAGTGATGGCCGCCAGTAGGTGTAGCGGGGAGTACCACCAGTGCTCCTGCAGATACGCCAGAGGCGCCCCCAGCGCCAACACCGTGATGCAGTCAAAAATCTCAATTGACGCAACGATCAGCGCTAGCTGCTTGAGGCCAAATGTAGCGTCGCGCCGTGCAATGGCGAAGTACAAGGCCGTTCTGGCGATGAAAAGGCTGGCGATTTCGGCGACATAGGCAGGCCCCTGCGGCAGGTTAGCGAGGACGAACACCTGCTCACTGCCGAGAAGCGTGATTGCTCCGACGACATAGATAAGCACGGCGCGGAATAAGGTCTTTCTCCAAAACAATTTGTAGCCCCCCATTTGAGCGCTAACGCCTGAGTTAAGCCGACCCGCGAAGCGGGTTCGGCTTGAATGAATTGTTAGAGGCCAAGCCGGCGCTTTAGCTCGCCGAGCTCTACCTCTCCGTCAACCGCCGGCAACTGACCTATGAAAACTCCGCCAATTGTGTTGAAACGCTCCGCGTCAAACCTGGGGCTGCTACTGGCGCCGGAAGAATTTAGGTAGCTCCATTGGAGGGTCCCATCGGGTCTTCCAAAGATGAGGACTGGGTGCTCGTTCGGTGGCATGGGGACGCGACACCACTCGTCTAAGTGCTCCGAGACAACCAGCAGGGCTGGGGCCTGGCCGAGCAAGGTTTGCTGTGGCTTGATTGAAGCCTCCGCACACCCGCAACTGTTGGAAATGCAAATCTCATTTAGCGGGCAAGAAACCTCACAGCGACTATGGCCCTTAGGCAGAACCGTGACCTCATGGACCTGACCGATGACGAGAAACTCCCCCGCGTGAGTCAGACCAGTGCCAAGCAACAACGCTGCGCACATTGAGAGTCGCGAGAGTTTTCCCATGGCCTCTAACGCCCGAGTTAAGCCGCGCCGCGGAGCGGTGTCGGCTTGAATGAATTGTTAGGCCTGCCGCTCAAATGCAGACTTCTTGCAGTGCGGGCAGGTGCCTGTGGCCACAGCAATGTCACCAGCCCGTCGCAGCATTGGCCTACGGCAGGCGTGGCAT
>NZ_JBFRDH010000015.1:0-2372 GCF_052113485.1 Lysobacter sp. TAF61
CCGCGGAGCGGTGTCGGCTTGAATGAATTGTTAGGCCGCTGCCCACTTGAGGAACTCATTGATGATCTCCTCGAGCTTCTGAGGGCCGCCGGCCGCACTGAACTTGTTGTCCGCAACCTTACAGAAGATCCACTCGCTACCACTGGTTTCGGCATCCTCAAACATTCCGTAGTGGATTGGCTCGAGGGCCTTTCCTTCTAGTTTTGTGCCTGCAAGATCAATCTCGATATTCCACCCCGGGTTGTCGAGAGTGGTTATCGTCACCCCGCAAGAGTGCTCCCAATCCTCATCACATTGGTCGAGGTACCACTGTTGAAGTCTTGTCAGAGCATCCATAGCGGCCTAACGCCTGARTTAAGCCGCRCCGCGGAGCGGTGTCGGCTTGAATGAATTGTTAGGGCCGCCGTCGGTGACTACGGAGCCGGCCCCACACCGCTGCCAAGATAGCTGCGCAGCCCGCGGCAATTACCCCATACCACCACAGAATCCGCTCTTTGCGGCCAGGTGCGAAGAAATCCGGCATGAGCGTTTGACGGAGGTCCGCCGCGTTCAACTCTGACCAGAACAGCCAATGCAGCACCAACAGCAACCCCACAGCAATAAGTCCAGCGCCGCAAAAAGCTACGGCCCCAACGCTGGCATCTCCGCGGCGGATTGCCCTGGTGCCAGCCACACTCCCAATGACAGCCCCGCACGTAGCTACTGCAATGACCGCTGTAATTCCCATGGCAGACCTAACGCCTGAATTAAGCCGAGCCGCGAAGCGGCTTCGGCTTGAATGAATTGTTAGACCTGCTACCCGTGACCATGACTAAAGGTGCCTTTGGCATCAGACGTGGGATCGCCCAACTCGTCGTGGAGCGACTCCAGGATGGCTGCAATCGTATCGGGTGCAGATTGACCGTACTGCTCTTGGAGTGCATTGGCGATGTGGCGAATGGTATCTGCGAGGAAGACGCCCCATGCAGGAGCCTCCTCACGGCCGTTGTCCTGCCACAGGCCGATCTTGATCGTGCAGTGTTGCCCGCGCTCGGCAATCCAAGCGCTAAGCATCTGGATGGCATTGTCATCGCGCTGTGCTGCGGGCGGGATTACGAGAGGCTTCATAGGTAGGTCTAACGCCAGAGTTAAGCCGCGCCGCGGAGCGGCGTCGGCTTGAATGAATTGTTAGGCCTAGCGCCGTGACCGGAGCCGAGAACTGCAGCCGACCATGCCCTGAGCCTTCCCCGGCCCGAAATGTAGCAGCTTGCGACGGCCTGTGAACTCGCCCCCTCCCTGCCCGAAGCCGGAGTCCTGAGGGGGGCGACCGGGGTTACCAAAGTCACGCGCGACGCGCCAGTGACCTATGCGGGTCTACACCCTTACGGCTGCACCGCTGCGACAACAGGCCTAACGCCTGARTTAAGCCGAGCCGCGAAGCGGCTTCGGCTTGAATGAATTGTTAGCCCGCGTGGGTAGCCTGATACAGGCTGACAACCAGGTAGGCGCTGAGGCCAACCGCCAAGAGCACCCGAATCCGGTGCAACTGACGGGTACAGCCGGCCATGTCCGGGCCAAGCGGGGTAAGGCCCAKCAAGATCTTCAGATATGGACCGAAGGAGCGCGCATCCCAAATGCTCGGACGGCCCATGGCCTCCCATTGAGTTCGATGCTTGGTCTCTAGTCTGTGGAAGAAGACCATGCACTCGCCGAGATACCAGAACGTCGCCGCAAAGGCGATGGCAAAGACAACTAGCAACCACTGCTCTGTCATAGGGCTAACGCCTGARTTAAGCCGMRCCGCGRAGCGGYKTCGGCTTGAATGAATTGTTAGGTGGCAGCCGCACGCTTGAGGGCCGCCACCGGAAGAAGGGCAAGCTTGCCACACGACCTGCAGTAGGCATTGGGGCTGTTCCACCAGCGGCGCTCAGTGACCAGCAGATGTCGGCAGGATGGGCAGCGGAGCTGATGCGATGCCAGCACAGACCATTGCAGTTGGCGAATGGCGAGGAGAGCGAGAACCGGAGCGGCAATAACAGAGAGAGATAAAAGGTTATTGGATAGCCCCAGCCGCGGGAATGCAAAGAATGCAATTGCCAAGCAGCCAACGAGAATCGCCGTGATTGTGATGAGCCCGCGACGAAGCGATGCGCGGGCGGCAACCTGGGTCGCCACGTCCTCGCGGCTGAACTGGATAGCCTCTTCTTTCACATCGCTATTCATTGTTCCTGCCACCTAACGCCTGAGTTAAGCCGCGCCGCGGAGCGGTGTCGGCTTGAATGAATTGTTAGGCCTGCCGCTCAAATGCAGACTTCTTGCAGTGCGGGCAGGTGCCTGTGGCCACAGCAATGTCACCAGCCCGTCGCAGCATTGGCCTACGGCAGGCGTGGCAT
>NZ_JBFRDH010000016.1:0-3681 GCF_052113485.1 Lysobacter sp. TAF61
TCTTCCATGACCTAACCCCCGGGCGGGAATGTATCAGCTCGCCGTGCCCCGCGCCGCCGAAGACCGGGGGCCTGCCGAAGGGGGAAGACAGCCGCCGGCAATGAGCTCAACTGGGGGCGTTGTACGCTTTACCGAAGCACAAAGCGGGCCAGCATGAGCCCCGACATCGCGTCGCTCCCTCGACCTGGCCGCACGGCTGCGACTACGTGCCTAACGCCTGAGTTAAGCCGAGCCACGAAGTGGCTTCGGCTTGAATGAATTGTTAGGCGTCGGCCGGCGGAAGATCGCTGCCAGGTGCCCGTGCCAAACCGCTCATTCGCATGTTGCATTGCACATCAGCCTCAGCCACGTACACCTCAATGTCACCAAGGCCACCGGCACCGGAGTAGTCGCTTGTGATGTGGAAATGCTGCTCGGGGTCGCCGCGTAGATTCGTGAGTAAAACGATCAAGCGATCGATCTCCGCAACTGAGAGTCCGAGGCTGACCCCATACCAACCATTGTTCCAGTTCTCTATCTTGCCGCGCATCAGCCTTAGTCCTGGTGCCTAACGCCCTCGGCGCTAGATTCGAACGCACGCAAGAGGGATCGGACACCGAGCACTCCGACTATAGTCTCGACTGTCGCCAGCACAGCCAGAACCCAATAGATCGCAGTAGCGAAAGGCTGCCAGAAGGTGTACTGGAGAATCATGCCAATGGGGATGCTTATCAAGGTCAAGCCCGTAGACATCAGAAGAAGCCGCAGGCTCTTGTGCCGGGTTGCTCGATATGCCTTGAGTTGGAAAGCAAGCACCAAAAAGCCACCCAGCAATCCGAGCAATCCGACCCAAGCACTCAATGTGTAATACACGTCGCGACTCATTGCCTTCCCTCGCCTAACGCCTGAGTTAAGCCGACATCAATCGCGTAGCGATTGGTGTTCGGCTTGAATAACCTGTTAGGCCTCGTGTCGTGACCGGAGCCGAGAACTGCAGCCGGCCATAACCTGGGCCTTCCCCGGACCAAAATGTAGCAGCTTGCGGCGGCCTGTGAACCGACCCGTCTCCCTACCCGGAGCCCAGAATCCAATCGGGGCGACCGGGGTCACCGAAGTCACGCGCCCCGCCCAGCGCCCATGCGGCTCTACGCCCTTACGGCTGCACTGCGAAGACAACACGCCTAACGCCTGAGTTAAGCCGAGCCGCGAAGCGGCATCGGCTTGAATGAATTGTTAGGCCTTGAGCGGCCATCTATCCACAAGAATTCTGTCCAACATGTCGTCCGTGATACCTATGCCAACCCTGTCAGGTCGAGTCCCGCGGTTCCAGCTGACAATGGTGATTGCAGCAGAGTCCGGGAAGTCTGCACATTCTCGGGAGAGTAGATCAATCAGCTCAAGGTTTGTTTTTACGTCGCCGCTGCTGAAAAGAGCGCGGAACGCCTTGCTGTGAGAGCCGTGCAATACAACAAGAGACTTGATGTCTGTCATGCGTCCACCGAGGCCTAACGCCTGAATTAAGCCGAGCCGCGAAGCGGCTTCGGCTTGAATGAATTGTTAGGCCACGCCCTACGGCGAGACCCAGTGAGTAGTTTTGACGACCCTGCTGGATGAGTCTAGCTCCACGGACCAGGCCTCGACACCACGAAGCAATGGCCATTCCCACCAAAGCCGGGTTGCGCAGGGCGCTTCTCATGAGGCCTAACGCCWGAGTTAAGCCGCACCGCGGAGCGGTGTCGGCTTGAATGAATTGTTAGGGCTCACCCGTGATCTCCATCCCGAGTGCGGTTGCAAGCTTGCGGTAATGCTCGCCCTCACTCTGCCAGACTGCGACCGCGTAGCCCGTCCCGGGCTCCACAAATATCACACCACGATCGTGTAGCTTTGGCGGCTCAACTCCACAGCCGCCCAAGGTGAAGCGTGCGGTCGGAGTTGCCGGCCCCTTGATGGTTCGGTCCACGAGCGCCTGCACTTCGAAGCCGGGGGTGGAGCTCGTGGGATACACGAACTCTATGCCGCCCTGCGGCTTTGGCCAAGGCCTGACGCCGCGGCGCATGAGCTGGTAGTCCTCGTACTCGGTCAGTTGTACGCCGGTGACCTCGACCACTCGGATCTCAGAGTAGCGGCCTGTGTCTTCAATTTCGGGCGTTCGTTTCCCGCCCAGGCATGCATGTGCCGCGGGACAGACCATAACCAAAGCCGCTGCTGTGGTGAGCGCCGCGAACTGTCTCATTAGCCCTAACGCCTGAATTAAGCCGAGCCGCGAAGCGGCTTCGGCTTGAATGAATTGTTAGGCGCGAAGGCCCGCGAGCTTGACCAGAGCAACATAACGAGCGCGACCAAGTTGATGCCAAGTTCACCCTCGCTAAGCCAGCCGAGGGAGATATTGAGATTGAAGCCAAGAGTGAATGACCACTGGAACGTGGGAGTGAGCACGTGGACGAGCTGCACGAGATAGAACCCGATGCCCAGATAGGCTGCCCAGCGACGCTGCTTGAACCAGCCGATGCCGGCGGCGATGCCAATTCCCGCCAGAGCCAGATTTGTGGCTAAGAAAGCCGCGGGGACGACGATCTGGGAGGCCACCCAAACGATCCAAAGAACGCCGAGCGAACCGTGGGCCAGCAGGATGCCGGCCAGAATCTTGTCTTGCTTGGTCATCAGTGAGCGCTCCCCTCGCGCCTAACGCCTGAGTTAAGCCGCACCGCGGAGCGGTGTCGGCTTGAATGACTTGTTAGGCCTAGTGTCGTGACCGGAGCCGAGAACTGCAGCCGGCCATGCCCTGGGCCTTCCCCGACCCAAAATGTAGCAGCTTGCAGCGGACTGCGAACCTGCCCCCTTCCATGTCGAAGCCGGTATCGAAAAAAGGCGACCAGGGGCTAGCGGAGTCGCCCGCCACGCGTCCGCGACCCGTGCGGCTCTACGCCCTTGCGGCTGCACAGCGGCGACAACACGCCTAACGCCTGAGTTAAGCCGACACCAAGCGCGTAGCGATTGGTGTTCGGCTTGAATGACTTGTTAGGCCTAGTGTCGTGACCGGAGCCGAGAACTGCAGCCGGCCATGCCCTGGGCCTTCCCCGACCCAAAATGTAGCAGCTTGCGGCGGACTGCGAATCTGCCCCCTTCCATGTCGAAGCCGGTATCGAAAAAGGGCGACCAGGGGCTAGCGAAGTCGCCCGCCACGCGTCCGCGACCCGTGCSGCTCTACGCCCTTACGGCTGCACAGCGGCGACAACWCGCCTAACGCCTGAGTTAAGCCGACATCAATCGCGTAGCGATTGGTGTTCGGCTTGAATGACCTGTTAGGCCTAGCGCCGCAACCGGAGCCAAGAACTGCGGCCGACTGCTCTTCCATGACCTAACCCCGGGTGGGAATGTATCAGCTCGCCGTGCCCCGCGCCGCCGAAGACCGGGGGCCTGCCGAAGGGGGAAGACAGCCGCCGGCAATGAGCTCGACTGGGGGCGTTGTACGCATGACCGAAGCACAATGCGGGCGAGCATGAGCTCCGACATCGCGTCGCTCCCTCGACCTGGCCGCACGGCTGCGACTACGTGCCTAACGCCTGAGTTAAGCCGCACCGCGGAGCGGTGTCGGCTTGAATGACTTGTTAGGCCTAGTGTCGTGACCGGAGCCGAGAACTGCAGCCGGCCATGCCCTGGGCCTTCCCCGGCCGAAAATGTAGCAGCTTGCGGCGGACTGTG
>NZ_JBFRDH010000017.1:0-1997 GCF_052113485.1 Lysobacter sp. TAF61
CCAGGCTCTCCATTCCGTCCGACCAATGCATGCAGCGAGCCGAGCGCCATCAGAGCCGACTGCGGAAAGAAGCGTGACCCACGCGGAGACGTACCCGACCAACGGAAGGAGTCCGACCTTGACACTACCGCCCGATTAAAGAAGCGGACGGTCGACAACTCCTGAAATCAAGCCGAGCCGCGAAGCGGCTGCGGCTTGAATGAATTATTGGCACCAATCCCAACCCGTGCATGCATCAAGGTGTGATCGGTCTGATGAGGACACCGGCACGCCACCTCGCTCCAAGCCAAGGAATCAGAAGGAACAGGACAGCGTTCGCCAATTGAGTACCTACCAGCGCCGCGCTGCCGATTTTGCCGTTGATGAATAACATCAATGGCCCCGTCAGGATGATGTGGAAGATCACGCCATTGAAGAAGATGAGCGCCAAAGCCTTGTAGCTCAACCGCCCAGTGCCGAAGCAGGCGTGGATGATCCAAACCGATACCGGTACGAACAGAACGATTGCGGTAAGCGTCCCGGGGCCAAAGCCGGCGCCCGCGACAAGCGGCATGATGTGGAAGAAAAGGTTAACAAAAATCAGACCGTAAAACGCAAGGCCAACAAGGGGGTGGCGACGGCTCAGCAATGCGGCTACCGGCGCGCCAACCCAGATCGCCGGAATGTTGACGGACAAGAAATACGATGCGGGAATGGGACAGTCCGGAGGCGCGGGAAAGTTCAAGACCGAGCAAATCTCTGTAGGAAATTGCGTCATACGACCAAACACGTCGATGCCGTATTCCTCAACGTTGTGCAACAGGTAGATCGCCAACGCAAGCCAGGATAGCCAAACGCGGTCATACCATCTCGATGCCCCCGGTTCGCTCTGCAAGATGCGAGTACCGAACAGCAAGATCAGAAGCACAACAGCAGCCCCGCCTCCGATCCACGGAAAGAGGACGATGGCGACGTCGGTCCAACTAATATCCATTGGGACTTTTCTGGCAAAGGATGAGATGGCGGGAACGATGCATAACTACGAAATTAACGGAGCAACGTAGGCGCTACTGCATCGGAACTGCCCGCAGCAATTCGCGCTTGAAGAACCGGCTCGCAATCGCCGCCAGGATGATCGGCGCGAAACCGATCACGGCAGCAAAGACCAACAGCCCGGCATTGCCGATCACCCCGTTCTTGTAGAGCCCATAGTCCATGAAAAGCAGCACATGCGTGACGGCTCCCGCGCCGAACGCCGCGCCAACGACCTTGCCGCTATACGGTCCGCGAATCGTGCACGCGTACAGGACCCAGAGGGACAACGGAACAAACAAGATGACACTGCTCCATAGGCCGGTGTTGTAAGCGCCCGCCATGATGCCCCCAGCGGTGTGCAGAAGTCCGTTGGCCAAGAGCAGTCCCCAGAAGCTGAGGCCGATGAGGACGTTGCGCCCGCAGAGGTACGCTGCTAGTGGCGCCCCGAACCACATCAGAGCGATGTTCACCACCGGATAGAAGGACAGGGGAATCGGGCAGTCCGGGTACGGCGGGAAGCCCAGCTTCTTGCAGATCATTTGCTGGATTGAGTAGTCAAATCCCAGCACCGGCAGGCTGTACTCCTCGAACTGATGTACCCAGTAGAGCGGCACTGCGAGCCACGCCAGCCACACTGGATCACGCCAGCGCGATACCGTGGTGTTGTCACGGAAGGTGTCGGTGGTTAACAGGATGGCGACCATCACGATCGCCCCGCCTACCCCGATGAACGGCCATACGGTGTAGAACCAATGCGTTTGCACGGTGCCTCCCAGTCGCAATCCTTTCGCCAATCGAGCATACCTGCTCAACCGGCCAATGACTGCTTTCGGTTGCGGTTTCAACCGGTGGATGCAACAGATTGTTGAAATCGTTCGGCCGGTGTTTCGTAGCCTAGCGTCTTCCGGGGCCGTCCGTTCAACTCTCTGGCCACGGCGTCAAGCTTGGCCTGCGTGATCGTGGACAGATCGAGACCCTTGGGG
>NZ_JBFRDH010000018.1:0-1709 GCF_052113485.1 Lysobacter sp. TAF61
CCTGCCCGGGGCCGGCATCGAAGAAGAGCGACCTAGGGGCTAGCGGAGTCGCCCGCCACGCGTCCGCCACCCGTGCGGCTCTACACCCTTACGGCTGCACATCTGCGACAACACGCCTAACGCCAGAGTTAAGCCGCGCCGCGGAGCGGCGTCGGCTTGAACGAATTGTTAGATGCCATACACGCGGACCCCGTGCGCGCGAGCAATGGCTACGATCGAATCCACTTCCCCAAGCTCCGACAGCTGACGGTAAGGCAAGCAATGGGCACAACGCGACGAAAAGAAGAGCAGCAAGAATCCGCCTTGACGCTTTACCTTTGAAATGGCTTTCCAGGACTGAGTAAGTTCCTCGGTGTCACTAAAGGCACGAAGCCCAAAGTCTCCGAACTGGTAGTTGAAGGGCTTGTCCTTGCGCTCGCCGAAAAAGTGGGCCTTTACGGCGTAATAGGTGAGCAGGAGCGGCGTGAAAAGCAGACACAACAGGACGAGGCCAGCGTTGCCAATACCGATCGGCGTACCGTAGTAGAGATGAACTCCAAGCAAGGCCAGCCCTGCAGAAGGAAATGCCAATGACCACAGGGCGCTTGGCACGGTCTGAAAAGACATAACGAGGCCGGATCGTACGCGATCCCACAGCGTGTAGCGGAATTGGACTTGAAGTGCGGGAGTGTCTGACATGACATCTAACGCCAGAGTTAAGCCGCACCGCGGAGCGGTGTCGGCTTGAATGAATTGTTAGGCGGCACCGACACCTCCGGGCCCGCCACGCCTGTACAACCAAGCCCCCGCAACGGCAAGCGCAACACCACCATAGAACGAACCAAACAACGCCCAGTGTTCACGAGCTGTCAGGTAGACGACCGTGCCGCCTCGCACATGATGCTCTATGGTGCGGCCGACCTCCGGAGAAGTCGGCCGAGTGCGTCCGTAGTTCCGCTCCAGAATGGGCGAAACACTTGCGCTGGCCAATCCGAGCAACAACGAGAAGACTGCGAGAGCGCGCATTTGTGCCACCTAACGCCTGAATTAAGCCGAGCCGCGAAGCGGCTTCGGCTTGAATGAATTGTTAGGGCACATCGGCGCGCTCCACCGACTTGGCTAGCACCCAGCCATGCATCCCGTAGCTGGTCTCCAAATCGTAGCCGGCTACGCCCTCTGCCCGGCAATGGGCCTGCGCGTTCTCGAGCGAGTCGGCCCAGTGGCCTGGCCAGCCCACAAGCCGGAACCCCTCAGCAATTGTGTCCCATTCTCGGCCAAGTAGCTCCTCAGCAGAAACTGGGACGAGATCAAACACCCAAGACGGCATAAGCGGGTAAGGGAACTGGTGCGCCACCACCCCTTTGAACCTTATGTCGAACAGTAGCGATCCTTCGGGGCCTGCTCGGAGGTGCAGCAGTACCTCTCCCGTTCGCGAGTCGGCCGAGTAGGCCAAGACCTGACTGTCGTGTACGCCGGGAAACATTCCTGTGGGCCCTAACGCTAGAGTTAAGCCGAGCCACGAAGTGGCTTCGGCTTGAATGAACTGTTAGACAGCATCTCGCTTGCGCCCCACGCTGCTGTCAAGCGTTATCAGGACGAGCACCGCGAGAAGCAGCCATGTCCAAACGATATGGACATGTAGGTAGACCGGAGCATGCACTACAAACATCGATGAGAACGCCACCCAAGGCAAGAATATAAGTGTAGCGACCAAGGTTCGGGGCCAAAGC
>NZ_JBFRDH010000019.1:0-1539 GCF_052113485.1 Lysobacter sp. TAF61
CTGGTGCAGCGACTCGCCCTGCTGCCAGCGGTCCCACATCAGGGCCTTCTGGCCTTCCGTGTAACAGATCCTTGCCCGGTACTTCATCTGCAACACCCCTGCTGCCGAGGCAGCCTTCAGTGTGTTGCATCGACCGGTTGAAACCGCAGCCAGGAGCGGTCAGTGCAGATGGCAGCAACTCAGGGGGCGCGGTCCAGAAACCCAGGGTACTCGCGCGCCACCATGTTCATGATCGCTTCCTGAGCCGCGCCAGGGCGTCGCAACCCACCAGGTGCAACAACCTCGTATCCGAGTGCGTCCCTGTCCCCTGCCGTGAACTGGCCAAAGGCGAAGCCGGTGCGATTGGCGGCGAAATCGATCGTCAATATGGCGCCGTCTTGCATCAGATGGACAGGGAACAGGTACAACGCATCCCACCGGTTGGCCCCGAGTACCCTCTCCACCCTCGGGCTCTGCTTCGGCGTGGCATTGGTGAAGGAAATCTGTTTCAGGACGTGCTCCTTGCCATGCAAGGTCACATAGATCCTTTCCGGCGGCAGCTCGATCTTCTCCTGTGACAGGGCCGTCAATAGCAACACGCCGTAGCCGTCGGTACTCTCGAACTCTTCCGCCGATGCTGGAAAGGCAACGTCGAACAACGCAACCCGAGGCACCGGCGCATGTTCTTCATACTCGATCGCAGCATCCTCGACGCGCCGGGTCATCGCCTCTGGAACTACCGGCGTCTGAGCCCATGAACCGGGACCAAGCACGTGAACAGTGTGATCGATTGAGCTCCATGCACTGAGAAGTGCAGCAAGCACGAGCGTACAGAGTGCGCGCATATTTGCCCCTTGCGAACGGATGGAACCGTGCCAACGCTGCCCCCGAATGCAGCGCCCCGCCACGAAGATACGAATCCCGGGAACGATCAGCAACCAGGGGCTGCCCGCGGCTGCGAATGTCCGCTGCGGGTCGGAAGCGGACATTGTGCCCCGCCCTGAGGCAGACCAGTCGATATGCATTATGCGAAGGGGATTAGGCGAGCAATCCGCCTGCTCTTCGGGCCCGTAGGCCATTTCCGACCCGCCCTCGCGGCGTAATCCGACCCAGACCTGATGTCCAGGGGCCGATAAGGCTCGCGGTCCACTCCCGGGGGTATCCCATGACAACTGATCAGAGGCCGCCGTGCTGGCGTCCGGGGCAAGCTTGCCCCAACGACTGCGCGGCAAGACACCACCAACAAGTGATCTACAACCATCAGTCGCTCAACGGACCTTGGGCTGGCTGGCGCATGGCCGGCGCCCGATTGGTTGCACCTGGCGGCGAATGGATTGCGCCGCATCAGCTGGACCGCTGGCTTTGGCGCTACGCCCGAATGTTCAGGGACTAGATCAACGTCCGCTTTCGGCCAAAAGCATCGGTAATCGGGCGGACCAGGCTTGGTCGAGCTCTCCCTAGAATCTAAAGCCCCGGCTTTGGCAGGAGAGATGAGATGACCTACTACACCGGTTTGGATGTCTCGCTGCGCTCCGTGTCGATTTGCATCATCGACGACAA
>NZ_JBFRDH010000020.1:0-1489 GCF_052113485.1 Lysobacter sp. TAF61
TTCTGGTGCAGCGACTCGCCCTGCTGCCAGCGGTCCCACATCAGGGCCTTCTGGCCTTCCGTGTAACAGATCCTTGCCCGGTACTTCATCTGCAACACCCCTGCTGCCGAGGCAGCCTTCAGTGTGTTGCATCGACCGGTTGAAACCGCAACCCAAAGCGGACGTTGGCGGGTCAAATAGGGGGATCAATGTCTTCGTTTGTGGTGGCGTTCGCAGTGCCGCTCGCTCTTGCGTTGCTCGGCTTGTTGGCCCGGCCAAACGCACGTCGAGAAGCAGATGCGTACATTGTCGAGTTTAGTGTCGGATTTCGCGCCATGACTTGGGTCTTTGTGGGGCTCGCCGTGGCAGTTGCGGTCGCTGCGTTCTTCGTGCCGCGTGACGCAGGTTACGTGCTGGGTATCGCCGGATTGTTCGCGTTCATCGGAACTCCGCTGTGGCTGCATGGGCGGCTGACGCGATTCCAGTACGGTGCCGAAGGCATCGTTTCATTGAGTCCTTGGCGAAAAGCCAGGTTCATGGCATGGGAAGATATCGCCCGCGTGAGCTATTCGCGCGGAGAACAATCGTATGTGTTGGTGGGACGAGACGGTGCGAAGTTCAAGCCGCACGATCTGATGTCGGGCATTCCGGACCTCATGGCCGAACTGCAGCGTCGAAACATTCAAGGCGCCATGGTCGCGCAGGCATCTCGCGATTTCCGCTAATGGCCGAGAGCGGGCATTGAGCCTACCTAGGCGCCCGGACCGATGCTAACGTCCGCTTCCGACCCAAAGCGGAAGTTGCGCGACGCACCGGCTGCGGAGCATCCGCGTTTTGTGGGGCGACAACTCAGGCGCAGTGCGAGGTAATGAGAATGCACAAGACAGGCAGGCTTGCTCTCCTATTCGCATTGCTGGCGCCGTGGTCGACCGCGAGATGCCAGGAGGCAGATGCGGAAACTGCTGCAAGGCAAGCCATGGCGGCCCAGTCGGCTGCAGAGGCGCAAGCGGCGCTGATTCCAGTTGTCGAAGCGCAGCGGCAAACAGCCCAAATTGCCGGCGAGGTCGCGACATTAGCTACGCTTTCAATCATGGGTGCCGTTAATGATCGGCGCTTGGCGCCGGAGCTTCGCAAGAGATCGCTAGAGGATGTTCGCGCCTTTCTTGCTGATCGATCCAAGCCGTGCGGCGAGGTATTGGCGGTGCAAAGATCAGAAGATGCGACGGTATCCGAGATAATGTGCGCCGGCGGCGCAACCTACACTGTTGACATGAAAACCGGACAAATCCTGTAAGCGTAACCCGCAGAACAGCGATCAGTTCATCGCTGATGAAATCTACTTCAAGGCTGGCTGGTGAGCGACCGCTTCTTTAATCGGGCGGTAGTGTCAAGGTCGGACTCCTTCCGTTGGTCGGGTACGTCTCCGCGTGGGTCACGCTTCTTTCCGCAGTCGGCTCTGATGGCGCTCGGCTCGCTGCATGCATTGGTCGGACGGAATGGAGAGCCTGGC
>NZ_JBFRDH010000021.1:0-1411 GCF_052113485.1 Lysobacter sp. TAF61
TTCTGGTTGTACGCATCCTTGCCGCACTGGTCGGTATGACCGGCGACTTCGACCTTCAGCTCCGGATAACGCTTCAGGATCTCGGTGGCCTCGGAGAGGATCGAGACAGCATCCGGACGCAGCGTGGCCTTGTCGAAGTCGAAGTTCACACCCTTCAGGTCGATCGACACCGGCACCGGGCAACCGTCCGGACCGATGGTCTGGCCAGCCTGCGAACCGGGGCACTTGTCGTCGCAGTTGTTGACGCCGTCACCGTCGTCATCCATGTCGGCGCAGCTCGGCGCGGCCGGAGCCGGCGCAGCAGCGACCGGCGCCGGGCCCAGCGGAATCACGACGCCGACCGAAGCCAGCAGGTCGCCGAACCAGTCTTCGCTGGGAGCGCTGATGCTGCCGTCGTCGAAGTCGGCGCGATAGGCCACTTCGGTGCGCAGCGAGGCGCGCGAACCCAGGGCGGTCTGCAGGCCGACGCCGACCTTGGCGGCGAGGTTGCCTTCGTCACGCTGGCCGGGCGAGTTCGGGTTCGGCGATGCGTCGAACTCTTCTTCCGACTGCTGGTAGCCCAGGCCCATCAGGACGTACGGGGCCCAGTTGCGGCCTTCGGCGTTGAAGTGGCGACGCAGATCGACGGAGACGCCGTACTGGCTCCAGCGCAGATTCTGGTTGGCGTCGTTGTTGGGGTTCTGGTAGTTCAGCTCGCCGTCCAGCGACCAGTTCTGGTCGAGGAACTTGCCAACGCCGAGCGCACCGAACGGCGCGTTGCGCGTGCCGCGGTCGTTGTCCTGGACATTGATGCCGGCGGTGCCGGTCAGGTACCAGCGGTCATCGAATTCCTGCGCGCTGGCAACCTGGGCAAAGGCCAGGCCGGCCAGCAGGGCGGTGCTCAACAAACGGATCTTCATCTGTCACTCCTTGGATCAGTCAGAAACGGGTGGGAAACACAGGCGTACTGCAGGCAGGCGCACGACGCAAAAATCTGAATCGGCCTTGGAAGGGCCCAAGGGGGTCACTGACGGCGGCGATCATACACCGACATTGTATTTGTTAATACTGGTTAACGTTTTTGCCGGGCAGAGTCTGGTAGGAGCCCGGAAACGACGAAGCCCGGCACAAGGCCGGGCTTCGAAGATTGCTTTGGAAGAATCGTTACCGAGGTTCGTTACCGAGGTTCGTTACGGAAACCCGGCGTCCCGAACTCAGTTCTGGACGTTCAGCTCGGTGCGACGGTTCTTCTCGCTCTTGCAGGCCGGGAACGCCTGGCCCATGTCCTCGAGCGGGCGGCTCTCGCCGTAACCGATCGGGCCCACCAGACGCGCGGCGTCCACACCATTGCTGGTCAGGTAGTCGTACACCGTGGTGGCGCGACGCTCCGACAGCTTCTGGTTGTACGCATCCTTGCCGCACTGGTCGGTAT
>NZ_JBFRDH010000022.1:0-1299 GCF_052113485.1 Lysobacter sp. TAF61
CTAACGCCTGAGTTAAGCCGACATCAATCGCGTAGCGATTGGTGTTCGGCTTGAATGACCTGTTAGGCCTAGCGCCGCAACCGGAGCCAAGAACTGCGGCCGGCTGCTCTTCCATGACCTAACCCCCGGGCGGGAATGTATCAGCTCGCTGTGCCCAGCGCCGCCGAAGACCGGGGACCTGCCGAAGGGGGCAGACAGCCGCCGGCAATGAGCTCGACTGGGGGCGTTGTACGCATGACCGAAGCACAAAGCGGGCGAGCATGAGCCCCGATCGCCTCGCTCCCTCGACCTGGCCGCACGGCTGCGACTACGTGCCTAACGCCTGAATTAAGCCGAGCCGCGAAGCGGCTTCGGCTTGAATGAATTGTTAGGCCGCATCGGGCAGGACCCGGGCCGCCGTCTCCGGGGTGACCAAAACCTTGCTGCCAATTGGTATGTCTTGCTTTGTGAGATCAGGGAGCGAGACCGTGACCCGCCAATGCTTATCGATTGGAACACTTGGGTCTTTGATGAGGAAGTGCGTTTGGGAGAACTTTGCAATGGTGGTGAGCTGAGAACCGTCAGGAAGCTCGACGACAACCTCGGAAACGAAGTTCGCCCAACCAGTTCTAGGAAGGGAAAAGTCGGGTGCGAGAATCAATCCCAGCCTTGGGAGTTGGAAGTAGTCGTGGATCTTCAGGAGCTCGATGGACGTCATCTGCGGACCTAACGCCTGAGTTAAGCCGAGCCACGAAGTGGCTTCGGCTTGAATGAATTGTTAGGCCGCGCGCCCGGCAACGCCACGCGCGACAGCCCAAAGAAGAAGGGTGATGACAGTGAAAGAGAACCAAACCAACCGAGACCCAACAGGCCCAATCAGAAGCTGGCGAATGCGATCAGTCTCCCAGGCCGAAAGGGGCTCAGCGGCGTTGGCCTTGCGCAGCCGCGCCCAGCCGCGCGCGACGAATACAAAGACCGAGAGAAGCAAGAAGCATATGGCTACGATGTCCGGCCATGAGTCCCTGTCATCGATTTTGGAAGCAATCAGCAGCGCAGGAAATACACTGGCAATGGTCAGACCAAGTCCGAACCTTGCCCAAGATAGATTCAAAGTCCTGTCCATAGCTTCCTAGCGGCCTAACGCCTGAATTAAGCCGAGCCACGAAGTGGCTTCGGCTTGAATGACCTGTTAGGCCTAGCGCCGCAACCGGAGCCAAGAACTGCGGCCGACTGCTCTTCCATGACCTAACCCCCGGGCGGGAATGTATCAGCTCGCCGTGCCCCGCGCCGCCGAAGACCGGGGGCCTGCCGAAGGGGGAA
>NZ_JBFRDH010000023.1:0-1252 GCF_052113485.1 Lysobacter sp. TAF61
CCGCTTCTTTAATCGGGCGGTAGTGTCAAGGTCGGACTCCTTCCGTTGGTCGGGTACGTCTCCGCGTGGGTCACGCTTCTTTCCGCAGTCGGCTCTGATGGCGCTCGGCTCGCTGCATGCATTGGTCGGACGGAATGGAGAGCCTGGCTTTTGGTCGCGCTCGGGGGCGCATCGGACATTTGCGGCTTCATCCAGACCTTCGTCCACGCTGGGGACGCTCCCGGTCGGGTTGGGGGATAGGCGTGTCTAGTTCATGCCGTGGCTTCCTCCGCACCCCATCGGAACTCGGTGCCGTCGACCCACATCTTGTGCAGGATGACGGCCAGTTTTCGGGCCACCGCAATCACGGCCCGGCGGTGACCTCGTGTTCGCGCCAGCCGGATGCCCCACGCCTTGAGCGAACACCACGCCTTGCTGCGGGTGACCAGCGCATGCGCCGCCACATACAAGACACTGCGTACTTCCGGATCGCCAGACTTGGAGATGCGCCCCGGATTGTCCGTCTCCCCGGACTGAAAGCGCCGCGGCGTCAGGCCGAAATGCGCCGCGACGGTCCGCGATGATTTGAAGCGGTTGGGATCGTCCACCGCGGCCCGGAACGTCRGGGCGGTGACCGCGCCAACACCCGGCACCGTCATCAGTCGCTGGCACACAGGGTCGACGCGCACGGCGGCCTTCACCTCGTTGTCGAGCTTGAGGTAGGTCTTGTAGAGCACCAGTCTGGCGTCCAGGACTGGCAACAGCGCACGTGCCCGYASCGGGTCGGTGCTGACCAGGGGGCGCAGCGTGTCGTCGTAGGCACCGTGTGGCACCTTGCTCGCCAGCCGGACGCCGAAGATCTTCAGAAGGCCGCGCAGCTCGTTTTCCAGATCGACGCACTTTGCGAGTACGGCTCGACGGCTCGAGAGCAGGATACGGACGTGATGACTTTCCAGGCTCTTCACATGCACCCGGCTGTACCAGCCGGTGCGCAGGATCTGGGCGATGCCACGCGCATCGTTGCGATCGGTCTTGTTGCGCATGGCCGACAACGCGGCGGCGACCTGGCGCGCCTCCAAGCAKATGGCTTCAAAGCCGGCTGCCTGCAGGCCATAGCTGAAGTACTGCGCCAGCGCGCCGGCTTCGAAGCCGACGGCCGTGATGTCCTGGCTGAAGGTGCGCAGGCAGGCCACCACCTGGTCGACGTCCGCGGCGACCTTTTCTTCATGCTGGATATCGCCGTTGTCGTCGATGATGCAAATCGACACGGAGC
>NZ_JBFRDH010000024.1:0-1229 GCF_052113485.1 Lysobacter sp. TAF61
TGCGGTTTCAACCGGTCGATGCAACACACTGAAGGCTGCCTCGGCAGCAGGGGTGTTGCAGATGAAGTACCGGGCAAGGATCTGTTACACGGAAGGCCAGAAGGCCCTGATGTGGGACCGCTGGCAGCAGGGCGAGTCGCTGCACCAGATCGCCCGGCTGTTTGATCGGCGCCACAGCTCGGTCCGCGGGATCCTGGCGGCGTCCGGTGGGATCCGGCCGCCTCAGCGCCGCCGTTCTGAGCGCACGCTGAGCTTGGCCGAGCGGGAAGAGATTTCGCGGGGCGTGGTGAGCGGGCAATCGATCCGTTCGATCGCGGCCGCGCTGGGGCGGGCGCCGTCCACAGTGAGCCGCGAACTGCGACGCAACGAGGGTTCTGATGGCTACCGGGCGAACCGGGCCGACCAGGCCGCCTGGGACCGGGCGCGTCGTCCAAAGACTTGTAAGCTGGCCCGGCATCGAGCCTTGGCGCGGCAGGTCGCAGCTAAGCTTCAACAGCGTTGGTCTCCGCAGCAGATTGCCGGATGGCTCAAGCGCATCCATCCAGACGACGCGAGCGGTCAGGTGTCACACGAGACGATCTACCGCACGCTCTTCATCCAAGCCCGAGGCGCCTTAAAACAGGAGCTTCTGGGCTACCTGAGGCGGACGCGAGCGATGCGCCGCTCACGCCACCACACACAGAAGACCGACAACCACGGCCGCATCAGCGGCGCCGTCTCGATCCGCGAGCGTCCGGCCGCGGTCGAAGACCGGGCCGTGCCCGGCCACTGGGAAGGCGACTTGCTGTTCGGCAGCAGCAACAGTCAGATTGCCACGCTGGTGGAGCGGCATACGCGCTACGTCATGCTGGTGAAGGTCGGCGGCAAGGACACCGAAACGGTCATCGACGCGCTGATCAAGAACGCACGGCGCCTGCCGAAGGAACTGTATCGATCGTTGACTTGGGACCGCGGTAAGGAGATGGCTGATCATCGCCGATTCACCATGGCGACCGACATCCAGGTCTACTTCTGCGATCCGCAGCATCCATGGCAGCGCGGTTCAAACGAGAACACCAACGGATTGCTTCGGCAGTACTTCCCCAAGGGTCTCGATCTGTCCACGATCACGCAGGCCAAGCTTGACGCCGTGGCCAGAGAGTTGAACGGACGGCCCCGGAAGACGCTAGGCTACGAAACACCGGCCGAACGATTTCAACAATCTGTTGCATCCACCGGTTGAAACCGCA
>NZ_JBFRDH010000025.1:0-1190 GCF_052113485.1 Lysobacter sp. TAF61
CGGAGCGGTGTCGGCTTGAATGACTTGTTAGGCCTAGTGTCGTGACCGGAGCCGAGAACTGCCGCCGGAAATGTCCTAGACCTTCCCCGGCCCGAAATGTATCAGCTTGCGGAGGCCTGTGAACCAGCCCCTCCCCTTTCCGGAGCCGGYACCCAACAAGAGCGACTAGGGGCTAGCGAAGTCGCCCGCCACGCATCCGCAACCTGCGCGGCTCTACGCCCTTACGGCTGCACAGCGGCGACAACTCGCCTAACGCCTGAGTTAAGCCGACACCAAGCGCGTAGCGATTGGTGTTCGGCTTGAATGACTTGTTAGCCCGCATGGGTAGCCTGATAAAGGCTGACAACCAGGTAGGCGCTGAGGCCAACCGCCAAGAGCGCCCGAATCCGGCGTAACTGACGGGTACAGCCGGCCATGTCCGGGCCAAGGGGGGTAAGGCCCAGCAAGATCTTCAGATATGGACCGAAGGAGCGCGCATCCCAAATGCTGGGGCGGCCCATGGCCTCCCATTGAGTTCGATGCTTGGTCTCCAGTCTGTGGAAGAAGACCATGCACTCGCCGAGATACCAGAACGTCGCCGCAAAGGCGATGGCAAAGGCAACAAGCAACCACTGCTCTGTCATAGGGCTAACGCCAGAGTTAAGCCGCACCGCGGAGCGGTGTCGGCTTGAATGAACTGTTAGGTTGCAGAGCGGCGACGCCCGCCAACCCAGAGAACAACGAAAGCCATAACCTCAAAGCAAGCATAGATTGCGCCCAAGAATGCGGAGTTGATCCAGCCGCCAGCAGCGTTTGCGGAGCAGTGATACCCCAAGAGACATCTGCCTAGGTGAAGCAAGAACTGACTGGCCAGAATTGCCGAACCGACAGAAGCTGATAAGACCGCAAAGAGGTGCCAAGCAGGCCTCGATGCGGCTCTCAATCGGGCAACAATCATGTACGTACGGAGCGGCAGCGCGCCAATTGCAAAAAGTCCAACAGCGCCTAACCCGTAGAACAAGCCTTGCCAAAGTACAAGCTGCGCAGAGTTTGTCATTGCAACCTAACGCCAGAGTTAAGCCGCGCCGCGGAGCGGTGTCGGCTTGAATGAATTGTTAGGCCGCTGCCCACTTGAGGAACTCATTGATGATCTCCTCGAGCTTCTGAGGGCCGCCGGCCGCACTGAACTTGTTGTCCGCAACCTTACAGAA
>NZ_JBFRDH010000026.1:0-1180 GCF_052113485.1 Lysobacter sp. TAF61
GAGCTGATACATTCCCGCCCGGGGGTTAGGTCATGGAAGAGCAGCCGGCCGCAGTTCTTGGCTCCGGTTGCGGCGCTAGGCCTAACAGGTCATTCAAGCCGAACACCAATCGCTACGCGATTGATGTCGGCTTAACTCAGGCGTTAGGCCCACGATGAACATCACCGAGTACGACGTTGTTCGTGTCATTTCCGACATCCCTGCGGAGCGTGTGGACAAGAGTGTCGGCCAATGCCTGCCGCGGGTCGGCGATCTTGGCGCTGTCATTCTCGCCCATGCGACTGAACCGCAGCAGGAACCTGCTTTTGTCGTCGAGTGCGTCGGATCCGATGGCCACACCATCTGGCTCGCGGATATATTTGCCCGGGAGCTTGAGCGGGTTCCGCCCACATTGGGCGTTGCCTAACAATTCATTCAAGCCGACACCGCTCCGCGGTGCGGCTTAACTCTGGCGTTAGAGCGCACATATGGCATCTCGCAAGCCGATGACAGCAAAAGAGCTATTGGACGCTCTTGCGACGGATCCGGAGTACCTGGAGCTGAGGGCGCGAAAAGATGCTGAGCTGGCTGCCTTCGTTGCGGAGTTCGCCCATGAGGAAAGGATGATTGCGGGCGAGGCCAAGGCGCTGGGTTATGGCATCAGTTCCGTATGGGACTTCGTCAACAACACCCCGCATCCTGTGCTAGAGCGGACATTCATTGGCGCCTATGACCGCGCGTACCCCATGCTGATCCGTCACTTGCAAGTTCCTCACCATCCCCGCGTTAGAGAGGGCATCATTCGCGCGCTAACTGTGCGCGACGGAGGCGAGGCCGTTTGGCAAGCCCTGCACCAAGAGTTCATCCGCGAGCCCGACAAAGAACTGCGCTGGGTCCTGGCTAATGCGCTAAAGGTCGCCATGCCATGCCGCAAGCGCGTCAAATTTCCGGACCTTGCACATGTGTACAAATCCGGTGGTGCGCTCTAACAATTCATTCAAGCCGAAGCCGCTTCGCGGCTCGGCTTAATTCAGGCGTTAGGCAGGTAGTCGCAGCCGTGCGGCCAGGTCGAGGGAGCGACGCGATGTCGGGGCTCATGCTCGCTCGCTTTGTGCTTCGGTCATGCGTACAACGCCCCCAGTCGAGCTCATTGCCGGCGGCTGACTTCCCCCTTCGGCAGGCCCCCGGTCTTCGGCGGCGC
>NZ_JBFRDH010000027.1:0-782 GCF_052113485.1 Lysobacter sp. TAF61
TGCCTGGAGAGCGGAACACCAAGAACTGCTAAGGCAACTATGGCGACGGCAACGAGCGAGTCGAACCTTGGTGATTCCCTACCAAGGATCTTCCGTCGGTGGATGAACTCATCTTTGGTCATCGATGGATCTCAAGCAGGCCTAACGCCAGAGTTAAGCCGCACCGCGGAGTGGTGTCGGCTTGAACGAATTGTTAGGGCGCAGCACGTTGACTGCGCCAACCTGACACCGCGCCTTTGATGCCGGGCGCGTCGGTGAAGTTGGCGATGTGCCGCCCCTGATACTTGGAAGGGTGATACGAGACATCACGAGCCAAGGCCTCCAAGGCGGATCTGCCGGTAGCGGAAAAACTGGCCGCCTCGTCTTCGGTGAGCTGGAAGTCTACCGAGTAGAGGCCTACTGATCCGCACATCGCGGTCAAGAACAGGGCGCCATCCTCATTGCTGAAGAGCATCCACGCCCATGGTTCTTCTGCGATTACCTTCATCTGAGCCCTAACGCCTGAATTAAGCCGAGCCACGAAGTGGCTTCGGCTTGAATGAACTGTTAGGCGGCAAGCCCACGCGCCTAGGCTGCCACCGGAACGAAGATGCGATAAGCGAATCCTGCAGCGCCAAGTCCAAAGAACACAACCCTCCACCAGTAGCTGTAAGGCATGATCCTGCGATCGATGCTTGCCACCCACCAATTGTCTAAGGCCAACCCCGAGACTGCTTGAAGCGCGAAAAGCGGCCCGAACAAGGAGAGTCCAATAACCGCCCAGCCAGCATCATACGCGGCGG
>NZ_JBFRDH010000028.1:0-750 GCF_052113485.1 Lysobacter sp. TAF61
GCGGCGGACTGTGAACCCGCCCCCTTCCTTGCCGGAGCCGGCATCGAAAAAGGGCGACCAGGGTCTAGCGGAGTCGCCCACCACGCGTCCGCGACCCGTGCCGCTCTACGCCCTTACGGCTGCACAGCGGCGACAACTCGCCTAACGCCAGAGTTAAGCCGCAYCGCGGAGCGGTGTCGGCTTGAATGAATTGTTAGGCGCCACCGAGGACACCGCCGAAGAAAGCTACCAAGCTGAGACTGAGGGTGAACCAGGTAGCGCAAGCAAGCAGCCAGTAGCTAACTGGAGCTCCCTTGAACGCGAATGGCCAGAGCGCTGCCAATGCGGCAGGTCCAGCAGTCAGCAATCTCAGGGCCGGTATTCCCGACCAGGAGTGAGCCAGCCAGAAGGCCGCCACTGGCTCAAGAGCAAATAGTGCAAACGGCAGCCAATGCCGCCGCATAGAAACGTTTAACGGCTCTCTTGCGATGGAGTTGAACATGCTGATGCGCGCCTAACGCTAGAGTTAAGCCGAGCCACGAAGTGGCTTCGGCTTGAATGAACTGTTAGACAGCATCTCGCTTGCGCCCCACGCTGCTGAATACATGCCGAGTCGCAGAACCAAGCGTTATCAGGACGAGCACCGCGAGAAGCAGCCATGTCCAAACGATATGGACATGTAGGTAGACCGGAGCATGCACTACAAACATCGATGAGAACGCCACCCAAGGCAAGAATATAAGTGTAGCGACCAAGGTTCGGGGCCAAAGC
>NZ_JBFRDH010000029.1:0-741 GCF_052113485.1 Lysobacter sp. TAF61
GCTTGAAGCGCGAAAAGCGGCCCGAACAAGGAGAGTCCAATAACCGCCCAGCCAGCATCATACGCGGCGGGTGAGAGCGCGACCAAGAGCACGCTGCCCAGGCCAACCAAGAGGCAGAGCCAGAGGAAGGATTTGCCCCTTACACGGTTCGCGAATGCTTCCATGGCCGCCTAACGCCAGAGTTAAGCCGAGCCGCGAAGCGGCTTCGGCTTGAATGAATTGTTAGGCCTCGCCACCCGGGAGGCCTGCGGACACTAGCTTAAGCCTTGCGACCGCGTCGTTGTAGCCAAAGCGACCGGCAAGACGAAAGGCCTCTTGCACTGCGTCGGTGTCGGAGCAGACCTTGGCAAGGATGGTCTCGGCCACGGCTTGGTGCGGGGCAATGCGTGCAGCGTACTTGGCCAGTACGGCCAGACCGGATCGATCCGACTCGTGACCGTCCAAGGCATGGGACCAGTAGAAGTTGTCGTACTTGGCGGAAAAATCGTCGAACGTCATGCGACCAGCAGCGCAAAGACGCACCAACTGATCGCAGCGGTCTAGCGCGGCAACAAGATCGTCTTCCGAAGGGTACGAGTGCATCTGCTATGAGGCCTAACGCCTGAGTTAAGCCGCACCGCGGAGCGGTGTCGGCTTGAATGACTTGTTAGGCCTAGTGTCGTGACCGGAGCCGAGAACTGCAGCCGGCCATGCCCTGGGCCTTCCCCGGC
The DNA here is from genome assembly GCF_052113485.1 of Lysobacter sp. TAF61. Classification (NCBI taxonomy): domain Bacteria; kingdom Pseudomonadati; phylum Pseudomonadota; class Gammaproteobacteria; order Lysobacterales; family Lysobacteraceae; genus Lysobacter; species Lysobacter sp. TAF61. Next base: position 711 of record NZ_JBFRDH010000029.1, read on the forward strand.
CGAAAATGTAGCAGCTTGCGGCGGACTGTGA
>NZ_JBFRDH010000030.1:0-738 GCF_052113485.1 Lysobacter sp. TAF61
AGGATCCAGACTAATCCAAGTGCTAACGCCAATTACAAGAGCAGTCGCCAGACCGATGATCAGGTTCTTGCGCTGAGCCGCCGTGAAGTTGGCCATGCTGTCTAACGCCTGAGTTAAGCCGCACCGCGGAGCGGTGTCGGCTTGAATGAATTGTTAGGGGGCTGCCCAACTGCCCGCCTATTGTTCGGCAATGAATGCGGCATGGACTTGCTGATCATCACGTACTAAAACGTAGCCAGTAGGGCCGCTGAGGGGCGGCCATGCGAACCTGTAGATCTTGTCGCCGGGGCGGTACATGGCCTTGATCTCCTGCCACTGCTCTTTGTTCCGCAAGCCGAAGGCATCAGCCGACTGAATCAACTTTGCTCGAAGCTCAGAATCGATAGCTGCATTTCTGCCATCACCATCAATGACATGGTCCAACGACTCGATCTTTTCCAACCAAGCGGCTTGCTCAGCTTCGGCTGCCTTCTCCGCCTCCGCTATTGTGAGGGATTCTTTCCAATACTCACGCGGCACGCCAATAGCCTGCGCGTGGGCTACGGAAGCGAGGAAGAACAGAAGGACTGAAATGACTCGCACTAGCCCCCCTAACGCCTGAGTTAAGCCGACATCAATCGCGTAGCGATTGGTGTTCGGCTTGAATGACCTGTTAGGCCTAGCGCCGCAACCGGAGCCAAGAACTGCGGCCGGCTGCTCTTCCATGACCTAACCCCCGGGCGGGAATGTATCAGCTCG
>NZ_JBFRDH010000031.1:0-713 GCF_052113485.1 Lysobacter sp. TAF61
CAGCCGTGCGGCCAGGTCGAGGGAGCGACGCGATGTCGGGGCTCATGCTCGCTCGCTTTGTGCTTCGGTCATGCGTACAACGCCCCCAGTCGAGCTCATTGCCGGCGGCTGACTTCCCCCTTCGGCAGGCCCCCGGTCTTCGGCGGCGCTGGGCACCGCGAGCTGATACATTCACGCCCGGGGGTTAGGTCATGGAAGGGCAGCCGGTCGCAGTTCTTGGCTCCGGTTGCCGCGCTAGGCCTAACAGGTCATTCAAGCCGAACACCAATCGCTACGCGATTGATGTCGGCTTAACTCAGGCGTTAGGTCTGTAGTCGCAGCCGTGCGGCCGGTTGTGGGGCCGAGACGTTATCGTGGCTGATGCGCGCCTGCTTTTGTGCTTCGGCCGTGCGCACAACGCCCCCAGCCGAGGTCATTGCCGGCGGCATTTTCCCCGCTTCGGCTGGGGCCCCGTCTTCGGCGACGCTGGGCACCGCGAGCTGATACATTCCGCCCGGGGGTTGGGTCAAAGAACAGCAGTCGGCCGCAGGTCTGGGCTCCGGTTGCGGCACTAGGCCTAACAAGTCATTCAAGCCGACACCGCTCCGCGGTGCGGCTTAACTCAGGCGTTAGACAGCATGGCCAACTTCACGGCGGCTCAGCGCAAGAACCTGATCATCGGTCTGGCGACTGCTCTTGTAATTGGCGTTAGCACTTGGATTAGTCTGGATCCT
>NZ_JBFRDH010000032.1:0-706 GCF_052113485.1 Lysobacter sp. TAF61
CCGCCGCGTATGATGCTGGCTGGGCGGTTATTGGACTCTCCTTGTTCGGGCCGCTTTTCGCGCTTCAAGCAGTCTCGGGGTTGGCCTTAGACAATTGGTGGGTGGCAAGCATCGATCGCAGGATCATGCCTTACAGCTACTGGTGGAGGCTTGTGTTCTTTGGACTTGGCGCTGCAGGATTCGCTTATCGCATCTTCGTTCCGGTGGCAGCCTAGGCGCGTGGGCTTGCCGCCTAACAGTTCATTCAAGCCGAAGCCACTTCGTGGCTCGGCTTAATTCAGGCGTTAGGACTGTAGTCGCAACGTTGCGGCCGGTCCGGGATCGACGCGCTGTCGTGTCTGAGGTCGTCGTGGTTTTGCTTCGGTTGCGCGCACAACGCCCCAGCCTCGGCCATTTGGTGCAGCATTTTTCCCGCTTCGGCCGGGGGCCCTGTCTTCGGCGGCATTGGGCACCGCGAGCTGATACATTCCGCCGGGGGTTGGGTCAAAGCAGAGCAGTCGGCCGCAGGTCTGGGCTCCGGTTGCGGCGCTAGGCCTAACAAGTCATTCAAGCCGACACCGCTCCGCGRYGCGGCTTAACTCTGGCGTTAGGCGTGTTGTCGCAGATGTGCAGCCGTAAGGGTGTAGAGCCGCACGGGTGGCGGACGCGTGGCGGGCGACTCCGCTAGCCCCTAGGTCGCTCTTCTTCGATGCCGGCCCCGGGCAGG
>NZ_JBFRDH010000033.1:0-704 GCF_052113485.1 Lysobacter sp. TAF61
GAACCAGCCCCTCCCCTTTCCGGAGCCGGTACCCAACAAGAGCGACTAGGGGCTAGCGAAGTCGCCCGCCACGCATCCGCAACCTGCGCGGCTCTACGCCCTTACGGCTGCACAGCGGCGACAACTCGCCTAACGCCTGAGTTAAGCCGCACCGCGGAGCGGTGTCGGCTTGAATGAATTGTTAGGCGGCGAGCCGAGACCCCACATACATGCCGCCGACATACAACACGCAACACCCCATGAAGACCAGCAGCGCCTTGGCCAGACCTACGGAAGCTCGCCTCCATGTAAAGGATCTGAAGAAATAGTACGGAAGCCCGACGGGCGCGAGCAAGGCCACTAGCAACGGCGCGCCGGTCGGCGCCGGCACTCCTCGCTCCGATGCATGGGCCTTACACCAGGCAAAGAGCAGAATGGCGAGCACTAGCGCGTGGCCGAGTGAAGCCTCGTTATAGATTTGCCCGTAGCTCGGTGTGAAAGGCTCGATCAGGCCAGCAATTGGCCACGTTGCGATGAGGACACCGACTATCAGTTGATCGCGCTTCATCCGTGTCGCCTAACGCCAGAGTTAAGCCGCGCCGCGGAGCGGTGTCGGCTTGAATGAATTGTTAGGCCGCTGCCCACTTGAGGAACTCATTGATGATCTCCTCGAGCTTCTGAGGGCCGCCGGCCGCACTGAACTTGTTGTCCGCAACCTTACAGAA
>NZ_JBFRDH010000034.1:0-661 GCF_052113485.1 Lysobacter sp. TAF61
TAGGCCTAGCGCCGCAACCGGAGCCAAGAACTGCGGCCGRCTGCTCTTCCATGACCTAACCCCCGGGCGGGAATGTATCAGCTCGCCGTGCCCCGCGCCGCCGAAGACCGGGGGCCTGCCGAAGGGGGAAGWCAGCCGCCGGCAATGAGCTCGACTGGGGGCGTTGTACGCATGACCGAAGCACAAAGCGRGCGAGCATGAGCCCCGACATCGCGTCGCTCCCTCGACCTGGCCGCRCGGCTGCGACTACSTGCCTAACGCCTGAATTAAGCCGCGCCGCGGAGCGGCGTCGGCTTGAATGAAATGTTAGGGCTCACCCCGTGTAACCGAACTTGCTGATGAATAGCGCAAGGAGTCCCTCCGGCGACGTTACCTCCGCTGGAACCGGGACGCCAGAGGCCCGCTCCAAGAAGGAGCGCAGGACCTGTGCTAGCTGCTCCCGGCGCGGCAGTTCTGAAAGATAGCCAGGAATGCTCACAACAGGCTCGGTGGAGACTAGCTCGAGCAAGAATCCAGCGCTGTCGTAGGCGACGTACTCATTGTTGCGAACATCGATCGGCTCAAGGTAGCGAGAGGCGGCCTCAACCGAGGGGAAGAGGCTGATGTCTCCGTGCTCGTCGATTACGATCGGCGGATGCATGTCTTCGTGAGTCCTAACGCC
>NZ_JBFRDH010000035.1:0-653 GCF_052113485.1 Lysobacter sp. TAF61
GCCCTGTTGGCCAACACCCTGGCCACGGGCGCGGCCCTGGTGGTGCTGATCGGCGTGTTCGGCCCGATCTCCGGCGCGCACTTCAACCCGGTCGTGACCCTAGTGGCGGCGTCACAGCGCCGGCTGCCGTGGCTGGACGCGGCGCTCTATCCGGTGGCGCAGGTCGCGGGCGCCGTGCTGGGCGTCTGGATCGCGCACGCCATGTTCGGCGAGGCGCTGCTGCAGGTCTCGACCAAGGCGCGGGTCGGCCTGGATCAGGCGCTTTCGGAACTGGTGGCGACGTTCGGTCTGCTGGCGACCGTGCTGGGAACCACCCGGTTCGAGCCCAGGAGCACGCCGGTGGCCGTCGGCCTCTACATCACCGCCGCCTACTGGTTCACCGCGTCGACCGCGTTCGCCAATCCCGCCGTGACGCTGGCCCGGACCATGACCGACACCTTCGCCGGCATCGCGCCCGTCGGTGCGCCGGCGTTCATCCTGGCCCAGATCGTCGGCGCGCTGCTTGCGGCGGCGGTGTTCGGGTGGCTGCTGAAACCGGAGCCTGAGTCATGAACGACTTTCCGATCACCATCTTCCACAACCCCGCCTGCGGAACCTCGCGCAACGTCGTGGCCATGGTCGAAGCAGCGGGCTACGCGCCCCGGGTCGTCGAG
>NZ_JBFRDH010000036.1:0-639 GCF_052113485.1 Lysobacter sp. TAF61
TGCCTGGAGAGCGGAACACCAAGAACTGCTAAGGCAACTATGGCGACGGCAACGAGCGAGTCGAACCTTGGTGATTCCCTACCAAGGATCTTCCGTCGGTGGATGAACTCATCTTTGGTCATCGATGGATCTCAAGCAGGCCTAACGCCTGAATTAAGCCGACAGCAATCGCGTAGCGATTGGTGTTCGGCTTGAATGACCTGTTAGGCCTAGCGCCGCAACCGGAGCCAAGAACTGCGGCCGGCTGCTCTTCCATGACCTAACCCCGGGCGGGAATGTATCAGCTCGCGGTGCCCAGCGCCGCCGAAGACCGGAGCCTGCCGAAGGGGCAGACAGCCGCCGGCAATGAGCTCGACTGGGGGCGTTGTACGCATGACCGAAGCACAAAGCGGGCGAGCATGAGCCCCGACATCGGGTCGCTCCCTCGACCTGGCCGCACGGCTGCGACTACGTGCCTAACGCCAGAGTTAAGCCGCACCGCGGAGCGGTGTCGGCTTGAATGAATTGTTAGGCCACGCCCTACGGCGAGACCCAGTGAGTAGTTTTGACGACCCTGCTGGATGAGTCTAGCTCCACGGACCAGGCCTCGACACCACGAAGCAATGGCCATTCCCACCAAAGCCGGGTTGCGCAGGGCGC
>NZ_JBFRDH010000037.1:0-606 GCF_052113485.1 Lysobacter sp. TAF61
GTTCACAGGCCTCCGCAAGCTGATACATTTCGGGCCGGGGAAGGTCTAGGACATTTCCGGCGGCAGTTCTCGGCTCCGGTCACGACACTAGGCCTAACAAGTCATTCAAGCCGACACCGCTCCGCGGCGCGGCTTAACTCAGGCGTTAGGTCTGTAGTCGCAGCCGTGCGGCCGGGTTGCGGGAGCGACGCGTTGCCAGGGCTGATGCTCGCCCGCTTTGTGCTCCGGGTGTGCGCACAACGCCCCCATCTGTCGTCATCCCCGCGGCATTGGTCCCGCTCCGGCCGGGGCCTCGTCTTCGGCTACGCGGGGCATCGCGAGCTGGTACATTTCCGCTCGGGGGTTAGGTCATGGCACAGCAGTCGGCCGCAGTTCTTGGCTCCGGTTGCGGCGCTAGGCCTAACAGGTCATTCAAGCCGAACACCAATCGCTACGCGATTGACGTCGGCTTAACTCAGGCGTTAGGCGTGTTGTCGCAGATGTGCAGCCGTAAGGGTGTAGAGCCGCACGGGTGGCGGACGCGTGGCGGGCGACTCCGCTAGCCCCTAGGTCGCTCTTCTTCGATGCCGGCCCCGGGCAGGGCGGGGGCTGCTTCACAGGCCGCCG
>NZ_JBFRDH010000038.1:0-570 GCF_052113485.1 Lysobacter sp. TAF61
CACAGTCCGCCGCAAGCTGCTACATTTTCGGCCGGGGAAGGCCCAGGGCATGGCCGGCTGCAGTTCTCGGCTCCGGTCACGACACTAGGCCTAACAAGTCATTCAAGCCGACACCGCTCCGCGGTGCGGCTTAACTCAGGCGTTAGGCATGCTGTCGTCGCGGTGCAGCCGTAAGGGCGTAGAGCCGCATGGGGCGCTGGGCGTCGCGAGTGACTTCGGTGGCCCCGGTCGCCCCTCTTGGATTGCGGCTCCGGGCAGGGAAGGGGGCTGGTTCACAGGCCGCCGCAAGCTGCTACATTTTCGACCGGGGAAGGCCCAGGGCATGGCCGGCTGCAGTTCTCGGCTCCGGTCACGACACTAGGCCTAACAAGTCATTCAAGCCGAACACCAATCGCTACGCGATTGCTGTCGGCTTAACTCTGGCGTTAGGCGAGTTGTCGCCGCTGTGCAGCCGTAAGGGCGTAGAGCCGCGCAGGTTGCGGATGCGTGGCGGGCGACTTCGCTAGCCCCTAGTCGCTCTTGTTGGGTACCGGCTCCGGAAAGGGGAGGGGCTGGTTCACAGGCCTCCGC
>NZ_JBFRDH010000039.1:0-566 GCF_052113485.1 Lysobacter sp. TAF61
GAGGGGCTGGTTCACAGGCCTCCGCAAGCTGATACATTTCGGGCCGGGGAAGGTCTAGGACATTTCCGGCGGCAGTTCTCGGCTCCGGTCACGACACTAGGCCTAACAAGTCATTCAAGCCGACACCGCTCCGCGGCGCGGCTTAACTCTGGCGTTAGGACTGTAGTCGCAGCCGTGCGGCCAGGTCGAGGGAGCGACGCGATGTCGGGGCTCATGCTCGCCCGCTCTGTGCTTCGGTCATGCGTACGCCCCCCCGGCAGGCCCCCGGTCTTCGGCGGCGCTGGGCACCGCGAGCTGGTACATTCCCGCCGGGGGTTAGGTCACGGAAGAGCAGCCGGCCGCAGTTCTTGGCTCGGGTTGCGGCGCTAGGCCTAACAGGTCATTCAAGCCGAACACCAATCGCTACGCGATTGATGTCGGCTTAACTCAGGCGTTAGGCGAGTTGTCGCCGCTGTGCAGCCGTAAGGGCGTAGAGCCGCGCAGGTTGCGGATGCGTGGCGGGCGACTTCGCTAGCCCCTAGTCGCTCTTGTTGGGTACCGGCTCCGGAAAGGGGAGGGGCTGGTTC
>NZ_JBFRDH010000040.1:0-505 GCF_052113485.1 Lysobacter sp. TAF61
GGGATARAGCAGCGTGGATCCCCGGCGTTCGCCGAAAARWACCSARCCAATCCAACGCTCTACAACTTTCTCAGCCWATTCAATCAGACGCGCTSAAACCGGCTGCATAATCAAAGCCGTCCCCGCCATGGGGAGGGCTCTTGGTACCGGCCCAAGCGTGGCGAGGACCGCATCGAGCGGGGCCGCAAGAAGGTCTCGGGAAGGCGGGACAGGGTCTGTTCGTGGATAGATCCGGGGCCCTGCGAACCCTTCCTGGACAAGCTTGCGGGTCGACAGGGCCGGGATCGTCAAACCGGCCTAACAGGATCAGCCGAGGCCGCCGCCGGATCACCGCGGGGCTATTGATCCTGCCCGTCCGTGGGACAGCCGGGTCCAGGGTTGAAACAGCACCCGCGCCTCCGGCCCTCCGGAATAACGACGCGGCGGAGCGGTCGACGAAGCCGAAACGCTAAACAAACCTACGGTCCCCGGGCTCCGCCCGGCCGCTCCGCGCCTCCCCATCAGC
>NZ_JBFRDH010000041.1:0-493 GCF_052113485.1 Lysobacter sp. TAF61
TCTTCCATGACCTAACCCCCGGGCGGGAATGTATCAGCTCGCCGTGCCCCGCGCCGCCGAAGACCGGGGGCCTGCCGAAGGGGGAAGACAGCCGCCGGCAATGAGCTCAACTGGGGGCGTTGTACGCTTTACCGAAGCACAAAGCGGGCGAGCATGAGCCCCGACATCGCGTCGCTCCCTCGACCTGGCCGCACGGCTGCGACTACGTGCCTAACGCCAGAGTTAAGCCGCATCGCGGAGCGGTGTCGGCTTGAATGACTTGTTAGGCCTAGTGTCGTGACCGGAGCCGAGAACTGCAGCCGGCCATAACCTGGGCCTTCCCCGGACCAAAATGTAGCAGCTTGCGGCGGCCTGTGAAGCAGCCCCCGCCCTGCCCGGGGCCGGCATCGAAGAAGAGCGACCTAGGGGCTAGCGGAGTCGCCCGCCACGCGTCCGCCACCCGTGCGGCTCTACACCCTTACGGCTGCACATCTGCGACAACACGCCTAACGCC
>NZ_JBFRDH010000042.1:0-468 GCF_052113485.1 Lysobacter sp. TAF61
GTCGAGATCGTCGCGCGCATCGGCTTCGACCTTTCCGACCTGCACGAGGAGTATCCCGACGAGCCCGTGCCGCCGGGCAAGACCTCGATGCAGCACCTGACCGACCTGACCTGGCAGGGGGCGGCCTGGCGCTATCCGGACGGCGTGCCCGAGAAGGTGGCCGCGCAGCTGAAGGAAGAGCTGCGGCTGATCGCCAAGATGGACTACCCCAACTACTTCATCACCGTGCACGACATCGTCGGCTGGGCGCGGGGGCAGGGGATCCTGTGCCAGGGGCGCGGCTCGGCGGCCAATTCCTCGGTCTGCTACTGCCTGGGCGTCACCGCCATCGATCCCACCAGGCACCGCCTGCTGTTCACCCGCTTCATCTCCGAAAACCGCGGCGAGCCGCCCGACATCGACGTCGACTTCGAGCACGAGCGGCGCGAGGAGGTGATGCAGTACGTCTATGAGCGCTATGGCCGGGAA
>NZ_JBFRDH010000043.1:0-438 GCF_052113485.1 Lysobacter sp. TAF61
CATACAGCCAGGGCGCGAACAAGAGCACGCGCGCCGACCTGGTCGACCAGTCGACCGCGCCGAAGAAGTCCAAGACGAAGAAGACCAAAAAGGCTGCACAAGGCAACTGATTGGTCGCTGATCGCTGCTCAGAAAAAACCCCGGGGTCCCACCCGGGGTTTTTTGTTTGCCGCCCACGCGGTCGCCAGTTTCAGCGTGACGCCTTCAGCGCGACTCCGGCTCGGTGTCCACCATCTCCAGCGCGGTCACATCCACGCGCTGCACCTTGTTGTTCTGCCGGATCTCGGTGCGCAACACGAAGGCTTCGGCCGGGCAGTACCAGTCGGTCACGTACAGGACGCTGGGTTCCAGTTGCAGGATCTCGTCTCCCACCATCAGCGGGCCCAGCGAGGTGCGCTTCTCGTACGTGATCGGCATGCACTGCTTGCGCCCCATGAC
>NZ_JBFRDH010000044.1:0-429 GCF_052113485.1 Lysobacter sp. TAF61
TCATTCAAGCCGACACCGCTCCGCGGTGCGGCTTAACTCAGGCGTTAGACAGCATGGCCAACTTCACGGCGGCTCAGCGCAAGAACCTGATCATCGGTCTGGCGACTGCTCTTGTAATTGGCGTTAGCACTTGGATTAGTCTGGATCCTCGTTACTACTTCTTCTATACGGACGCAGACAGACGRCTGTGGCACTACCCGACGATGCACTTCCTTGTTGTCTGCGTCATCTACGTGGCTGAGTCGATTTTTGTGGCAGCGACCATCAAGTTGGATGCTCGGCTTTGGCCCCGAACCTTGGTCGCTACACTTATATTCTTGCCTTGGGTGGCGTTCTCATCGATGTTTGTAGTGCATGCTCCGGTCTACCTACATGTCCATATCGTTTGGACATGGCTGCTTCTCGCGGTGCTCGTCCTGATAACGCTTG
>NZ_JBFRDH010000045.1:0-421 GCF_052113485.1 Lysobacter sp. TAF61
GCCAATACCCTGGCCAACAGCACCGGCCTCTACAACTACGCCGCCGGGGCTTCGATCGACGGCCGCGCGGCCGACCTGTCGGGCAACGAACTGCCCAACTCGCCGCACTGGACCCTGTCGCTGGGCGCCCAGTACACCTTCGACCTGCCGTCGGGCTGGGCCGCCACCGTGCGCGGCGACTACTACCGCCAGAGCGAGCAGTACGCCCGCATCTACAACACCGAGTACGACCGGCTGAAATCCTGGGAGAACGTCAACCTGACGCTCAAGATCGAGAAGCCGGAGCTTGGCCTGTCGATCGACGCCTATGTGAAGAACCTGCTGAACAAGACGCCGATCACCGACGCCTACACCACCGACGACACCTCGGGCCTGTTCACCAATGTCTACACGCTGGAACCGCGCCTCTACGGGGTCAGCC
>NZ_JBFRDH010000046.1:0-420 GCF_052113485.1 Lysobacter sp. TAF61
GCCGCCACCCGGTCGGTGACGTCGCGGGCCACGCCATAGATGCGGTCGCCCGCGCGCTGGGCCCGCCATTCCAGGGTGCGGTAGTGGCCGTCGGCGTGGCGATAGCGGTTGATGAAGCCCCGGACCGGATCGCCTTCCTTGCGGTTCTCGACCTCGACCACGCTGTCGCGCGTGCCGGGCATGTCGTCGGGCTGGACGAGCCGCAGCAGGGGCTGGCCTTCCATGTCCTCGGGGCGATGACCCAGCTTGGTCTGCCAGGACCGGCTGGCCTTCAGCACGGTGCCTTCCAGATCGCGGATGATCAGCAGGTCCAGCGAGACCTCGAAGAAGGTGCTGGCGTCCACCAGCAGGGCGTCGCGAGCCGATGCTTCCGCCATTTATCGAAGTCCCCGAAACGCCGACTAGAGTTCAGCCTAGCGC
>NZ_JBFRDH010000047.1:0-400 GCF_052113485.1 Lysobacter sp. TAF61
GAGTTAAGCCGCGCCGCGGAGCGGTGTCGGCTTGAATGAATTGTTAGGCCTGCCGCTCAAATGCAGACTTCTTGCAGTGCGGGCAGGTGCCTGTGGCCACAGCAATGTCACCAGCCCGTCGCAGCATTGGCCTACGGCAGGCGTGGCATAGCATGCCGGTCTTCTTGGCCCACCGCTCCGAGYAGRCCAGATATGCAATGCAGAGAACCAGAAGGACTCCGATGTACGCGAATGTGACCGCATTTGAGGCTTGCCTGGAGAGCGGAACACCAAGAACTGCTAAGGCAACTATGGCGACGGCAACGAGCGAGTCGAACCTTGGTGATTCCCTACCAAGGATCTTCCGTCGGTGGATGAACTCATCTTTGGTCATCGATGGATCTCAAGCAGGCCTAACGCC
>NZ_JBFRDH010000048.1:0-398 GCF_052113485.1 Lysobacter sp. TAF61
GTGTTGGAGGTGTTTTCAGTCATTGGGCGTGCGTGTAGCACAGCAGCACTGCAAAAGCCCTCCCCCATCAAGGGGGAGGGAGAGATCACTTTACCCGCCCACGCGCTCCAGCAGCGCCTTGGCCGCGGCCTTCTCGGCTTCCTGGCGGGACTTGCCCTTGGCGATGGCCGGATCGACGTCCTTGACGCTGACCTGGACTGTGAACTCCGGCGCGTGGTCGGGACCGGTGCGGTCGAGCACGCGATAGGACGGCAGCGGACGGCCCTTGCTCTGCGCCCATTCCTGCAGGGCGGTCTTAGGATCGCGCGGACGCCCCTGCCCGGCCCGGTCGAACTCTTCCGACCACAGGTCGAGGAACACCTTGCGGGCCAGCTCCAGCCCACCGTCCTGGTAGAGAG
>NZ_JBFRDH010000049.1:0-374 GCF_052113485.1 Lysobacter sp. TAF61
CTTCTGCACGGCGCGAAGCGTTGTGCAGAGCAGGAACGTCCGTCCGCCAGCGGCTTCAATCAGCGGCAGCGTCTTCTCCACCACCGCCTCGGTAAACTGGGGCGACTGCGGCGCCGGCATGTCGCGCGGCACATAGAGCAGGCCCTGCTGCGCGTAGTCGAACGGGCTAGGCAACGTCAGCGACCGGTCCTTGTCCAGGCCCAGTTGCGCCGCGTAGTGCGTGAAATTGCCCTTCACCGACAGCGTTGCCGAGGTGAAGACCCACGCGCGCGGCTGGCCCTCGCGCTGGCGCGTGAAGATCGGCGCGATCGACAGCGGGGTGCGATGTAACTGCACCGTGTGGGAGAAGACTTCCACCCAGCGCACGGTATCGG
>NZ_JBFRDH010000050.1:0-363 GCF_052113485.1 Lysobacter sp. TAF61
TTCCCCCTTCGGCAGGCCCCCGGTCTTCGGCGGCGCGGGGCACGGCGAGCTGATACATTCCCGCCCGGGGGTTAGGTCATGGAAGAGCAGTCGGCCGCAGTTCTTGGCTCCGGTTGCGGCGCTAGGCCTAACAGGTCATTCAAGCCGAACACCAATCGCTACGCGATTGATGTCGGCTTAACTCAGGCGTTAGGCGGCCATGGAAGCATTCGCCAACCGTGTAAGGGGCAAATCCTTCCTCTGGCTCTGCCTCTTGGTTGGCCTGGGCAGCGTGCTCTTGGTCGCGCTCTCACCCGCCGCGTATGATGCTGGCTGGGCGGTTATTGGACTCTCCTTGTTCGGGCCGCTTTTCGCGCTTCAAGC
>NZ_JBFRDH010000051.1:0-355 GCF_052113485.1 Lysobacter sp. TAF61
CCTCGGGCAGCATCACCTGGGTGCCGCGCTTGCCTTCGAAGTCGCCCTGCTTGACCAGACGGCCCACCAGCCCCTTGGTGGCAACGTCCAGCGCCTTGGCCACGCCGGCCAGATTCTGGCCTTCGAACAGCCCAACCACCAGGCAGTCGGTCTTCGTGGCCAGGAAACCATTTTGGCCGGCTTTGCTCCAATCCAGGGCTTTTGTGCTAAATTCCATCGCGCTTCCTTCCAGGGGCTCGTCGAAAAGAAAGCCCCCATTATCCGCGATTTTCATCCGCGATCCGCCGCCGCCGATCCGCCACGCTGACAGCCCGCGGTCCTGCCAGTCCCTCGGCCCCCGGTACATCGCCCGCTC